>NZ_JBHXVE010000046.1:0-31556 GCF_042672505.1 Streptomyces sp. NPDC127190
TCGGCACCAAGGAGGAGGGCGGCGCCACCGTCCATGAGATCGCCCACCAGTGGTGGTACGGCGTCGTGGGCAACGACGAGTACAACTCACCCTGGCTGGACGAGAGTTTCGCTCAGTACGCCAACGCGCGCTACTACCGCTGGGACGGGTTCGAATGCTCGCCGGACGACTCCTGGCCGAGCGCCACCGCCGCGCTCACCAACTCGATGGCCTACTGGTCTACACACCGTAGCGAGTACTTCCAGGTCGTGTACGGGATCGGCCCCTGCGTCCTGGCCGACCTGGAGCACGTCCTCGGGGCCGGCACCATGGCGCGCCTCATCAAGAAGTACGCCCACGACCACTGGTACGGCGTCTCCACCACCGCCGACTTCAAGAAGGCCGCACAGTCGATGACGCACAGGGACCTCGCCCCCTTCTGGCGCAAGCACCGCATCCGCTGAAGTCGCACTCCACTCGCGGGTGACGGCCGTACCCCGTCGGCGCCACGACGACGGAGACCGACCGGATACGCGGGCAGGACGGCGTCATTCCAGCGGTGCATCCCGGTTGATGGGGCTTCAGGAACTGAGGCACGACTGGAGGGTGGCCAGCGGGGGCTGACGCGCAGGCAGGCACAACTTCCGGTGATCACGAAGCGTCGGCAACGCCACGTTCGGCAACAGCTACACGAACGGGGGGAGCCGAGCAGGCGCCCGGTGCGACGGCAGTGTCCGCCGGAACAGTCGGGGAAAAGCTGGCGCAGCTCCCGCTGGACCTGCCACGTAACAACTGCAGAAACAGCGGCATCATCTGCGATGACGCCTGACCGAGCCGGACCACGTGCGGGAACAGCTGGCCGCACCGGAAGGGACAGCCGACACCCTGCACCCCTTCAACCTGGCCCTCGCCCTAGCCTGCGAGAGCGCGGTGGAGGACCTGCACCATCTCGCGGCGACCGCTGAAGGCGATGAGCGCGCGGCGCTCCGCGAGGTGGTGGCGCCTGTGGTGCGCGCCCTGTGCGTGTGCGCCGGGGCGCCCGGGCAGGCGGCGGCGTTACTGGAACCGCTCGCCAACGTTCTGGAGGGGCTGGGAGGGGTGCGGTGGGAACGGGACCGCAGATGTGGAACATGGGATACAGCAGGGGGTGTGCCGGCCAATGGCCCCTGCTCTCCCCCGCCCCCTGACCCAAGCCGCCATCACTCCCCCGGCACCTCGCATCCGTGCCCGACGCTACGCGCCGGCGGGTGCCGTCCGACCCTGCGTGTGTGCGGGGACTCATCGGCTGGCCTGGGTGACGCCGCTCGCCAGCTGCCCCAGGAGGTCGGGAGCCACCCCCGCGGGCGCGGGGACGACTGCCTGCCGCTCCGCGAGGTGCGACAGCCGCTCGAGCTACCCCCGCGGGCGCAGGGACGACACGACCACACCCGCCACCACGCGGCCCCCCGCGTTCTCGCCTTCGCCAAGCTCGACGAGGCCGCGCCCACGCCCGGCTCAACGACGCCCGCGCCGCCGGCGCCGCGCTCGCCGCTTCCGAACGGCTCCTGGAACGCGCTGACACCGCCCTCGGCGGCGAACCCTCGTGGATCAGCTCCTACACGCCGGCCCGCACGGCCGCCGACGCCATCGAGATCCACCGGGACCTGAACCTGCCCGATGCCGCGCTGCGCTGGAACCGGCGCACCGCCCCGATGCCCGCCCATCAGCGGATCGTTGATCCGATATGCCGCTAACTGACGTGCAGTGGGCGCGTGTCGAGCCTTTGCTTCCCGACCGGACGCCGAAGCCAGGTGGCCGATGGCGGGACCACCATGAGGTGATCGACGCGATCGCCTTCAAGTTCCAGACCGGAACGCAGTGGGTCCACCTGCCGGAAAAGTACGGCAACTGGCAGGGCGTCTATAACCGGTTGCGAATCTGGGCCGCCGACGACACCTCGGAGCGCGTGTTCATCGCGCTAATGGCTCAAGCCGACGCCGAGGAGGACCTGGCCTGGGCTGTGACGGTGGACTCCACGATCGTGCGAGCTCATCAGCACGCGGCCGGGGCCCTGGCTGGCGAACCGGCCGACCATGCCATCGTCCGGTCCCGCGGCGGGTTAACCACAAAGATCCACATCGCATCCGACGGGCGCTGTCGACCCCTCGCGTTCACTCTCACCCCAGCCAGGCCGGCGACGCCCCCGCCTTCACTGAAATCATGGCCCGTCTGCGCGTTTCCCGCCGCCGAGGACGGCCCCGCACCAGGCCCGACATGGTCTTGGCCGACAAGGCGTACTCCTCCGGCGCGGTCCGAGACCATCTGCGCAAACGTGGCATCCGCGCGGTGATCCCTGTTCCGGCAGACCAACAACGTCACCGACTGCGTCGAGGAAGTCAGGGCGGCAGGCCACCGGTCTTCGACCGCCAGACCTACAAGCAGCGCAACACCGTCGAGCGGTGCATCAACCGCCTCAAACAGTGGCGTGGCATCGCGACCCGCTATGAGAAGACCGCGACCATCTACCTTGCCGGACTCCACATTGCCGGCATCCTTCTCTGGTCCGCCCGCTGACCATCGTCAGTCCCGCCCTACGCACCCGACTCAACCCCGTCGAAGGCGTCTGGGCCCTGAAGAAGTCCCTGGCCAACCTCGAACCCCGCGCGATCGACGACCTCGCTCCGCCCACGAAGAACCGCGGCTTCATCGCCGGGATCGGACTGACACTATCACGCTACCCTTTCAACCACAGCGTCAACTACTGCCGTTAGACAACCCATCGGCCCACACCGGAATGCATCCGGCGGGGCTTCTTGGTGCGCTGACGTGTTGCCACTGTTGGCGCAAAATTCGAAGTGAGGCCCCGCCGAAAGAACCCCCATCGTATCATTATCCGACCAAGTTCTGTTCATGCAGCCATTCGATATCTTGCATGTACTTCGAGAAGCTCTTGGATCGCCTAGGAGCGATTGCCACGATTGAATTAAATGGCGTCTCAGTAAATCGACTGACCCAGATGCCCGCATACGTCGGAAGGTCCCCGGCGTGTATCCCATCGAACTTATCACGCCGCAGAAGCACCTGGGTTTCCGGGTCATACTTGACCAGATCGCCAGGCACGCAATAGAAGTCTGCGTCAACAAAGCTGGCTTCGGAAATATCGAGCGCCCACTCGACACCTCGATACTTCTCCACCATTCCAGCAATATGCAGCTCTCGATCGGAAAGCCCCCTATGCGGAGGCATGACCATGATCGGCCCAATGTTTCCCTTGAGTACCACGCGATTGAAAACGCACCCGTACAGCCGGTGAATCTGCTTCGCGTTGAGGCCGTCGACCGTCACCCCTTCGAAGTACACCCCTTGGACCTGACAGCGGTCTACCGTGCAGCCCTGGACAAGCGTGTCTCGGACCACCAACCCGTAGCCCGGGTCGTCGAACTGGGCGACAACACACGTGCTCACAGTGTCACGCACCAACTCGACTCCCGAGTACGCCCGACCGGATCCAATGATCCTAACTCCTTGGATCGACTGACCCTCGATGCGAACTGCCATGACCGACTTCCCTCCTCCGAGTCGACTCAGCCTACCTGAACACTTGGGCAAGGAATTCATTCGAGGGCGCATTATATATCATGATTTGATATGGACTCGTTATGTAGGATCTACCCATATGGCTAGACCACGCAGTCCTACTAGGCCCAGTAATATCTACACCGAATGTCTTATTGCCCACAGTGATGTGGAAGTCGGGGACTTTCTGCCCAGGCATCGCATTTCCAAGGTGCGAGATATTCCCATCGGCTAGGACAGCCGGGTCATCCGCCACCGCACTTTCCACCGACGAACCGTAGAACGCTCGCTGCAACCAAGGATTCTCCTGCCCCGCTGCGATCTGCTCAGGGGTCAATGAAGCCCGCACCTCAGCGGCGCTGCGACTGGTGGCAGCATCGAGAGCGGTCTTGAGTCGCGAAAAGCTCGCTCGCCCGGAGACTCCCAATTCCCCAATGGGGTTCGGACAGGCGTTGTGGACCAGGATCGGGACGCCGCCCGCCACAACATAGTACGTGTGCAGTTCATGAACGGTGAGGTTGTACATGTCCGCCGCACCCCGACGCACCCGAACCGTGAGGATGCGGACGTGGCCGTTTGCGGCAGTGTTCAGGGCGTGGCCCGTCTTCAGGTGCCCTGCCGGCACCCAGGTGTGCTCCGTGTCGTCCCAGAAGGGGTGGTGGGATGTGGTGTGGAGGGTTGCCGAGTGGCCGGGTGACGTGTGGACGGTGAGGTCGATGAGGTCGTTGTCGTGGTTGATGAATCTGGCGAGGACCTGGCGGGGGCCTTGGTGCTTGCCCGTCTTGGGGTCGGCGGCTTCGACGGAGTCGCCGACCTTGATCTTGGCTATCGCCTTTGTTTTACCGTGCTTCATGAGCACGCGTGTCGTGGGAGTGAAACTGCATCCACCACGCGGCGTCGGCTCTGGTTCTCCCAGACCCTCGTCGGCTCCGCTGAACATGCCGTTCACAGCGGCTCCGTACGCTCCGACTCCCCTTACGCAGGCGGGGCCGATGAGAGGTCCGCCTTCAATGCAGGCCGTGCCAACGGGCAGAGCGGCGAACAGGCCAAACGAGATCATGCCCACGGCCTCGAAGTCGTGGATCTTCTGGTCGGTTGTCTCGGCCTTATCGGCCTTCCGCACGGCGTTCCAACCCGCCGGGTCTTCTCCGCACTTACGGGGGCAGGGCTGCCACGTGTTCCCCGCCACGTTGCCGCCGTCTGATCGGCTGTCCCCATCGGATGGCGCCGGAGCGTCACAGTCGTGACCGCAGCCACCGTTCATGTCGGGCAGGAAGAGGCCGGTGGGGTCGCTGTTGGTGATGGGGTTGTCGGCGGAGTAGGTGTAGCCGCCGAGCTGCTGAGGGCTGGTGGCTTCGAAGACGGGGTCTGGGCTGATGAAGCGGCCGAGCGTGGGGTCGTACTTGCGGGCTCCGATGTCGGTGTAGCCGGTGGAGGTGTCCTGGGGTTTACCGAGGTAGGTGTGGGTGGGGTCGGGCCAGGCTGTGGGGTTGGCGCTCGTGCGCGGCTGGCCGTAGGGGGTGTACTGCTGGCGGGCGACTTGCTGGGTGGTTGTGTCCATGGCCAGGGTCGCGGTGCCGTGGGGGTCGTTGAACAGGTACTTCACCCCGCCGCCCGGGAGGCTGGAGTGGACGGCCACGGGGCTGCCGGTGCCGCCGTGTGCGTAGATGCGGACGGCGCCGAGGAGGACATTGGGGGTGACGCTGGTGTTGACGACGATCTCGGTGTCGCCGGCGAACAGTGTGGTCTGGCCCGGATCGCGGCGGATGAGCTGGTTGCCGTCGGCGTCATACAGGTATTTGGTGGCCGTCGGGCTGGAGCCGGTGGTGTCGACCTGGGCCAGGCGGTTCTCGTCGTCCCAGGTCAGTGTCTGACCGGGGCCGGTGCGCGGAGTGCGCGTGCGCAGGTTGCCGTCTTCGTCGTAGCCGAAGGCCGTGGGGTTGGTGCCGCCGGTGGTGGCGGTGAGGGTGTGGGGCTGAGTGCCGGTGGAGTTGCAGTTGGTGGTGCAGCCGTCGGTGTAGGTGGTGGTGACGGTGGTGCCGGAGCTGCCGATGGCGTGATCGACGGTCTGGTGCCGGTTACCGATGGCGTCGTAGCTGTAGCTCTGCCAGTAGGAGCCGGCTGTGGTGGCCAGGGTAGAGGTGGTCGGCGGTCTGGCGGCGCAGTTGTCGTTGGCGGTCCAGGCGTCGGTGAGCCGGTCGAGAGCGTCGTAGGTGTAGCACTGCTGGTCGGTGACGGTGTTGCCGGTTTCCGACTGCTGGTCGGTGGTGGATGTGGGGTTTCCGGCGGCGTCGTAGGTGTACTTGGTGTCATCGACCGTTGGTCCGGGTGCCTGGGTGCGGCTGACCACGCGCTCGGTCATTCGACGGGTCTGGTCGTCGTAGCTGTAGGTGGCCGAGGCGGGGTTGGTGGAGGCGCCCATGGTGACCTGGGACGGTTCGCCATAGTTCGTGTAGACGGTTTTGGCGACGTAGATGTTGGTGCTGCTGCTGGTTTGCGTGGGGTTGCCAAGCGTGTCGCGGTCGTAGCCGATGACCTCGCTGTTGAGGCCTTGGGTGCGTGGGTCGCTCTGGGTTGCGAGCAGCTGGTCCCTGAGTGTGTAGGTGTACGTCGTCGTGTAGGTCGACGGCAGTGGTGCTTCGGACGCCGGAAGGGTGATCTTGGTACCGGTCGGCTTGCCGAGGACGGTGTAGCCGGTGGCGGCGACGGTGTAGCCGCCGGTGGTGCCCTGGACGTACCGGGTGGAGGAGGTCGGCAGGCCGATGCGCAGGGTGTCGTAGGCCCACGATGCGAACTGGAATCCCGACTTCGACTTGTCGGTGCCGGTGAGCTTGCGGCCCAGAAGGTCGTACGTGTAGTCGAGTTCGGTCTTCCTGGCGTCCGTGGTGGATACCAGGTTGCCGGCGTCGTCGTACTTGTAGCTGCTCTTGCCGGTGTCCGGGTCCGTCTGGGACGTCTTGCGGCCGAGGAGGTCGTAGTCGAACGTCCACTGCGTCTTGTCGGGGCCGGTGACCTGTGTCTGCTGTCCTGCGGGATTGTAGCCGTAGGTGGTGGACGAGGTGGTGCCGCCCGTGGCGGTGTATCCATCGGCTGCGGTGCCGGAGAGGGTGGGGGCGGCGGTGTACTGGTCGAGTTCCGTGTTCTGGCCGCGCGCGTTGGTGGCCGTGGTGATGGCTACGGCTCCCTTGGGGGGCAGGACGGTGGTCTTGTCACCGGTGTAGGCAGTTGTCGTGGCCCACGTCTTGAGGCCGTCGTGCTCCTCGGTGACCAGATCGGCGCGGCCCATCCCGTCGTGATCGGTGACGGTGGTGTCGGGGATGGATACCTGTGAGACGGAGATCAGCGTGGGGCCGGGAGCGGTGCCGGAGACGTTGTAGGCGTTGTTGGTGGCGACCGTCCAGCCGTGGGAGTCGTACTGGGTGTCGGTGACGGTTGTGCTGGAGTTCTCGGCGGTTTCCTGCACCTGGAGGGGGCGCAGCATCGCGTCGTACAGCGTTTGACTGGTCTTGTAACTTCCGCTGTCGAGCAGTGTGTTGATGGCTACGGTCGTCGGGGCCGACTGGGACAGGTTGTAGGTGTAGGTCGTGTTCGCCGGGGCGCTGTTGGCTTTGATCTCGTTGGGCAGCCACACGGCTGTCAGTCGGCCGAGCGCGTCGTAGGTGAGCGAGGTGAGCAGGCCGGCCGCGTCCTTTTTGGCGGTGGGCAGGGCCCGGGCCGGGTCCATGGTGGTGCTGGCGAGCTGGCAGTCCTTGGAGGATGTGGTGATTGCTGAGCAGTCCACCCCCGGGGTGACCTGGGTGACGGTCGTCTCGGTGGTGGGCAGCTCTCCCGTGGTGGGGGTGTAGGAGGTGTAGATGGTCTGAGCGAGGCTCTTGCCGTCCGGGGCAACGGAGTGGGGGGTGCGGGTGACCTTTGCCGGGCGGCCGTAGGAGTCGTAACTGGTGGCCGTCTCGTCCACGAATGCCGTCGCGGTCGCGCCGTTTGAGGCCGATGCCTTCTGAACGAGGGTGACGTCACCGATCTTGGGCAGGGCCGGGTTCTGCTGCCCGTCGCCGTCGTAGGCGAAGGCATTGCCGTCGTAGGAGGTACGGGTGTCGGAGATCAGAGAGCCGCTGGGGGTGGCGCCGGCGCCGGAGCAGTCCTGTGCGGTGGTGATCACTTCCGCGGGCAGGACCAGGGTGTCCACGGCGCCGGTGAGGTAGCGGGTGTAGGTGCATTTGGCGACGTTGCCGCTGTCGGCGACTTCGCCGCGATCGTCGACCTGCACAGGCATGCCGGTGGTCGGCTTGCCCAGCGTCGTGTTGTAGAAGGTGTCCGTTTCGGTCTTGCGCCAGCCGTAGGAGGCCGACTCCCGGGTGAGGCTCTTGGTGGTCCGGACCATCTGTGCTGTGAGGTCCGGCAGGCCGCTGCGGGAGCGTGTGGCGGTGGGGCCGATGGTGGTGGGGACGGTGACGACAGCCTTGTTCAGGGTGCCGGTTGAGCTGGTGTAGGTGTCGGTCTCGAAGGTTCGGCCGGCCAGGGTGTCGTCGTCCGCGACCGTGGTGGTGCCGTCCTGGCTGGAGAGCGCCGGCACCGAGCGGGTCTTGCCGCCGGGCAGGGTGTCGCCGTTCATGCCCAGGAAGTAGTAGGTCTTGGTCAGTGTCTTCTGGTCGTGGATCTGGGCGCCGTTGGTCTTGTGGAAGACGTTGGGATCACCGGTGGTGACGTCGACCTCGGGATAGCCGCGGAACTGGCCCCAGGTGCGGTTCTTGGCCTTGACGACCTCGTCGTCGTCGTAGTGCCAGCCGGGGTTGCCCTTGTAGGCGTAGTCAGTCTCGAGCTTGGGCTCGGAGCCGTCCTGGTAGGAGTTGTGCGTGTCTTCGGTGACGACGGAGGTGACCTTGTACTTGTAGAACCAGTCCATCCACGGCGAGGGCTGGCCGTAGGGCGTCCAGTACACCGGGAAGCAGGACAGGGTGTTGGTCGATGCGAACGTCTGGGCTGCCGCGTCCGTGGGGTCGTTGGGGTCGCTCGTCGGTGCAGTGGAGCAGTCGGGCCGGTCATAGGTGACGGTGGTCTGGGCGCCGGTCTCGCTGGTGACCGTCTGGATGCGGTCGTGGTACATCAGCGGCATCTGCGGGATGGTCCCGACACGGTTGGGCAGTTGCAGCGGCGGGTCGAAGTTCACTGCCGGTGTCGAGGCGCTGCCGGACGCTCCGCCCAGGGTGTCCAGGCCGGTGTGCTGGACGGAGTCCAGCCAGAGGGTGGGCGCGTGGTCACCGCCGTCGGGGAAGGACTGGGTGAAGGTGTACTTGTCGACTTGCTTGGTGGCGCCGCCCGTCTGGATCTGTGTGGTGATGGCGGTGAGGCGTTTACGGGACCAGTAGCTCGGTCCGTGGTTGGTGCAGTTGGTGGAGCCTGAGGTGCAGTTCAGATCGATCGGCACATCCGGCCAGTAGGCGGCGTTCGCCGCCGTGAACTGGTCGTCCGCGCAGGTGTTGCCCGAGGGGGTGCCGGCGATGCAGCGCTCGGCGGTGTCGAAGAGCACCTGCTCGGGCGCAGTGCCGGAGTAGATGCTCGAGGAGGTCATGCCGTAGTCGATGCGGGAGAGGGTGCCGCCGCGGGTGTATGCGACCGCGGTGTCCTTCATGTCGGCGCCGTAGTAGCCCGTTTCCGGCGTGTAGTACCAGGCGGTGGCATTGCCGTGGGTGTCGACGGCGTAGTCGAGGTTGAACCGGTAGCCCAAGGTGCAGGAGGTGGAGGCGAAGTCCGTGCTGTCCGGGCAGGCAGACACCCCGTCGTGTGCATGGTAGACCGGCTCGGTCCAGACTGATTTGGTTTCATCCTTGCCACTGGACCAGCCGGGCAGGCGGTTCAGGCCGAAGAAGTACTGCACGCCGTTCTCGGTGACCTTGAAGTACTCACCGTTGTCGGTGCCGTTCTTCCCGCCGCTCAGGTTCTCGATCTTGGTCGTCGCGTCGTCGTCAGCGGCGTGAAAAGACTTGGTTGCGTCGTCGTAGACGATCGGAGTGGATGTGCCGTTCAGCGACAGCGTCAGGATCTGCCCGCCCCAGCACTTGTCCCCGTCGTTCTTCGGGGCACCGGACGAGGAGTCGTCGCTGCAGGACTTGTAGGTCCGCTCGATGAAGTTCTCGGTCGTGTTCCAGCCGTCGCCCAGCCAGGAGGACTGGTCGTTCGTCCCCTCCGTCCGTGCGTCCTGACTGGAGGAGTCGTACGACAGGTCGACCTTCGGCGTCGCGCCTCCGATCGCCTCGGGCAGCGCGATCGGGTAGCGGTAGGTGAACGCGCCGGTGTTCCCTGAGGTCGACCACGAGCCGCCCGGCGAGAGGCTGGTCGCCGAGTAGTCGCCGGACGCACCCGACGTTCCGGAGGTCGCGGCCATGACAATCATGGATCCGGAGGTCGTCACCGCGTTGGAAGAAAGACCGGCGCCGGAGGCCGTGGTGGCTGCCTGCGGCACGGGCACCTCTGCAGACAGCGGTGTGCCAGGGGCTGTGCGGACCGGCGTCTGAGTCTGGCAGCGCGCCAGCTTCGGGGTGGTCAGTGCGCATCCGGGCAGTTGGACCAGGTGCAATCGGGAGGCGTAGTCACCGCCGAAGGCGTAGCGGAACGAGGAGTCGTCGACCCGTACCGCGACCTTTCCGGTTCCCGGGCTGGTGCGCTGAAGCGTGAAGAGCACGCCGTGGACGCCGGCGTTGCGAGCGGCCTTCTGGTCGAGGATGCTCACCCGCACGCGCTGCGAGGCGGTGACAGCGGTCGTCCCAGGACGCGCGCCTGCGGCAGCACCGAGCAGGACAGGCGTGTTCCCGGCACGGACTTGAGTCGCCTTGGCGGTCAGGCTGGTGGAAATCGCGGCGATGGGCAGCGTGACCACGGCACTGCCCGGTACGGGGAGGCGGGTGTGGCCCGTCGGATCGAAGTGCTTGAACCACCGGGAGGCAGAGCCGCGCTTGGGTGTGACACGGGTGAAGCGGATGGGCTTGTCGTGCGAAGCGGCCGGCAAGGACGCATGCGGCTTGTCCGGGGAGGCGGCGGCGACTGCGCCGGCGGGGAGCAAGCTCAGCAGCAAGGCCCCCGTGGTGATCACTGCCGTGCGTCGCAGCCGCGTCCCCCGGCCGCTTGTCTGCCCCGTTGTCCACGCCATTGCGTGCGTCCCCCTCCTGGATCCCCGTAATTGCACAAGTCACGCGGCACAGCTGCGATGTGAGTGCATGTCAACGATGGGGCCAGCGTCAGGTACGCCCCCCTCAGATCTTCACGCTAAGTGCCGAGATCGACACAGAATGCAAAGCATCTCCACATGGAAGGTAAAGGAATCACCCGGCTTGGAACCCAAGCTGACGCGCATACGTCAAAAACGGACGCTCATCGGCCGCCTGAAGATGGCTCCTGCACGCATCCGCGTCTGAGAATGCAGAACTGGCGCGGGGCCCAGGGGGGGAACCGCATGAGCTGCGAAGGATCCCAACTTCGATGTTGGCCTCCCGCATACCCAGAGATGGGTCCCTGCCGTTCGTTCTACGGCCGGCCGCGAGTCTCCTCGCCGTCGCCCTGGCTGCCGGCTCGCTGATCGGCATGGCACCCGCCCAGGCGGCATCCGGCCCTTCGGCCTCCTCGCCCGGTGCTGATTCGTCAAGCAGTGATCCTCAATCCACCACTGGCCGTCTCAATCCCACCGAGGCCGCCTCCGCGCAGGCAAAGGCCACCGGAAAGCCGGTGACCATCGATCAGTTCACCGACACCGGCACTGTGGTGGTAGCCAACCCGGACGGCACCTTCACCCGCTCCGACTCCTCGATGCCGCAGCGCGTCCAGGAAGCGGGCAAGTGGGTCCCGGTCAACACGACCCTCGTCCGCAAAGCCGACGGGACCTGGACACCACAGGCCGCCGTGACAGCCGTAGCGTTCTCCGGCGGCGGCTCCAGCCCCCTGGTCACCCTGCGCAGCGGGGCGGACAAGCTGTCCTTCTCCTGGCCGGGAAAACTGCCCAGACCTGTGGTGGCCAAAGACACCGCGACCTACCCTGATGTACTGCCCGGCGTTGACCTCCAGTTGACCGCAGACGCCTCCGGCTACTCTTCCATGCTGGTGATCAAGACGCCCAAGGCCGCGGCCAGTCCCCTGTTGCGGCGCCTCGCGCTCAACACCGCGTCGACCAATCTCAGGTTGACGGGGACCACGGACGGCGGCGCGCAGGCAACCGACAAGCACACGGGCAAGACCGTCTTCCACAGTGACACCGCGCTGATGTGGGACAGTGCCGGACGGTCCGCCGACGCCGCGCCGTCACACATCACAACCGTCTCGGCCGCCCGTGCCGAGCACGAAGCGGCCGGCAAGGTCGGCAGCCATCGCGCCCAGGTACGCGTAAGCCTCAGGCCGGGCCGGCAACTGCTCGGCATCGACCAGAAAATGCTGGCCAGCAAGACCACGCGATACCCGGTGTACGTGGACCCCGAATGGAGCGGGAGGCCCTCCCAGCTGGAGTGGGCGCGGATCTCCGACAACGGGTGGAACGTCTACAACTCGACGTCCACGACCGGTGCGACCAATGCCCGGGAAGGCTGGGACAACTCCTATCCCGGCAACGGTGAACGAGCGCGAACGTACTACCAGATCAACACCAGCGGCATCAAGGGAGCCGTGGTCAGCAGCGCTTCGCTGCTCGTCAAGCAGCTCTCCGCCGCCTCCTGCACCGATACCCCGGCTGCCGTCTACGGCACAAGCCGCCCCGACGGATGGAACTCTTCCTCGCTGTACTGGGGCCACGAGCCCGTCAAGCGCACCGACGCACTCGGAACTGATCCGAAGAGCCACGAGGCAGGTACCTGCCCGGTCACCGACGGCGCCAACTCCTGGGTGAGTCCGCCCTCGCTGGAGTTCGACGTGACCTCGCGGGCGCGGGATGCGGCGGCCGGCGGCTGGAGCAGCATGTCGCTGATGGTCCAGTCGCCCGACATGAACGACGCGTCCCAGTGGAAGCAGCTCGCGTACGGCGGCGGCGCCACGATGTCGGTCACCTACAGCTACCGGCCCAAGCTCAAGAGCGGCACCGGCACCCCCGCCATCAAGCCGTCCATCCTGAGCATGGGCAAGACGATGACCACCACCCACACCCCCACGCTGTCCGCACGCGCGGTCGATCCCGACCTTGCCGGCGGCAGCGAGCTGGTGCGCATCGATTACCACGTCTACGACTCTTCGGGCACCTTGGTGGGTAAGGGCTTCGGCCCGAACCTCGACTCCAAGGAACGGGCCCGGTACAACACCAACGGCAGTGACTGGACCACGCCATATCTGCCGGACGGCACATACACCTGGAAAGCCACAGCCCAGAACGCGGCCGGCTACTGGGCGGGAACCGACGCGGGAGTGTGGACCAAGACGCAGACCTTCACCGTGGACACCAGCGCCCCGCCCGCGCCGACGGTGACGTCCAGCCAGTTCCCGGCCAAGCAGATTGGCGCCGCGTTCGGCGACCCGGGCACCTTCGTCCTGAGCAACAACCACACCAACAACATCACCGGTTACCTGTTCTCGCTGGACGCCACCCTCGGCAACACCGTCTACACCAGCAGCGGCGTCAATCACCTGACGGCCAGCACGAAGATCACCCCGGGCAAGGCCTACTACGCCACATCCGACAACGGCCCCGGCACCGGCACGTCCGTGATCAACGGCAGCGCCTCCCCCGCTTTCGCCCCTGGCTCGCCCGGGCCCCACACCCTGTACGTGAAGGCTGTGGACCAGGCCGGCTCGACCTCCATCGCCCAGACGTCCTACGCCTTCTACGCCGGTACCAGCAGACCCACGTACGCCTACGGCGACAAGATGATCAGCGGCTGGACCGCGACCAACACCGACGGCACAAGCACTGCCGTGCCCAAGGCGACGACCACCAGCAGCGGGGGCCAGCTGATCAGTCAGGCCGCCGGCAGCGGATACGACTTCGCCGACGGCTACCAGGCCATGCTCGCCAACAAGAGCAGCACCTCGAAGGTCACCAGCGGTGACAGCGTCACCCTCAGCTTCGACGTACCCAAGGACGGCCCCTGGAGCTTCGGCGCGAACCTGACCAAGGCCAAGGACTACGGCATCTACCGCCTGATCCTCGACGCAGGACAGGGCACTCAGGCCACCCTGATCAGCGGCTTCGACGCCTACAGCCCCTACGCCACCACACAGTTCCTCAATCTGGGCATCCCCAAGGACGCGAACGGGCAGCTGCTCACCCTCAAGCAGGGCGTACACACCCTCACGCTCACCCTGACCGGCAAGGACCCCAAATCCACCGGCTACCAGGCCGGCGTCGACGTGCTGCGGCTCGGCCCGGCGCTGACCTGTGCGATCAACGCCACCGGCAGCTGCCTGAACAACACCGCCACCAGCACCTTCACCACCACGACCAGCCCGGCCGACGCCGACGGCTCCGGCAACAGCATCAACTCCCCCGATCTCACCACTGCATCGGGCTGGCAGAGCGGCAAGACGGTCACCGTCGACGGCGCCACCATCACCCTGCCGAAGTTCGGCACCGGTACCTACGACAACATGCTCGCCTCCGGCCAGACCATCACCCTGCCGGGCACCGGCGTGATGAACAACGGTGACGCCCTGGTCTTCCTCGCCTTCGCCACCGGCGGCACCGCCAAGGGAGCCACCGGAACCATCACCTACGCCAAGAACAACTGCGTGGACGGCAACAACACCTACGACCAGCCCTACCAACTGGACTCCGTCCCCGACTGGACCACCGGTCCGGCCGCCGCGGCCTCGATCACCCTCGTCCACGAGAACCACAGCAACAACACCCAGACCAGCCCGCCATCCGGCCTGAAGATCTACGCCATCAGCGTCCCGCTGGACTGCCCCGGCTCGGCCATCAGCAGCATCACCCTGCCTCTGTTCACCAACGGCGTCCAGGCCGGCCAGCCATCCCTGCACATCCTCGGACTCGGACTGCGGCCGACGACCGTGACCGGCAGCGGCACGGGCACCCGGCACTGGGTCGGGACCTGGTCCTCCGTTCAGGACACCGCCAAGGTGCTCCAGGCCGGCGGCAGCGCCGCCACCATCAGCGGGCAGAACCTCCGCATCCCCGCGCACATCAGCATCGGCACCGACACCGGTGACGGTGTACGCATCCACCTGTCCAACGCCATGGGCACCACCCCGGTGACCTTCGACGCGGCCTCCGTCGCCGTCCAGGACAGCACTGCGGGCGGCGCCACCGCGACAGCGAAGCCGACCGCGCTGGCATTCAACGGCTCCTCCTCTGTCACCATCCCGGCAGGAGGCGAAGTCACCAGCGACCCGGCAGCCCTGCATGCCGACCAGCAGACCACCATCCTGGTCAGCCTCCACATACACGGTTCAGTGACCGCCATGCCCGGGCACGACATCGCCCAGACACCCGTGTGGGTGACCAGCGACACCGCCGATCACACCGGTGACACCACGGCCGGCAGCTACAAGGCGACGACCTACACCGGTCTGCCCTACCTCTCCGGCATCGACGTCACCACACCCACCACCACTCCCACCGGCTCGCTGGTCCTCTACGGAGACCAGAGCGTCAACGCGGACACCGCAAGCGGCGACGGCCGGCACCACCTCAGCGATGCCATCACCAACGCCATGGTCACCGACCCCAACGGGGACAACGCCGTGGACTACGGCGTCCTCAACGCGGGCTCTAACGGCAACAGCCCCAGCAGCCTGCTGCCGCAGAACACCGCCAGCATCCCAAGAAGCGCCTCCAATCCCGTCGACCGCAACGTGCTGGCCCAGAGCAACGTGCGTACCGTCCTCGTCTCCACCGGCGCAACCGACCTGCTCAGCTGCAAGGACGCCAGCGCTGACGCCTGTGCCACAACCGTCGAAAGCGGCCTCGCCGCGCTCGGCAGCCAGCTGAGCGCCTACAGCACCGACGACAGCCAGATCTCCGTCGACCAGAACTCAGCCGTCACTGTGTACTTCGCGACCATCCCGCCGTTCACGGCCGTCCACCCCGCAACCGCGACGCAGGAAGCCGCGCGTCTGGAGGTCAACGACTTCCTGAGGTCCACCTACCCCGGCCAGGTCATCGACTTCGCCGCGGCGGTCGCAACAAGCCACGACCCGCAGTCCTCCACCGTGACCGCGGCCGACCTCTCCAACGGCAGTCCCACCGACAGCTACTACACCGACCTGGCCGCCGAGTACCTCAACGACACCAACACCGGTGTGGTCGACATCGCGCCGAACCTGATCGTCCCCCTCACCGCCGGCAGCGACACGCCCGCAGACGACTGGCAGCTGGCCACCGACGGCACCGACAGCAACACGGACAACCCCCTCACCGCCACCGGCGGCGCCGCCTTCAACCCGGACGGACCGGACGCCATCAACGCCAGCGCCGGCACGGCATCCTTCGACGGCAACACCGGCTTCCTCGAGAGCGACCACACCGCCGTCAACACCCTCAACGACTACACCGTCTCCGCCTGGGTGAAGATCAACTCAGCAGCTGCCGCCACGGCCCTCTGCCAGGGAACCAGCCAGCACCAGGCCTTCTACCTCGGCTACGACAGCGGCAACAAGGGCTGGATGTTCCAGACCACCACCACCAACGACGCGAACGCCGCCTTCCCCACCGCGGAGGGAGACGCCGGAACCGGGGCAGTGGGCACCTGGACACACCTGGTCGTCACCTACACCGCACCCGTCGACGGAGACTCCAACACAGGAGTGATGTCGCTCTACCAGAACGGCACCCTCATGGGGACCGACACCAACCTCACCCCCCAGTACGACTCCTCCATGCCCCTGACCATCGGCGGCTGCATAAACAGCTCCGATGCGACCACGCCGTACAACGCCTTCCCCGGCTCCGTCTCGGACGTGCAGGTCTACCCCTACGCGATGACGGCGAGCCAGGCCGGCGCCGCCAGCGTGATCGTGCCGACCGGCTGGGACAAGGGCATGCCCGAGGACGAGTGGAAACTCTCCTCCAACGGCATCGACACCGCCTCCCTCAACCCCCTCACCGCATCCGGCAGCGCCACCTTCGGCACCGACGCCCCCACCGGGATGCCGGGCAGCGTCGCCTTCGACGGCAGCACCGGCTTCCTCAAGAGCAGGCAGAGCGCGGTCAACACCCTCGGCGACTACACCGTGTCCGCCTGGGTGAAGATCAACCAGGCGCTCGGCACCACCGCTCTGTGCCAGGGCACGACACAGCACCAGGCCTTCTACCTGTCCTACGACAAACCCAGCGCCGCCTGGATGTTCCAGACCACGACGACCAACGACGAGAACTCCGACTTCCCCACCGCAGAAGGAGCCCCCAACACCGCAACGGTCGGAACCTGGACCCATCTCGTCGCGACCTACCGGGCACCCGTCGCCGGAGACTCCAGCAGTGGAGTCATGGCCCTCTACCAGAACGGCACCCTGATGGGAACGGACAAGAACCTCAGCCCCCAGTACGACTCCTCCATGCCCCTCACCGTCGGCGGCTGCGTCAACAGCGCAGCAGCCAGCACTCCGTACCTCGCCTTCCCCGGATCCGTCACCGACGTCCACGTCTACCCGCGCACGCTCTCCGCCGCTGAGATCAGCACACTGCACTGACCCCGGCCCCCGCCCCAGGGCCGTCAGCTCCTCTACTCAAGAGCGGCCGACGGTCCGCTCACCGTTCTGACATATTTCCGCCGAGCCCCTCGGCCGGGGCTACTGGCCTACGAAGTCCAAGCATTGGGCCGGGGAAACGGTCCTCGAACGACCGCCGCGGTGGACAGCATCCCTCACGGCGCTCAGCGTCGTCCCAGGGCCCGGGCGGGCGGCCGGGCCGCACCAGGACCGTCCGCAGCACGGGCCCGGCCGACAAGCTGGCGCAACGGCGGCCGGAGCGCCGAAACAGCCGCTGAGTACATCCACGAGCACCGCCTGCCCCGGCCTCCGGGAACGAGTCGCGGCAAACAAGCTCCGGGCGGCCCTCTCGCCGTCAGCGCCGACGGAGTTCCTCCCCCCCCCTGGGCCGCTCATCAGTGTGCGGTGGGCCGATTCACCAAGTCGCAGGGATCCGTGTTCGCTCCGCACAGCACCACGCAGACCTTCTCGCCGTTGCCGGGCCGGTAGCTCCGGCTCACAGCGCCGGGCCGGGCCGGCAGGTCCCGGTCGGGGACGTGGCGGTCCGGTGACGTGAGCGCGGCCAGAGCGGTGGCGGCACCGTGCTCGACGGCTACCTTGCGGTGGTCCCACAGTGCCTGTCGGGCGCGGATGATCTCGGTGTCCGGCACGAGGACGGAGTGCACTCGGTCCTGCCGGGCGGCGTGCAGGGCCATCTCCGAGGTGCGGCGCGCGCCGAGGGAGTCCGCGGCGATCGAGTCCACGGTGACATCGATGAGGGCGCCAGCCTGGAGGGCGGCGTTGAGGGCGCGGCAGTTCTCCGGTTCGACTGCGACGGTGCGGATGCCGTGGTGCTGGGCGGCGGTGGTGACGCCGGTGAACAGGCCGCCGCCGCCGACCGCGACCACCACGGTGTCCAGGTCGGGGATGTGCTGGCGGATCTCCTCCAGCAGGGTGCCGGCCCCGGCGGCGATGAGCGGGTGGTCGTAGGCGTGGCTGGCCAGGGCACCGGTCGTTTGTGCGAACAGCGACCGCCCTGGTGCCCTTCAGCTGCTTGACGAGGTACCGCGTCTACGCGCCCGCGCTCTTGGGCGCCGGACGGGTGAACGACTCACCGCGGCGTCCAGGCCGTCCCCGAACAGGCTCATCGTCGCCCTCTCCTACTCTCCGGGGTCGACGTCGCTGACGGTGCCGTCCTTCACATAGCACTCCTGCACCCTGCATGGCCTCCACCAGAGCGTCGAGAAGACCGCCACGATCCTCAAAATGCAGGACCAGCCAGAGGAATCTGGCGGCGTGAGCCAGCGTTGCCGGGGTCGTCCGGCAAGGCCTCCGAGTCTCACGTCGTACCTCCTTGTGCGCGACGGTATAAGCCCAAACGCACCCATAAGCGGTTGAAAGCTAGATAGAGTCCCCCTGCACCTGCTCGACTTCAGGGGGCCCTTTTGCGTGCTCGCCTTGCCGCCTCAGTCATGGCCATCGCCGTCGCGGGCGTCTTCATGAGCGCACCCGCGCGTCCGCGGCGACGCTGCCATCCACCAACACCGCCCACCACACCACCGGGGTATGCGGCTGGACACACGGCAAGAAGCCCAGCAACAAGTACGAGACCGCGAAGTGCAAGGACGCCTCGCCCTCGTACTCACGGCACTCCCCGGGCACCTGCTCCCACCACCACGGCGTCCGCTACTGGTTCAAGCCCCCCCCGGCGCGGGTCAGCAGACCCGTCGCAGGACGGCGGACGGCCAGGCTGACCGGGCTGCGAGGCCCAGCAGGTCGTTGTGCCCCTGCCCACGCGGCCGCCCCGACCACCCGACAGGAAAACCCCGTGCATCCGTGCTGGCGCGCGGCGTGTGAGGGCAGCCGTGCTTTCGGAACCCTCGCCCCACGCGAGCAGACGCGGGCAGAGAAGCCATGTTGAACAGAAGGCCTCGGGACGGAATATGAACAGACAAGGCCGGGCGGACGCGGTGGACCGGGAAATGGCCACCCGCCTGCTGCCCGATCCTGCACTGCAGGCACTGAGCCGCTGGTGGAGCCGGAATGAAATGAGGTTCACGGACGGGACACCAGGCGCCCACACGGTTCGCTACACCCCCAGCCGGTGGGCACAGATCACCCCCTGGCCCCGGGCACTGGCTTCCACATCTGACGCCGGTGATGCCGCAATCAGCCGGGCGCAGGCGGCATCGATCGTTGCGGACGCCCTGCGGCGCGATGCCTTCCGGGAAGCTCTGGTCGCCACCTACGTGTGGGGGAAGGGGAAAAGCGGCTCCCCCGGCGGCAGCGGCCCTGCCTCCTTGCGAAAAATTCTGGCCTTCGAGGGCCTGGATACTGCCCTGGCCCGTGCGGTCGCCACGTTGAGCGAGCGCAGCGCAGAAGCTGCTTACGCAGGGCTCCAGGGCCTCGTTCCCGGGTTTGGTCCGTCGTTCTACACCAAGTTCCTGTACTTCGCCGGCAAGACGGTTGCGCCGGCGACCGGCCCCCAGCCGCTCATCCTCGACCGGGTTCTGGCCCGGCGTCTGCGGTCCCTGGCCCAGGCGGTCGGCCGGGAGACCGGCCACGACCCCGACGGCTCGATCGCCAGCTGGGTCTGGCGGGACAGGAACTGGTCACCGCACCGCTACGCGGTCTACCTCTCCTTCATGCAGGCGGCCGCCAGTCACGCAGCAGCAACGGGTAACTGGCCGTCCAACACCTCGCCCGACCTGCTTGAATACGCCCTGTTCAACGCATCCTTCCAATGAGCCCACCGAGCCGCGACCAGGCGCGCGCCCCGCTTCAGGGGGCTGGCCGGAGCGGTGCTTGGGCGGCCCTCGGCCAGCCAGGCACCGATCTTGGCGGTTTCGCCGTCGACGCGTCGTCACGGCCGGGCGGCGGTCACTACCTGGAGGGCTTGCACCAGTTCGGCGCGGCGGGCGGCGTCGGTGCGTTTCTGGTTGCGGGTATTCCAGGCGAGGGCGAACCGGCCGACCTGCTGCCAGTCCTTGCTGGCCATGAACTCCACTCGGTGGGCGGCGATTCTGGGCGCCGGGTACTCGTAGATCGACACGGTGTCGGTGGTGATGAGCTGCAGGCAGTCGGACGCCGGGGCGGGCTCTCTACCGGCAGCCTTCTCGGAGCAGGAGGCGGTGTTGTCGGTCGGGTTTCCCAGGGTGGTGACGCCAGTGGCTTCGGCGAGCACAGCGGCGGCCTGCTTGGCGGTGAGGTGAGCGGGCGTTGCCTGTACTGTGCCGGGCAGCGTCTTCGGCTTGGCCGGGGCGGCGGGTGAGTCGGAACCGGAGCACGCGGTGAGTGAGAGGGTGGCAGCTGCGAGCAGTCCGGTCGCGATGGTGCGGGCCTTCATGGTCCCCCCATGAGAGTTGTGGTCGGGGGGCCATCATGCGGTACCCATCGAGCACCTCGCGCGAGAAATCCACGGGCACCGACGGCTCCAGGCCATCACCGGCCGCCGTGACCCGCGGCCGGCCTCAAGCGGAAACCGTTAGTGCTAGGTGAACCAGGTGCCTTGGGGTGACGTCGGCCAGGTGCGCAACGGCACACCGCAGGCGCGGGCTGACGTGTCATGCCGGCATGAAGCGGCAGCAGTCCGGCTGGAGTTCGTGCCAGGCGGCGCTGCCCTCGCCCCTGCGGACATTACGACCCTAACGTGCGAAGGGCGCGCGCGGAGGGAACTCGCACCTGGTCGGTGCCCGGCAAGGTCGACGCCCTCAATGGCGTCAGCCGCTCCAGTACGGAGCAGCCCAGCGCCGCGTGGGACTACCTCGCCTCGGTAGTCCCCTGAGCCGGCCCCCGCCCCGTCTCCCGGCCCTCTCCGCCGCGTTGGGTACGTCCTGCTTGCTTTGCGGGCTCATCCCGACCTAATATCGTCATCGTGACGATAATCGCCCAGCGGTCCCCGCTCCCCGTTCCGGACCGTTGGGCCCATGGCCACGTCGGGATCGACGACGGCCTCAGCACGGAGAAGTGATCATGTTCGAAATGCCGGTGAATCCCTTCGAGCTCTCCGAAGAAGCACTGAGCCGAATATCTGCCGATGACTCATGGACCCCGATCGAATCGGAGATCCCAAAGGCCAAGGTGATTCGCCATTTCCTCACTCCGGCCGAAGTGGAGGTATTCGCCACCGAACTGGCCGCCCAGCGCTTTGCCCCAGTAGGTCGCGACGGCATTGCGGCCAACTATGCAGAGGGAGATCCGGTCGCTCATCGCCGCGCCACCGCCGAATCCACATCCCTGGCGGCAGAATTCTACCGCAGGCTGCGGACGCTTCTATCGCTTGAAGTGGGACCGGACGATCCGACGGATTCGGACGGAATACCCTGGAGGCCGGCGGCCGTCAATCCACGCATGCGCTTCATCACGTACGAACACGGCGGATTCATCGTCCCGCACTACGATTCGCCCTATTTCGCCCCCGACGGAAGGCGCACTCTCCTGACGGTCGTCATCTACCTGTCGTATGAGGGCGTGGGCGGAGAAACGCGGTTCATCGCCGATAAGCAGAACGATCTCCCCTTTGCGCAACGTGACTTCTCTGACTGGCCGCGGCTCGCGAAGCCTGAGGAAATATTGAGTGCCCACCGGCCCGAACCGGGCGATGCGCTCCTCTTCTGGCATCGGACGCTTCACGACTCGGCCCCGCTTCTTGAGGGTACGAAAACAATACTCAGAACCGACGTGCTCTACGAGCCCGTAGATGCGCTTTGAGCAGCGGCAAGGCCACCGTCGCGTTGTCCCTCACCCCGGAGACCGACATCCGGCACACCGTGACCGCCCACCTCCGGGCCGGACGGCATCGGGCCCTGCCCGCGGCCGGGCATCGAATCCACTCGCACCGAACGGCAGGGAGAGCAGCATGACCAACGGGAGGATCCACACCGACTGGGTGGAGACGGTGTCTCAGGACGGCCTGCACCTGATGCAGACGCGCTTGGAGGTGAGAGTTCCTACGTCTGAGGGTCGCAAGTTCATCACCTGCGGTCTGGCCCGGAAGACGTACGTGGTGAAAGACGGTATTGCCTGTCGGGTTTCGTCCTACGCACTCGGCCGCGACCTGGGCAGCCCGGGCAACTACGACTTCGAGATCGTTTCTGCGACGGGAGGCCCTCCGATCCGGAAGTTCTTCAATCGGGACGGCGTGCCGGCCGAGATACGCGAGGACGCTCTGTTCGACGCGCATGAGGGACTTGACGATGGCGAGTACATCGTCCGGATCGCGGCGGGAATGACGACCACCTGGGACAGCGGGACGGGACAGAGCATCGAGCTCCCTGTCCCGTGCCACGAGCTCGCATTCGTCGTGGTGGGATCCGCACCGCAGGAAGTGCGCGCGAGTACCGGCAGCCCGTGGGCGGCGCGGCCCTCCGTGGAGATCCCCGTGGTCGATTGGCGTGATCAGCCCACGGCGGAGGCGGCATGGGAGGCCTACCTGAACGGGAACAGAATCAGTCTGGATTCCTACGGAATCTTCTCCCCACAGCATCTGATGAGGAATCAACGGGATATCGCTCTGAAGATTCTCCGGAGCGAGGGCTACGCCATACCGCCAACCCCGGAACCCGCCAAGACGCCTGGGACCTGGCTGGGTCACTGGGGTGGAGCATGGATGCCGGCCGATGTGCTCGCGGCACTTCACACCGTGCCGGACGACACCGCGCAACGTGCGTGGTATCAGGGAGCGAAGGAATCCCTGGACATCGCATGGGATATGGACCTCCTGTGGACCACCGACGTGTTCTGACCGGGCCCGCGCTCCGTCCATGACCACCGTGGCGGCCCATCGGCAATCACCCTGCACCGAGGTGCCAAGTACCGGCCGCGGCCCGGTCCCCCTCCGGCCTGACTGCCGGTCACGGGCCGGGCGAGGATGACCTCCCGCAGATCCGCGAACGCACTCCGCACGCATCGATCACCGCCCTCCTGCACGCAGTCCACGCCCACCAGGCTCAGCGCGTGTTCGCCTGCGATTCCGCGCTGGAGGGAGACCTCGGGCATCACTGAGGTGCCCGAAGACCCTGCGGGCGACGTGGCTGCCGCGCTCGCCCTGCTCCAGGTCGCCCACGACGACCTGGAGGGCCTGGAGGGTGCCCTGCTGCTGGCCGCCCGCACAGTCAGCACTCGCACGGGCAAGCCGCTGCTGACGTTCCGGCAGATCGCCGCCGCGCCCGGTGTGGACTCCGAGCAGGCCGCGCAGGGCCGCTACCGCCGGAAGGTCGGCACGCCGAACGCAGCATCGTCGGGCGTCGACGGCACCCCGTAGCGGCGGCCGTCAGGCGCCCCGCCTCGCACACGCCGCGTACGGCGTCGCGGATGTCGAGGACCGTCACCCGTCCATCTTCTCGACTCCGAATTGTCCAGGGCGCGGACCGGCGGGGCCTGCCGGTGTCGTCAGCCCAGGATTTCCCGTAGCCAGGACTGTTCCGCGTGGCTGGTGGCGCGGGCGATGGTGAGCATGCCGCGACGGTAGGGGTCGCTGGTTTCCTCAGCGCGCAGTGGGCGCTCGCCGTCGTGGAAGAAGCTTGAGGGCTGTTGCAGGAATTCCAGGCGCCGGCGGAGCACCGCGTGCTGGTCGGCGGTGTCGGGGAGCTGGGAGAGGAAGGCCAGGATGGTGAAGTACCGGGTGCTGTCGCTGATGTCCAGGCCGTCGGCCTCCCGCAGCCGGCGCAGGAGCTCGGTGCGGCCGGCGGCGGTCAGGCTCAGGGTGTGGCGCTGGGCGGCCGAGGCGCCCGGCTCGGCTCTGCGGTCCAGAAGCCCGGCGTGGACGAGGCGGTTGATCGCTGGATAGAGGCTGCCGTCGCTGACTGGTCGGGTGTGGCCGGACAGGTGCGCTATCCGACGGCGCAGTTGGTAGCCGTGCAGCGGCCCGTCGGCCAGGAATCCCAGGATCGCGAGTTCCAGCATGCTGCTACTCTCGCACATCGAAACGAGGTATCTCGAATCGATGTAGGGAGGTGAGGATGTCGTATACCGAGGAATGGGTGACCGCGCGGGCGCGTGACGCCTACGAGCACGGCCGGGCATCCTTCGACATACGGCCGGAGCGCACGGCGTTACTGGTCATCGACATGCAGGACGAATTCGTCCGGCCCGGCTGGAGCCCTTACTGGGTGCCGGCGGCGACCCGGATGGCACCAAGACTGCGCCGGCTGGTCGAGGGATGCCGATCCGCCTCGATCCCGGTGATCTGGACCATCTTCGACGACACGCATCTCGGACTGGACCGGCCGAAGGCCCTGCGTTACCTTCCGCACGCCGACACCGAGTGGCGTCGGCCGGGCCCGGCCGAGGTGTGGGACCAGATGGGTCGCCGCCCCGACGAGGCCCTGATCCGTAAGCCCTCCTACGGGGCGTTCTACGACACCCCGCTCGACACGATGCTCCGCAACCTCGGCCGCGACACGGTCATTGTCACGGGAACGCTCACCAACTACTGCTGTGGCACCACAGCCCGGCAGGCATACGAACGGGGCTACAAGGTCGTGTTCGGGGCAGATGTCACGGCCACAGATGACGAGTCCCGGCAGGAACCAGAACTCGCCGTCCTACGCAAAGGCTTCGCACTCGTCTTGACCGCCGAGGAGATCACGGACCAACTGGCCACAGCCGACGCCCGCCCACGAGAGGTAGCCGACAGGGCGAACGTTGGCTGATGCGGCACTAGACGACCGCGCTGAAGCGCCTCGCTCTGAGCTGAGGCGTCCACCAGCTCCTGCTGCTCGTCCGGGGCGGTCCAGCCGCCCTCGGCCAGCAGCAGACCACCACCGAGCCAGCCTCCGAGCCCATCCCCCAGGGCATGGCCCCGTCCGCCCCTGCCGACGCTGTGACCAGGCGTGGGACATTACTCCTCGTCGATGGTCTGCAGCTCGACGGGCCGGTCGGCCACGTCGGTCGCCTGTGGCGTGGCCAGCAGCCTGTTCAGCCCAAGGGTCAACTGCACCACGAACACGCTCAGTAGCACGGCCAGGGAGATCCGGGCCAGGCCGTAGATGGCGTCGACGTTCGCCGCGGTCTCGTAGTCGCTGGGCGTTTGGAGATTGGAGTTGACCACGAACGAGACGTAGGCCGCAGCGAAAACCGACAGGAACCACGCGCCGTAAGTCCAGACGGCTCCGCGGCCGCCTGGCAGGGCTCTGGACCATCCCAGCCCGATGTCGGTGCGTGACATGGCGTTCGCGTGGCCGGCTCGCGCCCACCGCTGGTAGGCGTACAGAACTGCCATGAAGACCAAGAAGCGCAACATGCTCGTGGTGTTGATCGTTTGGAGTGCGCTGTGCAAAGTCTGCCGATCATAGCCGTTGTTAGCGGCGGCCAAGGCCCATTGGTGTGCCCGCGTGCGCTCGGCGGAGAACCGCACGGCCTCGCTGACGACGGTCGCCGCGGCTGCAGCCAGTACCGTGAGCAGTGGGCCCGTCATCGAAACACGCCCGGGACTCACCTTGGACTGGACCAGCAACACCGCCTTGTCATTGCGCCCGCGACGCTCAGGCGGCTTCGACAAGTCACTCTCCTGCTGACAGACCGGACACAGTCCTTTGATCCCGTCCCAAGCAACTTCGCGCTGCCGACACTTCCGGCACGTCAGTAGCATTCCGCGCCCCCCTCTTTGCTTGATCTCGGTGAATTGAGCGCCGCATCCTATGGGGTCCGCCAGAGAGGCGTCGATACCTCTAACACAGTGAAGATCGAGAGCGGATGCAGACCCCCTGAGGAGATCTGCACCCACACCGGTTGGGGCGGTCGACCCCCAGCTCGTAGTGGCGTGCCCGACGCCACGCACGGTCTATGGACACGGCCACGCCGAAGCCGTACAGCTCGTTGCGCGCGCCGGGCCCGGTTCGGCGCCCATGTGATCACGACTGCTGCAGGTCACGCATACAGTCGCGCCTTAGAGGTCATTTTCTCCCGATGTTTCATCCCGGGATGTGAATTTGATCCGGTGATGTCGGGTCACGCCAGGAGATGGTGGTCTCGCCGGTGAGGCGGCGGGCCATCAGATCGGTCATGGCGAGATGAATCATGGCTTCGGAGCGGTGCGGGTGGGTTTCGTAGTCACGCGCCAGGCGCCGGTGCAGCATGAGCCAGCCGTAGGTCCGCGCGACCGTCCACCGCTTCGGGATCGGGGCGGATCCCCTGGTCCCGGGGGGATTTCGAGGTCGACGCCGAGGGCGGCAGCATACGCGACGAAGTGCTTGCGGTAGTCGCCGTCGACCAGACCTTGCGCAGAGTGGGGTGGTCGGTGGCGGCCCGCTCCAGGAGGGGGCGGCCGGCGGCGGAGTCCTGAACGCCGGCCGCGGTGACCAGCACCGCCAGCAGCAGGCCGAGGGTGTCGGTGATGATGCTGCGCTTGCGGCCCACGATCTTCTTGGCCGCGTCGGTGCCCTGAGTCTTGGCGGGACGGAGGTGGAGGACTTGATGCCCTGGGCGTCGATCACGCGGGCCGAGGAGTGGCGGCGCTTGCCTTCCTGCTGGCGCATCAACTCCCTTAACATGCCGCTGAGCTGGGCGAAGATGCCGTCGGTCTGCCATTTCGCGAAGTAGCCGTAGACCGTCTGGTGGGGCGGGAAGTCGTGCGGGAGGTAGGCCCACTGGCAGCCGGTGCGGTCCACGTAGAGAATCGCGTTCATTTTCTCGCGCAGGTCATGCCGGGGCGGCCGGCCGAAGTCCAGGGCCCGGCCTCGGCGTTCGAAGCGCCAGGACATCGCGGGGCACGGTGCGTTTCCTTGACGAGGTAGGCCCTGGAAAGCAGGTCGTCGAAGCGTGTCATGGAGTTGCCCCTTCGTCGGTCTCGGCCTGGGCGGCCCGGAGCATGTGCTCGAAGGTGCCGTCTTTGGCCCACCGGCCGAAGCGGGTGTGCAGAGTGGCCCAGGAGCCGTACCGCTCGGGCACGTCCTGCCAGGCCGTTCCGGTCCGGAACTGCAGCCTCCTCCTCCCAGTGCACCGACTGCCTGTCGTTCAGGCGCGCGATCAGCGGGGACGGTAAGCATCATCGTTCGCGACGCAGGGAAATGCGTAGGGCTCCCTCGCTGTCCCGGCTCAGGAAGAGTCCCGCGCTCTTTACGCTGGTCACCAATGGCACACGGGTGCCGCGGGCGAGGACCTTCGCAGTGTCCGGGCCCTCGTTGAGGTCTACCTGTACGGGGGCGGGTTCCCTGCCTTGGGCAGTCGAGTCCTCCTGGACCGCTCCGTAGGCGGTTCCATCGTCGCGGATCGAGACGATCGCGATGGCTTTGCGGTCGCCGCTCTTGGCCAGACAGATGCCCTTCTTGCGGTGCAGGTCGAAGACGACGGGCCCGGCGGCGAGATAGCGACCGTCGGGTGATGCAACGATGTTGTACTCGCGGTTGGATCCGTAGTTGCCCGCGTTGATGTCGTTGTCCAGGGCGTAGCCGCAGGTCATGGATGCCTGAAGACGTCCTGTTGCCAGATCGTGCACGGACCACACCGGATCGGCGGCAGTGCCGTCCTCTTTGTCCGGGGCCTGCCAGCCGGCGAGCACATGGCCGTCGGTGACGCCGTAGGCCATTCCGTTGAAGGGAGCGAGGTCGCCGGTCCGTTCGGTTCCGCTCGGGCGCACAGAGTCGCTGAACCAGTGGCCCACCAGGCCGAACCCTCCGTTGTCCACCCCAACCAACGGGCCTTCCGCCGTGGCCGCGATGACACGGCCCCCCGCACAGTCAGCCTGGCCGCACGGGGACAACAGTTCGTCGGGATGGTTGTAGGCGGTGCTCTGGCCTGTCACCACGTTCACCGCAACCGAGCGTTCCGGATACGGACCCGGGTTGACCATGTTTCCCAGGCCGACTAGCACCCGGCCACCGTAGGCGGACACCTGCACCAAAGGCTCTCCTTCGACCGGCAGATCGATCTGGCGTAGCGGCTTCTCCGACGTCCCCTGCCCATCAGCGGCGTACACCGCCAGGCTGACCACCGGGGTGCCGTCGTGCAGTGCGTCCTTCCCCCGCACGCCTTGGGCGTATGTGACGATGTACTCGCGGCCATCCTGATCGACAACCGTCACACCCGGCGCTTGCTCGGTATCGCTGGCCATGGGCGCGTTCCATGGCGCTGAAGACCACTTGATCCGCCCCGTGTCAGCGGCTCGCACGATGGTGGTGTAGCCGCTAGAAGCCCCCTGAATGCTGGCAACCTCACCCGCGCCGGGCACGGCCGCCACGGGCGAGTGCACCGGCCCCGCCCCCTTCGGAGCGCTGAGTTCTATGTCCCATCCCTCACCCGCGTCGTAAGCGGCCGGCACACTCAGTTTCGCGAGGGACTGCGTCTGCTGAAAGGGGCTCCGAGGACTGCCGTTCCTGTCCGCGTGGCCGCCGTCTGACTGGCCGCTGCAGGCAGCCAGCGATACCGCCGCCAGCGCCAACACTCCCGCCACTGCCCGAACACGCATGCCTCTGCATCTCCTCTATCGGATCCGATGCACCGTCGGTGACCATCTGACCGCCGACCGTATCAATAGGCGTCAGTCAGCACCGTAAGCACCCTGACCTGCTTCAGCTTGGCTATCTCGTCCAACAGCGAATCCAGGCTGACGTTGCTGGGGTGGGACTCGACGTTCTCGGCATCGTCGCCGCCGCCCTCGGGGTCGTCTCCTTGGTCGTCGGTGGCGTCGGCGAAGACCAGGCAGCCCACCTGCCGCGTGCATCCCTCGGTTCGCGTCAGCCGGGCGGCGACCTCTTCAACGGCGCGTCCGTCGGCCTGGTGAAGCGCGGAGCGGACGAAGGCGATGGCCTGGTCGGCCACCGGCGGCTGGACGAGGTGATCAGGCAGTCGATGTTCGCCAGCACGCCCATGCCGGTGGCGGTCCGCGCGCTGCAAGGCCGCCTCGAGGATGCTCGTGCGAGCCTCGATCTTGGGCTCGCGCATTTCGCGGACGCCACTACCGGCCCAGCAGCGGCCCAGTGCCACCAGTGCACCCAAACCCACCTGGCCCGGCCCCGGCAGGCCGCTCGGCTCGAAGAACCAGCGGCCAGCCACCCGTTACGACGCGGCAGGCGGGCCCGCGATGCCTGCGCGACCTGCCGCTGCCGGGCCCAGAGCCGGAGCCGGCCTGGAAGACGCCGACCGGGGCGAGCCCCGGCCAGATCGACGAAACGGACGCACCGAAAGGCAAGTTCGCTGAGCGAGCCGCGTCCACCATGCTCTCGTTCACGAACTCCTCGCCCAGGGCATAAGCCTGCGGGGCATCACTCAGCATCTGGACTGGGGACGGCACACCGTGCAGCGGTATGCACGCGCGGCCCGCTGGCAGGACATGGTCAAAGGGCCGCAAGCGGCAGCTCCCGAGCAAGCTCGATCCGTTCAAGCCCTACCTGGCCGAACGCTGGGACGAGACCGACGGGAAAGTGACCGTCCTCGACCTACACCGGGAGATTCACCGCCCGAGGATTACGCGTGCCACTACTCCATCGTCTGCGACTGGATCCGGCGCGACCTGCCCCAGCGGGAAGGCTTCAGGTGTCAGCTGCTGGACGCGGTCCGGCTCGGCCCCGAGGACGACGTCGCCGAGGTCACCGCCCGCCAGGTCCGCCGCGTTGTCGAGGATCTGATCGCCCGCGGGCAGTGGCGCAAGGGCGATCGGGACGTCCTGGTCGTCTTCGACGCCGACTACGACGCCCCGCGCATGGCCTACCTTCTCGACGGGCTGCACGTCTAGGTCCTGGGCCGGATGCGCGCGGACCGCGTCATGCGCCGACCCACACCCACGCAGATGGAGTGCGCCCGGGCCTATCCCCAAGGCGGACGCCCGCCGAAGCACGGCAGGGAGTTCCGCTTCGCCAAGCCCGAGACCTGGGGCGAAGCCGACACAGCGACCGTCCAGGTCACCGACCGCTACGGCACAGCCCGAGCGATGGCCTGGAACCGCCCCCCTCGGCTCACCACTCGCTCCGCCTGGATCGACCACGACAGTGAACTCCCGATCATCGAGGGAACATTGTTCCGTCTGGAGGTCGACCGCCTGCCCGGCGGCGGAGACCCGCTACCGCTGTGGCTGTGGTCCTCCGCCACCGGCATGACCGGCTCCGACATCGATCTGCGCTGGCAGGCATTCCTGCAGAGATTCGACTTGGAGCACACGTTCCGCATGATCAAGCAGACGCTCGGCTGGACGCGGCCGAAGCTCCGCACGCCGGAAGCGGCGGACCGGTGGACGTGGCTGACCATCGTCGCGCACACCCAGCTTCGTCTCGCCCGGCAACTCGCCGAAGACGTCCGCCGCCCCTGGGAACGGCCGACGGTACCGAACAGACTCACCCCGGCCCGCGTCCGCCGGGGGTTCAGAAACCTCCGCCCGGCCTTGCCCTGCCCGGCTCGTGCGCCCAAACCCACCCGTCCCGGCCCCGGCAGGCCGCCCGGCTCGAAGAACCAACAGTCGGCCACCCGCTACGACGTGGGCAAGACCGTCAGGCGCCCGGAGACCCTGCTCGAACGCGATCACGTCAGACTGCAGAGCGCCGGTTCCGGACCTGTCGGCCGCGCCGGGCAGAATGCGGTCCCGTGAGCCTCCACTTCGAAGTCGTCTTCACCTGCTTTCTCCGGGACGACACCCCCGACACGGTCCTGAACGCCCTGCGGTGGCACCTCGGTCTGACCGCCGAGCGCCCGACCGGGCTCGACCCGGACGAGCACTCATACCCGGTCCTCGCCCCGGACCCGGACGGCCGCCTGCCCGGAGGAGACTTCGCGTCCCTGCGGCGTCAGTCCCGCGTTTCCGTGGCCGGCCGCGAGCTCTATGCCTGGGGCCTGTTCAGCCGCAACTACTGGCTCGACGACGAGATGGGCGAACTCGTCACCATCCTCGACCTGCTCGCACCCCACATCGAGGAACCCGGCTACGGCGGATACTTCCGCGAGGAGTACGACGCGGAGCCGACCATCTTCACCTTCGGGAACGGCACCTACGGGCCGCTGAAGCTCTGATCAGCTCCAACCCCTGATCGTTGAAACGTTAAAGAACAAGCTGATGCAGGAGCTACCGCCGCAGGCACGAGGACGAGGACCTGACCGCCTCGTACCTCCAGTGCGGCACGGAGCTACCCCTGCGGGCGTGGGGACGACCGGCCGATGCCGCCGATGCTGCCCTCCGGGGGGAGCTCCCCCCTCGGAGCGCGCGGGGACGACGACTGCGTGGACAACACCAACCGCCAGCAGGAGCTACCCCCGCGGGCGCGGGGACGACTCGCGGTCACCACCAGGCGTGGGCGTCACGCCAGAGCTACCCCCGCGGGCGCGTGGACGACGCGACGATCCACACGTGCGCGCGGGTCTCGGGCGAGCTACCCCCGCGGGCGGGGGGGGGGGGGGGGGGGGGGGGGGGGGGGGGGGGGGCGGGGGTGGTGCCGGGGCGCCCCGGGGGGGGGACGCCAGCCCGGTGCCCGGTGGGGGGGGGAGAGCGG
>NZ_JBHXVE010000047.1:0-26390 GCF_042672505.1 Streptomyces sp. NPDC127190
ACAGCAGCAGACTCACGGCCGACGCCCCGTCACCGCATCAAAAATGGTGCACTTTCATCCGTACGAGGTGGCGCACGTTCGCTTGTACGCCGACAGCATGCCGCGCACGGTCCACAACGAGGGCAAGGGCGGATTCGCCGGCCTGTTGACCGATCAAGCGCGCCGCACCGGGGTGGCCGGCTACCCGGGGGACGGCACCCAGCGCTGGCCGGCCGTGCACGCGCTCGACGCAGCGGTCCTGTTCCGTCTGGCCCTCGAGTCCGCACCGGCCGGGACGGCCTGGCACGCCGTCGCCGACGAGGGCGACGCGGTGCTGGACATCGCGACGGTCATCGGCCGACGACTGGACCTGCCGGTTGAGGAAGTTCCGCAGGAGAACTTCGGCCCGTTCGGTTCGATCTTCGCCATGGACCAGCCGGCGTCCAGCGCCCACACCCGCGAGGCCCTCGGGTGGCAGCCGACCCACCCCAGCCTCCTTGAGGACCTGGAGAACATTCAGCCCTGACGCACGCCGGTTCCAAGGGACCGTCCTGGGTCGGCTCAATGGGGCACTGGCAAAGGGCCGGTATGCCCGGTGCCGGGAGACCCGAATTCGTCGTGGGTGACTGTCTGCTGTGTAGATCTCTCAGCGGTTGACTTCGAGGTTCGTCAGGACGAGCAGGGCGCGCAGGAGGTGGGTGGCGCGGGCGGGGTCGGTGCGGAGTTTGGTGAGGATCCGCCAGTTCTTGAGGTGGGCGAAGCCGTGTTCGACGGGGGCGCGTCCGATGGTGAGGACGCGGTTGGCGGCCTTCTGGCCGGGGGTGAGCTTGTGGGTGCGGGTGGCGGCGAAGCCGGTGACGATCACGGGGTCGCGGATGTCGTTGTCCAGGCCGCGGAAGCCGAGGTCGGCCAACGCCCCGAGGCCGGCGGCACGCAGGTGGGCCAGGATGTGGTCATGGCGGGCGGCGGTGTTGTCGTGGGTGGAGCCGGGCCGGGCTGCGGATATCCAGATCAGGCGGCCTCTCTCGTCGGTCAGGGCGAGGAAGTGCAGGCCATGACTGCGGTGCTTGCCGGAGTAGTTCCGCCGGTCGGCTCTCCCAGTGCGGCGCTGGGTGCGGATGAGGGTGCCGTCGATCAGGACCACATCCCCGCCCCGTTTGGCGATTTTCTTCAGGGCACGGTCCAGGCGGGGCGCCTGCGCGGCGAGCAGCTCGATCACCTCGTCGCGCCAGCGACGGACGGTGGACTCGGACACGTTGTTGCCGCCGGCCAGGTCGGCCAGGCGCTGGTCGTGACGCAGTACGGCCAGGACGATCACTGCGATCCTTCCGGGCGGTAGGGCCCGCCACCTGGACCGTATCGCCTTCAAGTGGCGTCGCAGCAGATCGGCGAGGTGGTTGACGGTGCTCGTAGACAGCGGCAGACGGCACTGGTAGACAAGCGGGCAGGTGTCCTCGGCGCGCTCATGGGTTCTCGTCACACAGTCCCAACGACCGCCGGAGGCACCCCGGTTACGCCCTCACCGCACCGCCAAGTGGTGGCGTGCCTGGTTACAGGCGGGTGGTGAACCGGCCGTCGGGCGTTTTCCGTAGCCAGCCGCGGTCGGTCAGCCTGACCAGTTTCCCTCGCAGCGGTTCCAGCTTGGACCGCACGCTGATGTCCACCCCCAGCGTCTCGCCGACCTGCCGGGCCATGACCGGTCCGGCCGCCTGCCGCACGATGGCGAGAATGCGCTGGTACTCCGGCGGGAGCACGGTCTCCTCGACGTCCGGCGCGTGGTGCGGAATCAGCATCACCGCGCGACCACCCACCTGCCCAGGCACCGGCGCGGCCGAGGCACGTTCGTCGGCAAGCTGTTCACTCACCCGTTCAAGGACCCGTTCGGCGACAGCGAGTTCGTCCCGCTCAGCCCGCACCTCCGCCAACTCCTTGGCCAGCCGTTCTTCGAGTTCGTCCAGCTCCGCACGCCGCGCGGTGATCCGTTCCAGCAACTCGGGGCCCATACACCGGATCATAGAAGGCACCCCGGCCCAGAGAGCAGGAATCGGCAAGTCGCCCCCTGACGGACGATCTACTCCTCTGGCAGTCGCCCACGACCAGCGTGAGCGCCCTGAGAATCGGTCACACCAGCCCTTTGACCTGCGGCTTCAAGTTGGCGGAGGCTCAGTCGAGTGCACGACTCGCTTCTGACCCGAGCAATGCGCGCTGATGCCCCGGCCCGCGACGGCGGCCGGGGCATCAGCGGTCCAGGCGAAGCCCCTGCGCAGTCAGTGAGTGAGCGCAGTGGAGGGAGCTGGTCGGCCCGACCATGAGCCTGACCACGGCAGCTAGATGCTTTCTGTTGCCGGATCGTGATCGATGGTCGGGGCTCATGGCCGTCAGCCTGGTCGGGGCCGGCGGGTGAGCTGTCTGCATGGATCACACGTACGCCCGCGCCCCCAGGCCCGAGGGCCGCCCCATCCTCACGGGCCTGGCGCGCTGCCCTGGCCACCACGTGCGGCCCGGTTCGGGAACACGGCGGTGAGTCGTCTTGGGGCAGGGGTCCGCCGAGGTGTCATGGCGGGTGATCAGTTCACCCAGATCGCCAACGGCCTGTTCCGCGACAGCCGGTTGTCCTACAAGGCGAAGGGGATCTTCGGGTACGTCAGCACGCACCGGGAGGGCTGGCAGGTCACCGTCGCCGACCTGGTACGCCGCGGCCGCGAAGGGGTCGACGCGGTCACCACAGGCCTCAAGCAGCTGGAGCGGCACGGATTCCTCTACCGCACCCGCGAGAGGAACACCGACGGAACGCTCGGCCAGGCGCTGTACTTCATCACCGATCTGCCCGCCCTGCAAAACCCCAGGTCGCAGCCAGAGTCGGGTTTTCCAGGATTGGATGAGCCTACGTTGGCTGATCCCGGCACTAAGAACACCAACAGAAAGAAGACCAAGAAGCAGAAGACCAGTCCCCTCCGTCCGTGCGGTCGCAGCGGCGCCGCGCCGGAACCTGGACGGAAGGACCAGCCGGCAACGCAGAAGCCTCTGCCCACGCCGCCCGCTGCGGATGAGATGCACCCGGGCATCCGACTGCTGCTCGACCTCGGGGCACAACGCCCAGAGCTGCTGCTGACCGGCAAGGCCCTCACCGATCAAGGCCGCGTCGTCACCGTGATGCTGGAAGCCGGCTGGAGCCGTGAGCAGCTGCTGCACGTCATCGCCGACCGGCCCTTGCCCCACCCGGTACGGACCACCGTCGGCGCGATCATCGCAGCCCGACTCCGTGCCGCTCAGGCCTACCCGCCGCCCGCGATCATGGCCGATCACCACGACGCACCCCACTGGGACGACCCACAGCCGCGGCGGTCCGCCGAGTCCGCCGCCGCGCGCACGGTAAGCGAGGCCCTCACCTACCGGGCCCTTGTCGAATGCGCCGGCTGCGGCGTGCCCGGTACCGCTCCCGGCGAAGATCTCTGTCCGGCCTGCCTCGGCTGGCCGCTGTGCCGCACCTGCCCGGGCCCCACTCCCCGGCGCGCCCACCCCGACGGCGACGGCCGCTGCACCACGTGCGCCTCCGCCCTGACACATCCAGAAGGAAGCAGCCCGTGACCGACACCCTCCGCCCCCCACCCACCGCCGACGCGCACCACGAGCGCCCCTTCCCCCAAGATCCGGAGCGCTGGAAGAAGGAACACTCCCGCGCCCTGCGCACCGGCCACATCCGCGACCACACCTGCTCGGACGCCTGCGAACTCGTCCTCGTCTACGAGCGCACCGGCTGGGGATGGTTCGCCTGGCCCATTCCCGGCGACGGCAGCGCGCCCGAGACCCCCCATCAGATCGGGGTGCTCACCCCTGCCGCGACCCGCGCACAACGCCTGGCCCTGCTCTGGCTGACCAGGCGTCCCGCCCGGCGCATCGCCCTGGCATCCGTTCCCGGGTCCTTGCGGCTCTCCGGCGCCGCCATCGCCCTTATCAGCCTGGCCGTCGGCCTGTCCGCCATTGCCCAGGGCATCCCCGTCGATGTCGTCCTCCCGGCGATGCTGCTCGCCCCCCTCCTCGCGGAGCACCTGCCAGGCCGACTCGACGCCCGGGCCCGCGAACACGTTCGCAGCGTCGAAGGCGACGATGCCGTCCGCTACCTGGAGCGCTTCGCAGCCCTGCAGACCTACCTCGTCCAAGCCTCTGCGGGCAGCGACCGCTACGAACTGCGCCGCTCCGCCGAGATCGGCCACAACCTGCTGTGGGACGCCGCGGACCTGCTCCAGACCCGTGGCACCCACTCGGACTCAGCCTGGCTCAGCGGCCGCGAGCGGCTGATGCTCCAACTCGCCGGTCAGGTCACCCAGGTCATGAAACGCGCCGCCGCCGAGCACGGCACGGCCGACGCGGGCCAGCACTGCGGACCCGTGCGGCCACTGGGCCCGCACCCGCTAGGCGTCCGTCCGCTGACACATGAGCTCAAGTCCAGTACAGGCCCGCTGAAGGGAGCCCTCCTGATGCCCCAGACCGAACCCACCCCGGCTGTTCGCACCACGAACGTCTATCTGCTGTTCGCGCACGAGCCGTACTACCCCGGCCCCGGAACCCAGGAGATCAACACCACTGTCGTCGCCGCCAGCTCACTGCTCCACCCGCAGGTGCTCCAGCCCGACGGCGCCCGGATCCACGACCTGCTTACCCAAGGACGCCGGCCGGGCGAGATCATCCCGCTGGCCACCCTCACCCACGAACTGAACGGTGGCGCCGACTGGCCGACCGTCGGCGACTGGGAGCGCGTCACCACCGACCTGGTGCAGCTCGTCCGCTCCGGGCACTGCGATGCCCTCAGCCTCGGCCTGCCAGAGATTGCGCGCGCCCTCGTGTGTACCGGTCCACACAACCAGGTGCGCGTCTACGACGTCGCAGCCAACGAGTTCATCGTCTACGGGCCTGCTGAGCGTGCCGCGGTCCTGACCGAGGTCGACATGGTCCTCACCAGCCTCGTGACCGAAGGGGGCGGTGGATGGGCCCGCCACCCTTCGGCGAACGCACGATGGTCCTGAGGTCCGAGCCCGGACCCCTGCCGCAGAGCAGCCCGGGTGCCTACGTGCTCACTGCCGTGGTGGTGAGCACGTAGTGAGCCAGGGGGCGTTTGGCCTGTTACCCGGGCAGGTGTCCTTGTTGACGTTCATTCCCCGAAGCTGGGCGTGAGTGGTTTTGATGCCGCTGGGCGACACGGTGCCCAAGCGGATGGGGGCCTGCCACTGGAGCAAATGCTCCTCCGGTAGGCGACCCATCGGGGTTCATCACCCATCGACGGAGGCACCGTCGAAGTCGTCCCACACAGCGGCGGCCGCAGGCGCCTTCCCTGACAGGAACCTGGAAGCGGCACGCTGACAAGCGGCCAAGGGGAGGCTGATCAACTGCTATGGCTCACGCTGGCGACTCCTAGATCCGTCCACGAGCGAGGCTTGCCGCCGGCCAACGGCCTCCAGACACTGTGGGTTGGACCGTGCTGCTCCAGGTCTTCCAGCACGGCGGCTCCCAGCCCGACTTTCCGGGCGAGGGCCGCTACGAGCGGGTGCTGAGCCACCATCGCCTGTAGATCGCTCATCCGACTATCCAGCCTGGCGCGGGAAGCACCAGTGAGTACGAAAAGCACACGGGGAAAGGCCGGATACCAGCGCAGCCAGACAGGGCCCGTGGTGGCCTGTTTACGCCGGCCGACGGGCTGAGCCTCGTACTGGAAGAGGCGGGCATACTCGATCAGCTTCACGGCCAGACGCTCACTGCTCATGGTGCTGCGATCGACTTCGACGAACGCGCGCAGCTTTCGACGGTGTTCGCTCTCGACGACGGTGTAGTACATCACCGCGTCAGCCACAATCCGCTCGCCCTCGCCGATGGAGTGGGACACCTCGGGTGTCCAGTCCCAGGGGCCGTGCTCGTGTCCCAGCCGACGGGCGTCTGCGGCGAAGGCAAGGTGGGTGCGTACGACGGCGAGCGTGTGCGGGGTCTTCAGCGACGCTGCCGTGGTGGAGGAGATGGGGTAGGGCGGCCGGCCCCGCAATGCGGGCAGGTCGCGGGTCAGCCGCGCGCCTTCCTGCGTGAGGTACCAGACGTTGGCACGCGTGCGGCTCGCGCCCGGCAGCACTGTGCAGTCGACCAAGCCGTCGGAACGCAACCTGTTCAGGACACGGGACATCAGCTGCCGTGTGCCGTCCGGGCGCAGCATCTGACGCAACTGGCTGGTCGTGGCGAGGCGGTGCTGGGCGAGCCCGGCCAGCACTTGGTAAGCCAAGGGCTCAGCGTGGCTCCGGGCCAGCGTCGTCGCCAGATTGCTCCCTACGGAGCTGCTCATGAGACGTTCCCTTCCGCGGCCGTCGCGGTCTTCATCTGAGACCGTCGGTTGCTGCTCAGGAAACCTGTGGGCCCCGACCAGGCTCCCCACCACGAGGCCCCGACCATGGTCACGAAGGCGAAACAGCCTCGTGGTGGGCGCCAACACGTGCGTCCACGGGCCTGACCAAAGGCTGTGCCTGGGGAGAGCTCACTGCCTCTGGCATGGGAGTGCAGGGAAACGGCTGCGGCGGAGAAGTTCGGCGATGGCCGGCCCGCAGCAGCCGGGGCTGCTGCGGGGCGTGGTGGCGAGCCACGCCATACCGGCCATCATGCGACATCCGGCCCGCAAGGGACCAACGACCCGTAACCGGATGCCACATCTATGGGGCGGGGCAAAGGGGGCTCACCGCCGGTTTATGTCCCGCCGTTGGGCGGCCTGCTCGAGGATCCGCCGACGCGTCCACCGCCGGCGTCCGCCCTTCTCTGTGACAGCGTCGGGGGTTCCCAGGATGGGCAGGTTGCCCTGGGAGAGGCTGCTGGAGAAGGAGTTGAGGCTCTTGAACCCCAGCAGTGCCGCGGCCTGAGTGGCGCCCAATAGCTCGTCGGGGTCGCCGTCGACGGGCACGTCGGGCAGCGCGGGGGCCGTGCGTTTCGCGCCGGCGTGCCTGCCGCGGCCAGGGCGGCTGGCCATCCAGTCCAGCAGGGTCTGTACACGCCACAGCTGCCGACGGTAGGGGTTTTCGGCGGTGCCGAGCTCTTCGACGACGTCCGGGTCGGGGAAGTAGCCGGGGTGATCACGGACGAAGGTCGTGACCTGGTTGGCGTTCTTGTAACCCAGGAACCTCGAGGCCTCTGCTCCGTTCAGCAGGTCCTGCGGGTCACGGGCGGGCGGCGTGTGCTCGCGTAGTCGTGTCGGCGGGCGGTTCGCGAACCACTCACTGACCAGTGCGTGGTCCCACAGGCGGGCGCGGCCGCGCATGGCAGCGATTTCGGGGAAACCGTTCTCGGCGCGGTCCTTGTAGAGGCCGCTGATCCGCGCATGCGTCAGACCCTGTTCAGCCGCGATCTCGGCAGCGTCGACCAGGCGACGCTCACTGCGCGAGGTCATGACCCAACCGTCCATCCTGTCGGAGGTGAGCCGGCCTGCCCGCCTCACAACTCACATAATGGCAGGAGTTTGGGTCGAGGGTCCAGCACGCTGTCCAGGTTTTCCCGGCCGGCGCGAAGAAGAAGTCATTCCTCCGGGATCAGGCACACCCCGCGCCGCGCCGCGGCCTCGGCCATCTCCGAGTAGGCCAGGGCTGCCGGAGTCATCTCCCACTCGGCCAGGGCGAGCAGAAGGACCAACTCGTCACTGTCCTGGGACGCATCGCAGGGCATGCCAGCCGCGGCTACGGCCGCCACCAGATCCTCCCAGGACAGCCCAGCGAAGCGGGCCGCCACCACCTCGCGCAGATCTGCAAAACCCTGCTGGTACAGCTCGCGGGCATCGCGCAGCGACAGCACCAGGTCCTCGTCGCGGCAGGCCGGTGCGGCCGCGGCGAGTTCGAGGAGGCGCTGGGTGGTCGTCGTCACAATCAAAGTATGCCTTTCAAACAACGTCAGAGGCTTGTGGGAAATCTCAGAGCGGAGCGGCACAGCCGTCGCACGGCGATCGCCGTGTCCGCCGGGCCAGGTCGGGCTCCTTACGGGGCTCCTCCCTCAGCGCCGCGCGGACCTGCTCCTCCAGGGCGGTGAACTCCGGGCCGTCATCGGAGCAAACCACGCCGGGGTCGGGCGCTTCGCAGGCCGCGGAGTGCCGGATCAGATCGGTGATCCGCCAGTCGGCTCGGAAGCTGTCCCCTCGCACCCGCTCGACCTCGGCGTACAACTCGGCCAGCCGCGGACGCCGGCCGATGGCGAGCAGCAAGTCGCGACGCGAGGCGAAAACGCACAGGGAGCACGAGCAGCGGGAGGTCCCACCCCAGTCACCCGCACCGGGCGCCGAATCGTACGTCCAGCAGTACGACACCGGCGCGTTGGCGTGCCACTCCTTGACTGCTTCGGTCGGCCAGTCCTTGATGGGCAGCCACTCGTCGATGACTCGCGCACTGTTGGCCTGCACCCTGCGGAAGGCCGCCCGCTTCTTGCGGTCCGGCCCCTCGTCGGCGCGAAGACCCATGACCTTCAGGATCCGCACCGGGCGGCCGAGCTCGCGCTTCAGACGGTTGACGATCGGCGTCCAGGCGCTGGAGACCACGCTCTCCTTGGCGCTCTTGCGACAGTACGGGCTGCCCATGCGCGGGAAGCGCCCGTACGCCGCGATCTCGGTCAGCAGGCTGCGCGGCATCCGGGTGCCGTCGGGGCCCACCATCGTGCGGGTGACCTCCAGGTGCCGGTCGGCCGGCACCCCGAAGGCAGCGCTCTGCAGCGCGGCAAGCTCGGACACCCCGGGATAACGGATGCCGCCGAAGACGACCGGCGGCCACTCGAGCACTCCGAGGCTGGAGTGGTAGGAGATCACCCGGTCGGCCACGCCGGCAGCCCGGGCGGCTTCCATGAACACAAACATCGTGACCGCGCTGTCCTTGCCGCCGGACAGCTGGGGAGCGAGGACGTCGTAGAAGGTCAGGTCGAGTGCGGTGGGCGGGGGGTAGGCGGCACGCGAAGGCATGGCATCTCCAAGGGAACGAGAACGGAGTGATAGGAAGGGCGGCCGATCGCGGGCGGCCGTGCCGGGAGCACCGGTCACGCCGCTGGGGTAGGGCCGCAGCGCGGGGAGACCGAGTTCGATCTCTTCCCGCTCACGGCGGGTCCGGCCGAGCCGGAACACGTACCGATGCACACCGCGGCGTCGGACGTTGCGGGCGCCAACCGCGACCAGGGCCTCACGGAGCCACAGGGCCGGGTCGCAGCCGGGCCGAGGTCGCGGAGCTCCGAGCGCAAGGGGGTGAGCAGATCGAAGGGCAGCGTCTGTCGAACGGGGAGGTTCACCGTTCCTCACCGTCTGCTGCGATCTGCACAGGCGGGCCCGCGTCCGGGCTGGAAGGCCAAATGAGCTGATCGTCGGAGACATAGGACCCGCGGCGCTGCCGCGCCATCCTCCTCTCGCGGGCAGTCGGAGTGTCCACGGGGGCCGTGCCGTTGGCCGGGTGGGAGCAGGGGCACAGCCACCGGCAGGGCCGCTGGCCGGGGCCATAGTGGATCACGGCGACAACGAAGCCGCCGCGGTCAGTGACAGTGCCGGCGTAGTCGTCGCGGCGTGGGCCGCCGGCGCTGACGCAGCGGTCGTGGTGACCGCAGGCGCAGGGGTGGCAGATGCCCCGCTCGCACGAACACCAGCGGTGAAAGCCATGGGGGTAAGCGCCCTCGATCTTGCGTAGTCCCTTGGTCCAGGCGTTCGCGCGGACCCAGGCGCCTGCCGCCTCGGTCATCGGGGAGGTCACGCCGGAGGGGACGGGGTCGAGGATGCCCATGATCGATGCGCCAATGAAGCGCAGCCAGGTCGTCATGTCTCGTCTCCGAAGAGAGTCGGGGTGGTGTGGAGTTCGTTCATCCAGGCCAGAAGACGGGGGAGGTTTGTGTCGGGTCCGTAGGCGAGATAGGTGCCGTCGCAGCTGGTGCACCCGAAGGCCTGCGCGACGTGCAGCCCTCGGCGAGAGTTGACGCGACCCATGTGCACGGCCAGGCCTCGCTCCTGCGCGCTCAGGGCCAGGCGGTGCGCTGCCGCTGAGGTCTTCCACTGCGTGGAGCCCGCGAGGAACAGCACGTCGATCAAGTCCCAGGGGACGAGACCGCGCTCGCTGCCGTCCTGGGCGGCAAAAGCAACCGGAACCCCCAGGGCACGGATCCGGTTCAGCCAAGGCAGAGACTCCGCCAAGGTCGCCGCAGCGTCCATGGGGACGTCAGGGGCGACGGCCCACAGGCAGCGGTCGCGCCCGTAGCGCTCGACAGTCGCCCTCAGCCAGGCGAACCAGGCTTCGGCGCCGGGCCAGCCCTTGCCGAACTTGCCGTTGTCGCAGGCGTACAGGGCACCGGGCGGGATCAGGTTGCCCTGCGCCGGGGTCGTCATGCAGCCCAGGAGGCCCGCCTGCATGGCGGCCCGCACGTCAGCTCCGGACGGCGTTGCCAGGTACAGCACGGCGCGGGAGCGAGGCGCGGGCAGGGGATAAGGACGTGGGGGCGCGCATGCTGGTCCTTTCGCAGGCGGTGGTCGGGCGGTTCAGGCGAGCGGGAGCTGGGCGGCGGCGCCGGAGAGCAGTGCGCCCCACTCCTCCTCGAAGGCCTCGTCCTGTTTGTTGATCACGCGGGCGGGGGCGGTGGCGAAGAGTTCCTCCGCCATCGGCCACGCCTGCGCGCGGCGGCGGACCCAGGAGCGGGCGCGCCCGTAGACGGGGTCGTGCTCGACGTCGACGTGGTGTCGCTCGGAGACGGAGATCAGCCGCCGTGCGAGCTGCTGGGGACGGCCGAGGTCGACGCGTTCGGTGGAGCGCATCACCGGGCGCCGCTTTCCGGAGTCGGACAGCAGGAACAGCCGGCGCACGTGGTACAGCGCCCACGGCATGTCGAGCTCCCGCTCGAAGGCCTCGAGGCACGCCCGGTCGCGCGGTTGCGAGGGGTCGAACATCTCCAGGAGGGTCTTGCGGCCGTAGAGCTTAGCGTTGGGGTTGAGGCTCATCGCCGTGTACTCCAGGCGCAGCACCTCACCGGCTATGTCCGGGTGGGAGCGCATGCGCTCCAGGTGGGCGGGCAACGCGCCCATGGAGGTGGGGAAGCAGCAGAAGGTGCAGTACGACTTGGGCCAGTGCACGCCGAATCGGTTGAGGAGGTAGGCCTCGCACTGCTTCCGCTCCCAGCCCCAGTCGATGAGGGGGAACACGCCCGTGCGTCCTGGAACCTTCGAGGCGGCTTGGTCGCCGAAGCGGCGGCCTTCCTCGTCGGCGTTGAAGCCCATGATCTGCCTGAACGGGCGGCCGCCGAAGACCTGGGTGATCCACCGGTCGCCGACCTCGCCCTTCGCCCGGAGGCTGCACTTGCGGACGCCGGCCTGCTGCGGGACGGTCCCCACGGACTCCAGCTCGTCCCACAGCGTCCACAGGCCGCGGGCGAACAGCCGCTCGGGGTGGCGGGAGTCGTCCAGGACCGTGATCCCGTCGGCCTTCAGGTGCCCGGCCCGCGCCAGCTGGACGAACCTGACGCCGTGTGAGCGCAGCAGGGGGAGCATGAACTCCTCGCACAGCAGCCGAGTTTCGGGCCACTCGCTGCCGGTGGCCATGTAGAGGACGGCGGTGCGTTTCAGGTCGATGCCGTGCGCGGCGGGGTCGGTGAGCATCCGTGCGAGGTAGGCGGTGGAGTCCGCGCCGAGCCCCCAGTTGATGACGGTGTCCAGCTCATTGTCGGTAGCGAGGCCGGGCAGCGACGGCGTGAACGTGGTGCTGGGCATGGCGGTGCGACACTCCTTCGCGATCCGGTTGGGCAGAGGCTGGGCGGGGATGATGAGGACCAGGGCGTCGGCGAGCCACGGCTCGCAGTTCGGCCGGGGATGGCCGCTGGACAGCACGACGACCGGGCCGGGTTCGTGGGCGAGGTGGCAGTACACGCCGCACTGGCAGGACGGGTCGTAGGCCTCGGGGTGGGCGGTGTACTGGTCGTTGAACTAGTCGGCGCCGCGCAGGGAGACAGCGGCCAGGATCAGGTCACCCTCGCCGACGTCGCCGGCGTGGCCCGCGCGCGTGGACGGCGTCGGCGAGCTGTGGGGCGTGTTCGGCGTTGTCGGGAGAGGCGGTGACGACGGCCTCGAAGAAGTCGACGTGCTCAGGCATGGCACGGCCTCCCCCCCCGGGCCCGTGCCCGGGCCATGCATGGCCAGGCACGGGAGGCCGGTTGGGGTCTCAGAGCAGGGCGAGCGCGGCTGCGGGGTTCGCGACCAGGACGGCGCGCTGCTCGGCGAGCAGGCGGGCGTTGCCGCTGGAGCGGACGTTGCTGTCGGCGGGAACGGCGAGCAGGGGCCGGTGGAGGTCGAGGGCGGCCTCGGCGGTGCGGGTCGCCTCAGCGTGGTCGAGGGCCTCGATGAGGATCACCGCGCGGCAGAGTGCGGCCACCAGGCGGGCGCTGGCTTTGAGCGTCGCGCCGCTGGCTGCGGTGCCGGGCCGGTAGAGGCTGACCACTGCGCCGCCGACGGCGGGGATGGCACTTAGCAGCTGGGCGCGGTCGTGGGGGTGAGCACGGTCCAGCCCGCGCGGCAGTACGGCCAGCGTCGCCCGGCCCGCCTGGGCGGCCGCCCGGTGGGCGGCGGAGTCGACGCCGTAGGCGAGCGTGGCGGTGACCGTGTGGCCGGCCTCGGCGACCGCCGCAGCGAAGGCGTACGCGCGGGCGATGGCCTGGTCGGTGGCGTTCCGGTTGCCGGTCACAGCGACGGAGCGGGCGGTCAGCTGGAGCAGCTGGTCGCTGCCGCGCACCCATAGGCCAAGCGGGCAGTGGGGCCCGAGGTCCGCCAGAGCGGTGGGCCAGACCTCGTCCGAGGGGATGACGAACCGGCAGGTCAGGGTCGCCCTGTCGAGTTCCTCCTGGGGCTTGTACTGGGCCAGGCGCCCGCTGCTGTCACGGCGCACGTGCCGCTGCCAGACCTCGGCAGCACAGTGGTCGGCAAGGTCGGCGGCGACCTGGTCGGGGGCGAAGTGGGCTGCCAGCGCGGCGCGGGCGGCACGTTCGGACAGGGTGCTCTCGGGCATGGCGTCCTCTCGGGCATGGCGCGGCACCGGCAGGCGAACCGGCACCGCGCCGGGACGGGCGGTGAAGGGGAAGAAGGAGGGGCAGAGCGTCAGCGGCCGACGTGAAGGGGAGAGCCGTCGGCGCTGGAGGCGGCGGTGTTGGACCAGCCGGAGGACCTCTGCCTTTCCCACCAGGCGGGAGGGTTGCCGGGCCGCTTGGTGAGAGGACGGGATGCGACAGGCGCGGCGGGATGAGGCGTTGGGGGAGGGGCAATGGGGGCGGCGGCGGCCGGGCTGGGCAGGCTGGCTTCGGTGTAGGCGATGCGCTGGCGCAGGCTGATGCCGAAGTCGTCGACGCTCAGGTAGATGGAGTTGTCCTTGATCTCGGTGATGCGGCCCTTGACCAGGACGGTGACTCCGCTGGTGAGGGACTCGGCGGCGTTGTGGGCGAGGTCCCGCCAGGCGGTGCACACGTAGGGGATCGGGGTCCCGTCCCGCCACTTCTGTGCGGCGGCGTCCCACTGGCTGGGGGTCTCGGTGAGGCGGAAGCGGCAGACGGCGATCCCCCCTTCGGTGAAGCGGCACTCGACGTCGCTGGTGACGGTGCCGGAAACGTGCCTGATCGACGGGGCCATGCGAACACCTCCTATCACAAATAATAGTGTGTTTTAGGGGTGGGTCAATCCCCCCTCGTCCGCTGCATCCAGCGGCCCAGCAGTCGCAGCCACCGCCGCCACATGCCAGCTACCGCTGGCGCCGACGCGGTGCCCCCGCTGAACACCGTGGAGTCCTCGACCTCCACGTGCAAAGGCACCGTCTGTCGGGGCTGGACGAGCAGCTCGTCGGTGGTGTCCAGGTGAACTGAGACCCGCACGGCCTGCATGTCGGCGTCCAGGTAGGCGAAGACGAGAACCCCGGCGATCTCGATGCACGGCAGGCCTTCGTCGTCGGGGCCGGCCATCGGGTGGAAGACGGCTGCGCTGTTGACTTCCGCGCAGACCTCCGCGTCCGGGAAGCGGAAGCCGTCCGGAGCAGGCAGGGTCCGCACCAGCCGGCCGATGTCGTCGGCGTACAGCGAGTAGTGCTCGTCTCCACGTTCTCGGTCCGGCCCGTAGTACAGGTCGACAGCCTCACGGTTGTTCAGGGGCGGGAGGTCCGGGACGCCGTCGTCCCCGAGCAGGTTGTCCCAGCGCTCGCGGACGTGCCCGGCCAGAGCGGCGAGCGCGGAGTCCTCGTCGCTCCACAGCGTCACCTCGTCCTCGCGAAGGTCCTCGCGACGCAGTACCCAGACGCTGCCCGCGACGAGCCGTGTGCGCGTCACCGGGCCGGTGAAGTCGAAGCGGGCGAGCCACTTGTCGAGGATGTCGACGGTGTCGGCACCGGGCCACTCGCCGGTGCGCTCCTCCAGCACCTTCAGCTGCTCGTACAGGTCGATGATGGCTGCACCCTCGGGCGTGGCCGAGTCGGGCGTGATCACGGAAGCCTCCTTCAACAAAGGGTGGTGGGAGGAGTGGGGGTCACGGGCTGACGTTCAGAAGGCTGCGCACCAGCCCCATCAGGCGTTCTTGCTCGGCCGTGAGATGGGCGGTGCGCAGGACGCGCCTGCGCAGGACAGGCACGTCGAGGCTGATGCCGGAGGGCGCATCGGGCCGGTCCGGCCGGAAGGTCAGACGGTAGTTCCGGGTGTGGATCATCCATGCCTCGTATCGGTCGGCCGGGCTGCCGCTGCGGGCGGCGTGGCCGTCGTCGGGCGAGAGGGACGGGCATGGGCAGGACGGATCAGTGCAGGGCCGCCCGGCCGGGTTACTGGCCAGGACGGGACGCTGCCGGTAGTGGGTGGCCGTGCCGTTGAGCATGGGACAGCGCGCGGCGGCGTACGGCAGGCACTCGGGGTGCAGAGCCGGTTCCGGGGAACAGCCCTGGGCCACGTCGGCCGGGCGGACGATCAGGAAGCACCGCTCGTCCAGGTGCTGGCCGCAGATCTGGCACCGACCGTGCAGGAAGGCGGTACGGGCACGCTCGGCGTCGAGACTGCCGAATGCCGCGTGGCCGCCGTGGATGAGGGACACCCACGGCACCACCAGCCCGCCTGCCAGCGGCCGGCGCGCACAGCGTTGAGGGATCTGGTGCATCGGTGACGTCCTTCGGATCGTGGGAGGTGGGTCGGCTGGGAGCGACGACGGCCCGGCATCAGCTGTCCTCCGGTGGGGGCGGGCCGGTCAGGAGCGCTTCCCAGGGGGCGTAGCGGCAGTCGGTGGCGGCGTGCAGGCGCAGGTGCAACCAGGCCAGGCCTTGTCCGGCCCGAAGGACGGCTTCGGCACCGATGGCCGCGGCCCGGGGATACGCCGTGCCGTCGTCTGGGTCGGCGGCCGCCACGATCAGGCCCGGCCGGTGGCGCATGTGGCGGAGCGTGAAGTTCGTGTAGCTGCGGTCGTCCAGGAGCACGAGCGGAGCGCTCTGGTACTCCTGTGCGGTGAACAGGGCTGAGGGCAAGTGCTTCAGGGGCACCGGGCACGGCAGCAGCCCGAGCGGGTCGTCGTCGAGGCGGTCGCTGATGACCAGGACCGGCGGATGGGCTCTGTCCTCAAAGGCCTGTGCGGAGGCGGACATGATGGGGGCACGTCGCTTTCGTGAGGGGGCGGGACAGCCGGAACGGGCTGTCCCGCCGCGCGCGGGTCCGGTCAGCCGAGCGGGGAGAGCACCAGGGCCGGGACGGCGCTGTCAGGGATGTCGGCGAACAGCTCGCGCAGCTCCTTGTCCTTCTTGAGGTCCTCCGGCAGCGGGAAGACCTTGCCGCCGAAATCGCCGTAGGTCGGCGCGTACTGGGAACGGCTGTAGCTGGCGAACGGCGAGTAGGCGTTGCCCTCGACGTTGCACGGTCAGCGTGCTGCCGGGCAGGCGGCGTCAGTCGGTGCGGACCAGTTGGCGCAGCACGGCCAGCGTCAGGGGCCCGGTGGGGGCGTCGGTGTCCGGGCCGGAGGGCGTCGTCTGCTGGTTGTCGGGCATGCGGCCTTGCATAGCGGGCCGGGCGACGGGGATCGCACGGCGTCTCGGACGGCAGAGGGGGCTTTGCCTGCGTCGCGCAGGGCGGCGGGACGCAGGCACGTGGGTCAGTCCTCGATCAGTTCCAGGCAGCAGAGCGGGACGCCGTTGCCGGGGATCCGGAAGCGCCGGACGTTCTCCGGGATGCGGTAGTGGCTGTTGCGGGGGTGCGCGCGCAACAGCCGGGTCGACTCCTCGTCGAGAAGGAAGCCCGCACGGGTGCCGGCGCGATTGCGTTCCTGCACGGTGCCCGTCAGACCGCGCAGCAACTTCGAGCGCAGGGCGGGAGTGATGCGGGCCCGGCGCCCGGCCTGAATCTGAGCGAACGCGGCCTTGTCGACGGCGCGGAGCCGCTGTGCAGCGGCCTCCTGTACCTGGGCGACGGCTGCCGCGTCGGGAAGCTGCCGGATGAAGTCCCGGACGTCGTCGATGGTGATCGGCATCTGGTTCACCTCTCTGCGTGGAGGGATGGACGACCGGCCGGGCACGGGGTGTGCCCGGCCGGGGATGGAGGCGCCATTCGAGGCGGCGCGGTGGGGGCGGGGATTGCGGGCGCTGCCCCAGCCCGGACGCTCTACGAGTCGGCCGGGGCGTCGGTGAGTTCGATGCAGGCGGCCGGGACACCCGTGATGCGGAAGCGCTTCTCACCGTCAGGAACGGTGAAGCGGGTGTTGTGCGGGTCGCGGCGCAGCTGGTTGGTGGAGTCCTCGTCCAGCACGAAGTCGAAACGGCTGCGGGTCTTGTTGGGCTGCCCGACAGTGCCGGTCAGACGGCGCAGGCAGGCCGGAGTGATCGTGGTGTTGATCCGGCCGGTGCGGCCCGGGAGGATGACCGGGCGCTTGGCGGCGTCCAGTTCGAGCAGCCGCTTGGCCGCCGCCTCCTGGAGAGCGACCACGGCTCCGGCGTCGGAGAGCCCGCTGACGAAGGTGCGGATTTCGGCAAGGGTGGGCACAGGTACGCCTCTTTCCTGGTTCGTAATGAGGGGCGAGGGAGGGAGGGCGGGCACCGGATGTCGGCACCCGCCGGATGCCTGGGGGTCAGCCCGCAGCGTTGGGCCGGTGACTGGCGACCGCCTGCTGCTCGACCTCGGACAGCTGGTAGCTGCCGTCGTCGGCCTGGCCGAGGGATTCCAGAAGCAGCAGGTAGGCGGCCTGGAACCGGTCGGGGGACTCCCACAGGTAGACGTGGGTCATGCGGGCGATGTCGAACTGCTTCGGTTCGCGGATGGAGTCCTCGAACGCGGCGGCGACCTGGGCGAACAGCACGTTGGCCAGGCGGTTCTTGGGGAAGCTGGCGGCAGTCTCGGCGGCCGAGTCCTTCTCGGGGTCCTTCGCTCCGAGCAGCAGCGCCACGGTCTGGGTGCTCTGCCTGTCGGCCCACTTGCCGTAGAAGCGGGGCAGGTCCAGAAGGATCTGCTGGGCGAACAGCCGGGCCTCCTCGGGCAGGGTCCTTCCGCGCACCAGCCGCTTGACGAACTCCTGCCTCGGTCCGGCGGCGGCCTTCCATGCCCGGTTGCAGGCCACGATCCGGGCCCGCTCCTCAGCCTTGCGCTCGTTCTCCTCGGTCTTGGGCTTCCTCGGCTGCGGCCGGACCTTGTGGCCGTACGCGGCCGGGTCGGCGCAGTACCAAACGGGCCGGTGCTCGTCGTCCAGGCGAGCGCTGTGGCCGGGGCAGTCCTTGTGGTTGTCCTCGGTGAGCGGGTTGCCCAGCCCGGTGGTGAGCTCCGTCAGAGGACGGGACGGGTCCTTCTCGTAGGACGGAACCCGGCCCAACAGGGGAACGTTCGCCGCCCTCAGCTCCTCCTCGGCCTTGGCACGGGCCTCGGCGTCGGCCTGCTCGGCGCGCAGAAGGGCCATCTCCTGATCCCAGTGACCGCGCCCGCCCTTGCCCTCGGCGTGGTCACGAGCGAGCGCCCGCATGAGCCGGTCCTCCGCGCCGCGCACGCCTGCGACCTCGGCGAGCTGGGCGGTCTGCTCAAGGTCCATGCCTGCCGCCGCTGTACGGCGCAGGGTGGCGTCGTTGAGCTTCTGCGCCGCCTTGGCCTGCTTGGCTGCATTGCGGCCCACACCGAGGGCCTTTGCGGCCGTGCGCCGGTCGACGTCGGTCATGTCGATCAGGGCGAGTTCCTGGGCGCGGAGGGTGTCGCGCTCACTCATGCCCTCGCGGTGGTCGTTCTCGACCAGGGACAGAAACCGCGTCCAGCCGTCGCGGCCGACCAGGTCCTCACGCACGTACGCCTTGACCAGACGTGCGGGGCGGCCGTCCTGCTCGGCGGCGGCGTTGGCGACCTGCGCCGCCTGGGCGCGCCGCCAGCCCTTGAAGACGCCGTAGGTCCCGTCGGGCCGGGGCCGGACGCTGATGGGCTCCTCAACGCCGAGTTCCTTGACGGAGGCGATGAGCTTCCCGTCCGGCTCGGTGTCGTGCTCGCGAGCGTTGCACTCGTCGCGTACCAGCAGTGCCGGATCGAGTTTGACGACCTGCGGCGCGGCCTCCTCGTGTTCGTCGCTCTTGTGGGGCGGGGTCGAGACGGCGGTGGCCATGCGGCTCTCCTTCTCCTTGCCTCATCGGCGAATTGGCGGGGACCAACTCCCCGCACATCAAATAATAGTTGGATATGGGCTGAGGGCTAGACACCCACTGACCTGCGGAAATGTAGGTCCGCTGCTCTGCGTTCGGCGGCTAGGGGCGCGGGGTGCGGGCGGTGGCCGGCGACCCATGTCGGGTGGTGGATGTGCGCCGGCTGCGGACGTAGGCCGCCCGGATCTCGGCATCCAAGTCCGGATGCTGCCGGGATGCTGAGGGCAGCAGTGAGTTGCGCACGACCACGGCCCGGGCGAGGACGGCCAATCGCTCGGGGGACAGCACCCAGGGACCCTGCTCGTCGGCGTCCAGGACGGCCAACAGCTCTTCGGCGGCGCGCAGATCCTCGGCACGCCGGTACACCGGGTGGGTCCGGTTGCGCCGCAGGGCGAGGACAAGACTCGCCCCCAGGTGCGGGGCATGGCAGCGCCGCGTAGGAGTGATCACCTGGTGGCCGTCCGGCACGGTGAGCACCTGGAGCACGCCCTCGATCACGACGAGCCGTTCGTCGCTCTGCGCGGGGAACGTCGACTCGGTGGCGCGGTTTCCGCACGATCGGCAGACGTAGGAGCCCGGAGTCCGGGGCTCGTAACGGCCCCTGTGGCAGATGTGGCAGAGGATCGGAACCGGCATCGCGCAGTCCTCCTTCGTGCGGGCGCCGCAGCACCCGCACGGATCGATGGTCAGGGTCGCACGCGGGTGACTTGGCGGGTGGGCAGGTGGACGCGCAGCACGTCCTCGTGCTCGGGCGGATCTAGTGCAGCGAGCCGGTTGAGCGCCTCCCTCAGCTCCGGGTCGGCGAACACCTCCTCGGTCAGCGCCGCCTCGCCCGCCGGCACGGCCCTCACAGTGGTGCGGGTGTGCCTGAGATCCGGAACGTCCTCGGTGCTCGCGAGCGCTGCGACGAACGGGCTCCATCCGACGTGCATGCCGTCCGCGGTCCGGCGCTCCGTCGTTGTGAAGTACGCGGCGACCACCGGGAGGCCGTCGCCGGGCTGCTCCGCAGCGAACTCCAGAACCCGGTCCACGACGACCTGCCGCCACGCCTCCTCGGTAGCCGAGAGGGCTTCGATGATCAGCGCGTCCAGGGATCTGGGTGCAAGACGGCGAAGCGCGTCGCGCACCGGAGGATCGGTCGGCGCGGCCAGCAGTTGGGCCAGATCGAGGGGCTTCATCGGCGGTGTCCTTCCTCGCGTGCGGCTGGGGCGGCCGTGCGCGCCATCGAGGCTCCAACAACATCAATAATAGTGTGTTTACGGCAGGTGTGAACCCGCCCCTGACCTGCTGCTTTGTTGCTATTCGCGGTCCCGGTGCGGCGGCAGCGGGAAGCTGCGCCGGGGGTCGAGCCGCACGCACCGCTCGCAGTACGCCGTTACGCGGTTGGCGGTGCACTCGCCCCACTGGCACTCGAAGTCCTCGCGCGGCCCGCACAGCAGGCAGCGCCCAAGGGCGATCCCGTGCAGCTCGCACAGTTCCCAGCGCTTGCGCTGCGGCAGCAGCTCAAGGGCTGGGCGGGGGCGCTCGAGACGGGCGGGCTCGGCGGCCGGGAAGGACTCGTCCCCGTCGCGCACCCAGCGCGGTGACAGCTCATCGAAGCGCTCGGGCGTGGTGTAGTACGGCTGGCCGGCCGGAGTGAACACCGTGGACAGGTGGCCGTTGGAGACGAGCGTCTCCAGGCGGCGGTGGCTGAACTCCCGCATGATGGAGAGCATCTCGTCCTGGCGCAGGCTCCAGGCGTACCCGTACCGGCGCAGGATGCGTCGCTCGGTGGCCGCCGGGCCGCTCTGGGCGGCGTCGAGTGCCTCCACGGCCGCGATGGCGGCCGTGGGGTTGGAGGCCAGTTCGCGCGCTGCGTCCTCCGCGGCCGGGCGGGTTGTGTGGCTGCTGAGCGTGTACCCGTGGAGCTGGTCCACGACCTGGTGGGCTCCTTCGTGCCCGGTGACGGAGTACCGGACGGGCGGCTTGGGGCGGCGTCGGGGCATGACGGACTCCATCCGTGCAAGGGGCCTGCGGGGTCGGGGCAGTTGCCCGGCCGGGGAGGGGGCGCCGGTCAGGCGGTGGGCAGCGGCGTGTAGGAGGAGAAGACGTAGTGGCCCAGTTCGCGCAGGGCGCCGGCGGTGAGTTCCACGGCCGCAGGGCTGTTGTCAGTCGGGCGGGTGTACGCCTCGATCTCGCTGTTCCAGGCGAATCCCTGGGCTGTGAGGGTCTCCTCGGTGCCGGGCGTGAGGTCGTCAGAGGACCTGGGGGCGGCGACCAGTCCGTGGGCGGGGTCGGGTACGACCAGGAACACCGGGTCTCCTTCCGGCGCGGGCCACCCGGACGGGGTGGCCCGCAGGTCAGGGCTGACGGCTGGTCAGTGAGTGACGGTGACGGTGTAGTCGGCGTCCAGGACGGCGAGTGCGGCACGGATGGCGGCGCGGGTCTCCTGGCTCGGAACTGAGTAGGGGAAGTCCAGGGCGTGCACGGCGTCGTCCAGGTCGAGATCGCGCATGGGCAGTGTGTATCCGCTGCGGTAGAGGGCGACGGCGGTTGCGGTGGCGACGCGGCTGCGGTTGTAGGCGATGGCTTCCTCGGCGGAGACGTCGGTGCCGAGCGCTTCGCGTGCGGTGGGCGGCAGCGCCGCGATCCCGGCGCTGAACCGGCGGGCCGGAATCCGGAGGCGTGCCGATCGCAGGGCGCGGCGCAGCGTTCGAAGCATGGCAACTCCTGGGATTGGAAGGGGGAAGGGGCCGCCACGGGGGGGAGGTGACGACCCCTCAACCTCGATACCAATAATGGTGTGAGTCGTGAGGGTGTGAACCCACCCCTGACCTGCGCAAACGAGGAGAGTGCGCGAGGGCAGAGCCTCGGCGTGTGCGCCGCCAGGGATGTGGGCGCCGCCCTGGTGTACGCCTGACAACTGGGGTCGTCGCCCTGGCAGGCGGGTGCCGGCGGCGGCCCGGCTCGTTCAGTGATGGTGTCCCGGCGTCGGGCCGTCCGGGCTGAGGTCGGGCGGCGCGCAGTAGTCGACGTCCGATTCCGGGGAGATGGGGTCGCCGGAGTCGATGTCGGTGCAGTAGGCGTCGAAGACTTCTCCGGCCGTGAGGGGTTCGAGGTCTCCCGCTCGCAGCCGCCAGCCGTAGACGCGGTCCGGAGCGCCTGGGCTGCGGGTCCTCATGATGAGTGCGCCGGGCAGGGCCGCGAGACCGAGCGCGAGGACCGTGGTGAATTCGAGGGCCTCGGTGTCGTCGAGGTGGGTCGCACCGTCGGGGTCCGTGTCCGCGTGTAGGACGGAGACCAGCGTCTCCGGCGCTGCCGAGACGCTGCACACCAGGTGGCGGTGGCCAGGGTCGGCCGTGTCGAGGATGCGGACGAGGAAGTCTCGGGCGCGGGCGAAGGCCTCTTGGCCGATGTCCTTTCCGCAGGCGGCGCAGGCGCCGAGGCGGGCCAGGAGTGTGGAGGCGTACTCCCAGGTGGCCTTGCGGACGGCTTCGTCGATCAGGGCCGGGACGAGCTCGGCCAGGGGCTCGCCGTCGTACGGGATGGTGGGGCCCGTCGTGGCAGCCTCGGCGGTAAAGCGGGTGCGGCTGGACGGGCTGTCGGGGTCGAGGCCGGTGTGGGCGCAGAAGTCGGCGTACTCCTCGGGATCGAAGAGAGCGAGCATGGTGTGCATGCCCTGCGAGGCGCGGGCCTTGAGAAGGTCCTCCACCCCTGCCAGGTAGGTCGCGTAGTCGTCGAAGGCGAAGCTGCCGTAGTGCCGCATGGCGCGGAAGTCGTGCTCGTCGGTGAGCAGCCCGATAGTGCCCGAGATTTCGCGGCGCAGAACGCGGCGCATCGTCTGGCGGTCGGTACGTGCCGCGTCTCCTCCCGTGCGTGATCGTTCGGCGTCGGGCTCGTTCGGGCGGCACTCGGAGGGCGGGGGTGTGTAGGTCACGTGCGCACCTTTCTCGTGGATGAGTTGAGCGGACCGCCTCTGCGGGGACGGATGGCAGGAGCGGCCCGCTCGTGCTGGCCGGTCGTCGGGGGCGTGCGGCTGGCAGGCGGCGGTCCCTGCGGGGGTGGTGGGCCCCGCCTCGCATGTTCAATAATAGTGTGTTTATTGAGATTAGAAACCCACCCCTGACCTGGTTGTTCACTCCCGCGTGGGTTGGGCGAACGCAGCCAGCATGGAGATCACTCGGGCGGGGCGGCTGGATGCTTCGACGGTCACCGACTCCCCGGAGATCCGACGATTACGCACACGCTGTCCACGTGGACGGGGCCCTGCTGGCCGGGCGGGCGGGCGTCGCGCTGCCAGATGATCCGTGTACGCCGGTACTGCTCCTCGATGCGGGCGCCGGGGAGCGCGCCGGCCACGGCTTCGGCGACTGCGGCGCGGGCGCTGGCCTCCGCCTGCTGTCGGGCGGCGATCTGGGTGGCCAGTTCGGCGGCCTCGGTGTGCAGCGGGTAGAGCCGCCGGATGATCTCGCGTGCCACATGGCGGGCGCTGATCGCTGTGACCCCGATCGACGGGGTCTGCACCTGGGTCTCGTCCGGGAGGGCCGCGTAGACCTTGAGCCTGCTGGGCTGCTCGTCGTCGGGTTGGCACAGGCGTACGGCGCGGCCGTCGCCGTCGACGATGAGCCGTGCCAGACCGCGGGAGTACTCGGGCAGCGGGGCGCCACGGCCGCAGCGGGCCGGTCACGCGGGGAACGCCCGGATGTGGTCTACGACCGCCCGGGCGGACAGGACCGGAGACCGGTGCATCGGCTCGGTGCACTGGGCCTGCCAGATACTCGCGGGCCGGGACGGGGTGATCTGGTTGCTGGTGGCCGGGCTGATGCTCCACTCGCGGCCGTGCGCGTCGGTGGCGGTGTAGGTCAGGAACTCGGGCTTGTCCTGGCGGCCGTTGTCCCTCCAGGAAAGGCCGGCGGCCGTGAGGGCGCGGCCCAGCTGGGCGCAGCGCTCGCGGGTGATGTGACCGAAGGTGGCCAATACGCGGTCCCTTCTGTGACTGGCGGCGGTGTGAAGCGGGCGGACGGCGGGTCAGGTGCGGCCGGTCGGCTGGGGCTTGCGGTAGCGGTACAGGAAGCGCGCGGCCCATTTCCGGCTGGCGAATCCGGGGATCCCGCCGCCGCTGCCCGGGCGGTTGCCCGGATACTCGGCGACCCACTGGCACACTTCCGAGTCGTGCCAGACGACGCCGTAACTGGTGCTCGGGTCCTGACGGTCGAGGACCTGGTAGCCGTACGAACCGGTGTTGCGGGGGAACGTGAACTCCTCGGGCATCGCGGCCCTTTCGGTCGACGCTTGGGTGCGGGAGGGGGCGGTGTGGGGGAGAAAACCCCCTCCCGCAACATCCATAATAGTGTTGTCTAGGGTGGCGTGAACCCGCCCCTGACCTGCGGCTTTTGAGGCCGAGATCAGCGCATGAGCATGCGGGGACCGGCGGTGACCGCGTCGGGCGGCTGGTGATCGCGGTAGTCCGAGACCTTCACGTACCCGCCCGGCATCGTGTCCAGCCGCAGACCGGGCCCCCAGTCGTCGGTCACGTCCTGGGGGAGGTTCTCGACGTCGTCCGCCTCGACCTGCTCGGCCCAGCCGGTCACTTCGCGGCCGAGGGCCCGCCGCCACGCCAGCAGGACGGGGAAGAGCTGGCCGCAGTCGTCGACCAGGGCGACGGCGCGGGCCTCGCTCGGGCCCGGGCACTCGGCGTAAGTGGGCGTCTCGGGGCGGGTGCGTTCTCCAAGGGTCATCAACCAGCGCATCGTCACGACATCTCCAGTTCCAGGCGCGCCGCGTGCGGGGCAGCGTGCGCGGACGGTTGCGGGCGGCGTGAGCGCTGCTGGGCACGCAGGGAGTCGGCTTCGGCCTGGGCGCGGCGGGCGTGCTCGTGCTCTCTGGCGGCCGCGGTGAGGCAGTACGGGGCCCACCACTGCTTCACGGCGGCGGTGCGGGCCAGCGAGTTGGGGAGTACCGAGTAGGGGAGGTCGGCCAGCATCAGCAGCAGGACCGGGTGCGGGGAAGCGAGGAACCAGCGGGCGACGGTCCACCAGGCGGCCACGGCGGCGCGCCGCGCGGGGTGGGCTGCGCGTGCCTCCCGCTCCAAGCGGGCGGCTTCGGCCTGGTGGTGGGTGGCCGACCAGGTGAGGAAGCGCAGCAGGGCGGCAGTGCCCCGCTGCCGGGAGACGTCCAGGATCACGGGCAGGTCGTCGCGCTGTGCGACATGGGCGGCGCAGGCGCGCAGGACGGCGGTGAGCGTCGCTGCCGTTTTCTCGGGCGGCTCGTGTCCGTCGGCGGACGTCATCGGGTACACGCTGACCTGGGGGCGGTCGGCGTAGTCGTCGGGGTAGAGGGTCAGGCTGCCGTGGTAGCGGGTGCCGCTGCGGGTGAGCCGCGGTAGGGCGTCGTCGGGGGCGGTGGTCTGGTAGGCGTTGACGGGGCCGAGGCAGGCGCGTACGGCGGTGAACTGGTCCCAGTGGTGGGGGTGGTGGGTGCCGGTGACGTGCACGCTGCCGCGCATCGCCCCGCCCAGCTCGAAGACGACGGCGTCGTCCTGGCGGGGGCCGGCGGTGGCGCGCACGGTGCCGGCGGGCGTGTCGACGGTCAGGCTCGGGCTGGTCATGGGCTGCGGCTCCTCGGCGGTTCGGTTCGGTGAGCGGGGGCCTGCCGCCCCGCGCTCGCCGAAGGGGAGGGCGCGGGCGGCGGGGCGGCAGGTCTTCGGCCAGTGGCGCTCTGGCCGGGGCGGCCGTCCGCCGCCGGGGGGACGGGGGCGGCGGACGGCGTCTGTGGGTTACTCCTGCGGCGGCTTGTGGCGGCGCAGGTTGTCCCGCTCGGTCAGGGACACTTCCCTTCCGCACGGGCATTCGCCGTAGCGGCGGCCGTGCAGGTGGAAGAACTTCGGGCCGGTGTTCTTGGCGTTGACGGTGCGGATGGTGCCGGGGACCGGGGTGGTGTTGGTGCAGTAGCCGTTGGCGGTGACGGCGGGCGTGTCAGCCACGGGGGCCCTCCTCGTCGGTGTCGGTGATCTGGGGCAGGACCGGCGCGTCGTAGACCTCCCGTCGTACGGTGGGGACGCCGGGGCACGGGATGACGGCCTGCTGGAGCGCGGTCGTGTCCATGGGATGCAGCCACCCGTTCCGCACGGTCCAGCCGCACGCGCGGGGGTAGGGCCCGCCCGCCGTGGTGGCGAGCAGGACGGCGCTGCGTATGGTGCTGCCCTCCAGCGCGAACACCAACAGCGTGCGCAGCGCGCAGTAGTCGTCTTCGTCCAGCACGGCCAGGCGCAGCGGGGCGGTGCCGATAGAGAGGTCGGCCTGAGCCCGGACGAACGTGTCGTCGGTGCGCTCGGCCACGAGATTAATCGTGTGTTCGCCGTCGCCGAGCGCCTGGAGCAGGGCGGCAAGCGCGGTCAGGGTGCGGCTCATGGCGGCCGCTGTGGCGGCGTCGTCGGGGCGGGTGAGCTCCGGGCGTGTGGGCATGCGGGTACTCCTTGTGGACGGGGCGGTGAGCACCGGGCCGGCGCACGTGTCTCGTGGCGCGGCGGGGGTTCTTCTGGGCGCGCCGTCTGCTCCGCAGACGCGTCGCGCTGCCGCTACGCGGCAGACGGCGGGGCGGGCGCGCTCCGCGCTCCATGGCCGGGTTGGGGGAGCGCTCCGCGCTCTGGGGCCGGGCGGGCACCCCCGGGCGGTCCGGGAGGGTGCCCGCCCGGCGCTGGGGCGGGGCGTGGGGCCCCGGGGGGGGGGCGGGCGGGGGGGGGTCGGGCCGCCCCCCCGGGGGGGGGGGCACCGGAGGGGGGGGGGTGGGTGGGGGGGGCGCGCGCGGGACGCGCAGGGGCGG
>NZ_JBHXVE010000047.1:26400-29856 GCF_042672505.1 Streptomyces sp. NPDC127190
GGCGGCGCGGCCCCCCCCCCCCCCCCCCCCGCGGGGGGGGGGGGGGGGGGGCGCGCGGGGGGCGCGGGGGGGGGGGCGCCCCCCCCCCCCCCCCCCGGGGGGTCTGTCAGCCGTGCGCTGCGGCGGTCGTCAGGGCGGGCAGCGCGAGCGCTTCCAGGGCGGCGGCCTGGTCGGCGTCCGTGAGGGTCTGGGCGGTCGACGTGACGGCCTGCATCACGCCCCCGGCCGTCATCTGACCGCCCCGCACGAAGTGAGAGAGGATCATGTCCTTCGCTTCGGCTCCGATGCTGAGCGTCTTGGTGACGTGCTCGATGGTCTTCGTCGGCTCGGCCAGCGTCTTACCGGCGGCGGCCTCCATCGCCCGTACCTTGGTCTCGACGTACTCGCGTGACAGGAAGGTGCGGACGGCGTCGGCGGTCTTGGAGGTGATCAGTTCCAGCGTCTTGCGCTGAGTCTGGCCGGACCAGGACACAACGCCCTCGTCCTGCTTGCCTCCCAGGTGCACGGCGCGCATGACGTCCTTCGTCTCGGTCAGGCCGTTGCGGCACACCTGGATGACGGCACGCGGGGTGATGGTGTAGGCACCTGCGCCGACCTCGCTGTTGGTGATGACGAAACCGGCCGAGATCATCGGCAGTTCGTCGCCGCTGCGGCCGTCGAACGGCGAGCGGTAGCCGCGCAGCAGCTCGCGCGCCTGGACGGCGACCGCTTCGGACTCGACGCGCACATACATGCGCCGGTCGGTCAGGTCGCACCCCGTGACGCGGGTGGGGTGGCCGGACTGCCGCACCCCGTCCAGGGCGGCGAGCAGCATGTCGAAGTTGTCCATGAGCTTGTAGCTGTCGGACAGCAGCGCGCGGGCCACGCCTTCGGCCGGAGGCATGCCGGGGCCGCTGTCGCCTCGGAACGCGCGGAGCATGAACCGGCGCTCCGGCTCCTCGCGCAGCCACGCGTTGACGTTCTCGTCCAGCAGCGGGAGGTTCTCGGCGCGCATGCGGCGCAGGTAGGAGAGCGGGATGCGGAGCTTGTCGGAGATCCCCTCGTCGGCCACGCCGGTGGGCCGGTAGATGCCGTCGACGTCCGTCACCCCGTCCTCGGTGATCAGGGACTCGATGCCCTCGACGTGCAGGTTGCCGTTCCGGAACCGCAGGGTGGCGGCGGGGGCGATGACGTCAAGCTTGCGCTGGTTCTGGTCTTCCAGGATGCGGACCAGGTCGGAGAGGTCGGCGTTGCGGGCGCCGGTGGGGGCCACGTTCGTGGCGCGCTCGGCGAACTGCTGAGTCATGCGGTGTTCTCCCCTTCGTGTTGGCTTCTGCGGTTCGGGGGCGGGGCCACCACCCCCGAACAACTTCAATAATAGTGTGTTTTAGGGGTTTGTGAACCCACCCCTGACCAGCACACTCAGGCTACGGGGCGGTACTCCGGCAGAGGGGTCAGACTCGTACGCCGCACCCCCGAGACCACCGGCACGGGCGCCACGTCGCGCATCTCGCACAGGTCGTAGCGCAACCTGGCCTCCCCGCCGAGCGGGTCCGCGTACGCGTGGATGGCGCACACCCAGTACGTCCCGTGCCGTTGCGTCAGGCTGCCGTGATAGTCGACCTTCTGCCACAGCACCGGCCCGACGTGCTGCGGGTCCAGACTCCGCGCGACCGCGATCACCATCGGGTCCCCCATCCGCTCGGCCAGCAGCAGGACGAACGCCCGCTCGACCGTCGAGCGGTCCACAGGGACACCGGCCACGGCCACGCCTGTGTGCCCGGTGCGCACCCCCAGCGCCCAACCCAGCTCGAAGAACGGCCGGACCATCTCCAACTGCTCCACCGGCACCCGCAGCGCTTCCGGGTCACCCTCGCTACGCGCCAACTCATTGAGCGCGTACGCCGCCTGCTCCTGCTCCGCCACGGTGAGCGGTGCCCCGACCTCCTCGGCCAGCTGCGCAATTCGTGTGCTGTCCATGACCGTTTCCCTTCCGGTGCGCCGTTTGGTTGTGTGTGTGGGGGGCGCTCACATTGAGCGCCCCCCAAGCGGGATTACTTGAGGAATCCGCGCGAACGGAGGAACTCAGCCGTCAAGTGCGCGACCCCCTGCGGCTTGTAGATCTGCGGGAATCGCCGAATTTCCACTTCCGTGCGGCCCTGGGCGTCAGGCTCGATGAGTTCGTGAACGAGCCGGTACGGCTGGTCACCCATCGGCATTTCCAGCACGACCGGCCCGACCTTGGTGTCGAACCGAATTCCGGTGTAGTTGGCGTCGGAGTTGTGCACGACCTTCGCCCCTACGCGCTGGCACATGAGCGGCAGGAAGTTGGCGATGGTGCGGGCCTGAATGGCAAGGCCGCCCATGGGGGCGTCCTGACCGCCACGCACCCGGCGGACGACGCCGTCAAGGATCTGAATCTCCATGTCTTCCCCTTCGTTGGACTTCTGCGGTTGCGGGGGGTCGCCTCCCCCTGCACTTCAAATAATAGTGGGTGTTGCGGGTGATTGGAAGCCCCCCGTTGCGCCTCGTGTTGCGTACCAGGCTGCGCCTGATGTTGCGTCAGGTGTTGCGCTGATGGTTGCGCTGTCTGACGGCCCAGGTTGTGGCTCGCCCCTGGTCAGCGGCCTGCGGCCACGTGGTCTGATTGCTGACATCCCCTCTGCTGCCACTTGCCCCGCCCCGTTGAAGGAGAGTGAGGAAATGGGGTTGGTGTGTGGGGGTGGGTGGCGGCTTCGGGGATGGGCGGTGGGGTGGTGTGTGGTTGCGCGTCGGCCGGGGGCCGCCGCGCTGGCGGGGTGTGCAGGGGTGGAGGGGTGGGTGGAGGAGGGGCAAGCCAGGTTGTACCGGTCTCCAGCTCTCTCCCACCCCCTTCACCCCTGCCCCATCAACCCGCTTAACGCGGTTTCGGGGCCCCTCCGGGGCCCCGAAACAATGCCAATCACATACCCCCGCCTAAGGGAATCGGATTCCCCCAAAACCAGCCCTAGCATGTCGAAGTCACGCTCCACCGGCAGGGAGCCCGCCTGGTTAAGCATGTGGATTGGCGGCGCGTCAGGGACTTGATGGCTCAGCGAGCATCGGCCAGGTTTGCGGGTGTCCCGCGTTTCCGCCAACGGTACATGCTGCATCAACCTGAGGCACCCACTACACTGGAACCCACACGAACGGGCGCCCTCCACCCTTCTGAGGCACCCACTACACTGGAACCCACACGAACGGGCGCCCTCCACCCTTCATAGCCAGCCGGGCCCGCGTCAGCGGGCCCTAATGTTCTGGAGGCGCAGCCGGAAGGACCGTCAGGTGGGGGAGCGCAGCGGACCCAACTCCGGGAGTGCGAAGCACTCCCCAACTCCTTTGCCAGACACCCAACTAGGCGGGCCGTGAGGATCCGAGAGGCCCGGCCGCGCACCGCGCGGCCCGCCGGGCGCGCAGCGTCCGGCTCTCCACTGCCTCCTGGAGCGCAGCGGAGGGAGG
>NZ_JBHXVE010000048.1:0-29631 GCF_042672505.1 Streptomyces sp. NPDC127190
GTGCCCGGCGACCGTCCGGCGGGCGCCCGGCGCGGGCGGGACCGGCGGGCCCGGGTCGTGCCCGGCCCCCAGGGCAGGCGGCGCGCCGACGGCGCCCGCCCCACCGCGGCGGTCGTCGGCGGCGGCATTGCCGGGCTGGCGGCGGCCACGGCACTGGCCGAGCGCGGCGTGGCCGTCACCCTCTACGAGCGGCAGCCCTACCTCGGCGGCCGCGTCGGCGGCTGGCCCACCCGTCTGCCGGACGGCACCCCGGTGACGATGAGCCGGGGCTTCCACGCCTTCTTCCGTCAGTACTACAACCTGCGCGGACTGCTGCGCCGTACCGACCCCGCGCTGGAGCGGCTCACGGGTCTGCCGGACTACCCGCTGCTGCACGCCGGCGGGGCCCGGGACGGCTTCCGGCGCATCCCGCGCACCCCGCCCTTCAGCGCCCTCGGCTTCGCCCTGCTCAGCCCGTCCTTCGGGCTGCGCGACCTGCGCGCCCTGGACCCGGTGGCGGCACTGCCCCTGTTCGACGTGCGCGTCCCCGACGTGTACACGCGGCTGGACGGCATCAGCGCCCATGACTTCCTCGACGCCGTCCGCTTCCCTGACCAGGCCCGTCATCTGGCCTTCGAGGTGTTCTCCCGCAGCTTCTTCGCCGATCCGCGCCGGCTGTCCGCGGCCGAGCTGGCGCTGATGTTCCACATCTACTTCCTCGGCTCCGCCGAGGGCCTGCTGTTCGACGTGCCCCGGGCACCCTTCCCGGTCGCCCTGTGGAACCCTCTCGCCGACTACCTGAGGGGGCACGGCACCGTGGTGCGCACGGGCACACCCGTCGACCACGTGGCACCCCACAGAAACGGCGGCTACAGGATCACCACCGACCAGGACGAGACCCACCACGACGGCGTCGTCCTCGCTCTGGACACCACCGGACTGCGCTCCCTCGTCGCCCGCTCGGACCGCCTGGGCGACGCCCCCTGGCGTGAGCGGATCGCACGGCTGCGCACCGCCCCGCCGTTCCTCGTCACCCGCCTGTGGCTGGACCGGCCCGTCGCCGCTGACCGGCCGGGCTTCCTGGGCACCAGCGGGTTCGGCACCCTGGACAACATCAGCGTCCTGGAACGCTGGGAGGACGAGGCCGCCCGCTGGGCCACGCGCACCGGAGGATCGGTCGTGGAACTCCACGCCTACGCGGTACCGCCCGACGCACCCCGCGACGTCGAGGAGAAGCGCCTCGTCGAGCAACTGCACCGGGTCTACCCGGAGACACGGGCGGCCACGGTCGTCGACAGCCGCCACGAATGGCGCGAGGACTGCCCGCTGTTCCCCGTGGGCGGCTACCTCGACCGCCCCACCGTGCGCACCCCCGACCCGCGCCTGACGGTAGCAGGCGACCTGGTGCGCACCGACCTCCCCGTGGCGCTGATGGAACGGGCGGCGACGACCGGCTTCCAGGCCGCCAACACTCTGCTGGAGCAATGGGGTCTGCGGGGCCAGACCCTGTGGACCGTCCCGGACCGCGGCCGCAACGCGGTCTTGCGGGGGCTGGCGCGGTGGGTGAGCGGATGAGGGAGGCCCGCAGAGGGGCAGGAAGAAGTCCGGTCGGGAAGAGGGTTGCAGGGTCCGCTCCCGTGGGAACGGAGGACTCGTCTTGCACGACGTCGTCCGGGCCACGCCCGGCCTGGGTGACGCGGCGGCCGACACCTTCGGCGGGCACACACTGCTCGCGCCGGCCGAGTGGCCGCCGGTCGGCGAAGTATGGCTGGGGGGCGGTCCACCGCTCCGTCGTCCTCGCGGCCCGGGTGCTCGCGCCGCCGGACGACGAGCCGTGGGACCGGCTCTGGGCGGCGATGCGCGACCTCGCCGGCGTCCAGGGGGGCGACCATGTGCGACGGGTCGTCTGGTCCGGATGACGGCCCGGCCCGGCCGCCCTCAGTCCGCCGACCGGGCAGCGTGGGCGCGTACATCGCCGCCCCGGCTCCTGAGCGGCACGCCCGCTTCACCGAGCACACGGTGCACGAAGCCGTACGAGCGGCCGTGAGCCTCCGCTATCACGCGGATCGAGCGCCCCTCCTCGTACTCCTTCTTCATCACTTCGGCCAGCTCCCTGCGCGCCGTACCCGTGATCCACTTCCGCTTGTCCACGACGATCTCCTCTCGCGACGTCGGATGTGATCACCGGCTGCCCGACTCGCCGCGATCCATGTCGCCGATCCGGCGTCCGCTCCCGGCTAGAACGCGTACCTGATCCGCAGCCAGGGCGCGTGCGTGGCAACGAGCCTGCGCAGGGCGTCCACCGCCTCCGCCTTGACACCGTTGCGGTAACGGACGTTCAGGGCCCCGTTCTGCGAGCGCTTGGCCTGCTGGAGGCCGGGCTGCCACAGCAGTTCCTCGCCGCGGGGGTGCCATCCGAGGTTGACCTCGTGCAGGTCCTCGTTGTGGGTCAGCATGATCACCTCGGCCGCCGCCTGCCGCTTGACCGGATCAGGCAGCACATCGTCGAGGTGTCTCAGCAGCTCGGCCCATGCCTCCTGCCAGCCGGGGCGCAACACGACGGGGGAGAGGTTGAAGTGCACCTCGTAGCCGGCCTCCAGGAAGTCCCCGGCGGCCGCGACGCGGTCGGCGACCGGCGAGGTGCGCAGGTCCAGGAGGCGGGAGTCCTCCGCCGGCATCAGGGAGAACCGGATCCGGGTACGGCCGCGCGGGTCGCAGTCGAGCAGATCGGGATTGACGAACTTGGTCGCGAAGGATGCCTTGGCCGTGGGCCAGTGCCGGAAGGCGTGCACCAGATCGGCGGTGTTGTCGCAGATCAGGGCGTCCACCGAGCAGTCGCCGTTCTCCCCGATGTCGTAGACCCAGGCCGTGTCGTCACACTGGTTCGGCTCGGGCTTCCTGCCCTGGCGTGCGATGTGCCGGCCGAGGTGCGCGATGATCCGGTCGATGTTGGTGAAGACGGTGATCGGATTGGCGTACCCCTTGCGGCGCGGCACATAGCAGTACGCGCACGCCATCGCGCAGCCGTTGGAGGGCCCCGGCGCGATCCAGTCGGCCGAGCGGCCGTTGGGACGGGTGGTCAGGGTCTTCTTCTCGCCGAGGACCAGGGTCTCGCCCTTGACGCGGATCCAGCGCTCGACGTTGCCCTCGTTGCCGTGCAGCCCGGGGATGCCCCAGTGGGACGCCACCTCGATCAGACGGGCCTGCGGGAACCGGTCCAGGATCTGCCGGCCACGGGGCGAGGCGGCGGCGGCCGGCTCGGCGTAGATCTCCCGCACGGGCAGCAGCCGACGGGCCTTGGCACTGGCACGGAACGCGGGGCCCCCCGAACCCCGGCCGCGGTCGGGCTGCGCGGCGCCGGGTGCGCCCAGGGCCTCCAGGCCGAACAGGGCGTCGGAGCCGTCGTCCGCTGCGGCGTGCGTCATCCAAGGGCTCCGGGAAGTGGCTCGGCCGTTGCGGTGCGTGTGTGTCGGTGCTGGTCGGGTCCACTGTAGGACGCTCACGCGCCTGGCGCGGCGGCACGCGGTCACGGGCGCGTGGTGGACTGCGCCACGCGATGACACGCGTGTGCGGCGGTGCCACGCCGTCACGCGCGCGCAGAGCGGTGTCCGGTGCCCGGCTGAACGCGCGACGGCCGGGTAGACGAGTGCTACGCGCCCCGGAACCGCCCTGCGGTCCCGCGACCCGACGGACGACAAGGAGCCTCATGGCCACCGTGATGGAACGGATCAAGCAGTTCGCGCGCAGCCCGCAGGGGCGCCGCACCATGGAGCAGATACGGCGCCAGGCCGCCGACCCGCGTCGGCGCGCCCAGGCCCAGCGCCTCTTCGAGCGGCTCCGTTCCCGCCGGTGACGCGGACGCGCCGGAAGTGACGGCTGACACGTTTGCCGTACGCCGGAGGCATGACTCGCGCAACGCGGGGTAACGGCCCGACCAGGACGGCCCAGGGGCACGGAGCGGGCCGGCACGATCAGGGAAGGTTCGCGATGGCGACGCGCGTGGGCGCGACGCCGGACACCGGTACGCCACTGCCGCAGATCACCGCCCCGCAGAAGATCGCCCCTGAGGCCACCCGTACCCTCACCCAGCTGTTCCTCCAGCGGCTCACGGGTTCCCTTCCTGGTCGGCATAAGCGCCAGCGTTACGGTCGGTTGCTTGCCGTGGGCCGGCCCGCCGCAGATGTCCCGAACGCAGCGACCTGCCACTGTCTGCCGACCTGATGGTCACAAGACCATCCACGGGTCGACTGCTGACCCCGCGTCTGGGAATCCGGCCAGGTTGCCTGAGGATGGCCTCGGCGAGTCGGCGGCCGCCGTGGTGCCGCCGCCAGCAGGCATGGGTGAGAGGTGGCAGGGCATCCGGGTGAGGAGCCGGGGTTGCCGCCCGTCGACATCATGGCCCTAGGAGGGGTGACAGGGTGAAGGGCTTCCGCAGCTTCATCCTGCGCGGCAATGTGGTCGACCTGGCGGTCGGCATCGTCATCGGAGCGGCGTTCACCGCAGTCGTCAACGGCTTCGTCAGCGCCTTTTTGACCCCGCTCGTGGGGCTGGCCACCGGTGTCACCGGCGACATGGCCCACAAGACCTTCACCGTAGGCGCCACCAAGTTCCCCTACGGAGCTTTCATCAACGCGGCGATCAGCTTCCTCCTCATCGCCAGCGCCCTGTACTTCCTCGTCGTACTCCCGATCAACAAACTGCACGAGCGCCTCGCTCCCCACCACGACGTCCAGGCCCCCAAGCGGGACTGCCCCGAGTGCCTCAGCCCCGTCCCGGCCCAGGCCCGACGCTGCGCCTCCTGCACCGTCCCCCTGCCCGCGGTGCCCGCCCAGGCCGGGGAGACAACTCAGCGGGCCGGGTGACCGGACCCCTGATCGATCGGTGACAGCCGGACCACCTCGGTTCTCAACGCTTGGCCGGGTTGCCCCTGCAGCCGCGGCGCCGGCGTTCGGCATTCCCGCCCTCTGGGCTGCGGGCCTGCCGGAGCCGGGCCGGGCGTCCAGGCACTTGTCGGAGCGGATCACCGCCACGACGGGGGAGGCGTTTCGTCTGCGGTTTCCCGCCTCGTGCGCGGTGCTCGACGCGCAGATGACGACCTTGGACGAGGTCGTGCACCTGGTCGGCGTCGTCACCGGCTCCGCCGCCACCTTCACCTCGCGCGAGGTGAAGTCGGCCCGGACGGCGGTGCGGGCCGGTCCGGCCCCTGTGCGCTGCCTGGCACGATGCTGTTCATGCAGCCGCTGCCCGTTCGGTGCCCTGCCGGCCTGGTCCCGGACGCTACAGGCGTCGATGCCTTCAACGCCGCATACATAGCCGCAGCGCGCGGTATGTGTCGGCCTGGAGCGCCAGTGGACGGTGAAGGCGGACACGCTCATCGCCCCGGGTTACAGGGTCGACGTCAGCGCGTACGACGCGGTGCGCAACGCGATGATCCGGCTGATCCGCCCCGACTCCTCTGCCGGTCCTGTCTACTTCGTGCTGCACGACGTCGACGGTGAGCGGCGAGCCAGCGGGCTGACGGCCGCGTTGCACGCCGCCCTGTACGCCGACCTCGTCCCACTGGCCCACTGGCCCGCGCTGTTCCCGAGACCTGTGCCTGATCTGCGGCTGTCGCGTGTCACCGCACTGCGAACTCGTCGGATCCCCCGACAAGCTCTTGTAATGTGGGTTTGTCCAGGGCGGCTCGGCATCCATGGAGCAGATCATCTCTACCGACAATGCCTCGCAATCCCAGCCCGAGACCGCAACGCCTGGCGTTGAGAAGGGTGCACGGGCTCAGGGTTCTGTGACCGCTCTGCTGGTGGCGGCCGCTCTCACCTATGCCGTGGACCTCGGCAGCAAGGTTGTGGCTGTCTCGCGGTTGGAAGGTCGGGAGCCCGTTGCCATAGCAGGCCGCGTGGTGACGCTTCAGGTGTTCCGTAACGCGGGTGCGGCATTCAGCTCGGGCCAGGCTTTCACTGCCGTGTTCACGGCGATCTCGGTCGCGGTTGTCCTGGTCATCGCGCGCGTCGCACGCAGGCTTCAGAGCTTTCCGTGGGCTGTCGCTCTGGGCCTGTTGCTCGGGGGTGCGCTCGGCAACCTGACCGACCGGATCTTCCGGGCGCCCGGCGTCTTCCGTGGCCACGTCGTCGACTTCATCTCCGTCGAACACTTCGCGGTGTTCAACCTCGCCGACTCGGCCATTGTCTGCGGCGGTGCCCTGGTGGTCCTCCTGTCGTTCCTGGGCACTTCCCTGGGCGGCTCGCCCCCGCACGACCGGCAGAGCCGGATCACTCTCGCTCCGCGATGAGATGCTCCAGACCTGAGAGCTCGACTGCCGTGCAGCGCGGGCCCGGTGTCCCCTTCGGTAAGGGCTCCGGCTGCATGCACGTCGAGCCCGAAAGCACATCCGCGCCGGTGGTGCGGTCACCGGTGCAGCGCCACCACGATGTCCACCACCGCCCGGGCCCGCTCCACCCGCTCATCGCGCAGGGCCTGTAGAGCCTGGATGACGTCCTTCGGTCTGGGCAGCCAGCGCCGGGTCGTGGAGCGCGCATTCGCCCGCCTGCGCTGGTTCCGCCGCCTGCGGAGCCGCTGGGAGATCCGCGACGACATCCACGAAGCCTTCCTCACCCTGGGATGTGCACTCATCTGCTGACGACGGCTGCGCTCATGCTGTTGATCTGTCTAGCACGTTGGACGAGGGGACTGAGGGTCGGGAGCGCATGCTGCTTCCTGGGCGGCCATCACCTCATCGCCGTGCTCGAAGGCCCATGCGCCGACGGCGTCGATGGGCGCCAGCAAGGTCCGGCCCAAAGCGGTGAGCTGGTACTCGACCCGCGATGGGTGGTCGTTGTCTGCCTGCCGGTCGACCAGTCCGTTGAACTGCAGCCGGCGCAGAGTCTCGGTGAGGACCTTGGAGCTGATGCCCCCGATCCGCTCTCGTAGTTCGACCGGGCGCCTGGGGCCATCGCGCAGTGCCCAGAGCACCACGGCGTTCCAGGTGTTGGAGAGCAGGTCGAAGGCGAGGCGGGCGCGGCAGTCGGCGAGGAAGGCGTCGGTTGTCACGTACCAAATGGTGCCCGAACGGCCATCTAACGTCGGCGAGAACGATCGAAGCAGGCACGGAGAGGGACCGCGCGATGAGAATCGGTGTACTGGGCACGGGCAACATGGCCGACGCGCTCGCCACCCACTGGGTGCGGGCCGGGCACGAGGTCACTATCGGGGGACGGGACCCACACAAGGCTGAGCGGCTCGCGACGCGCATCGGGGGCGGCGCGAAGCCTGCCAGTCTGCGCGCGACGGCCGCCGCCGCTCAGGTCGTGTTGGCCGCGCTGCCCTTCGGGGCGGGAGTAGACGTGGCGCGGGACTTGCACGCGGCCCTGGAGGGCAAGGTGCTGCTCGACTGCTCCAACCCGGTCGGGCCGGGCTTTCGGCTGCTGACGGAAGGAGGCCCTTCAGCCGCGCAGCAACTTGCCGCGGCGGCACCGGGAGCCCATGTGGTCAAGGCTTTCAATCTCTGCCACGAGGACGTGTGGCGCATGCGGCCGCCCGTCTTCGATGGGCGACCACTGGCCGTGCCGGTCTGCGGAGACGACGAGACTGCCCTCGCGCGTGTAAGCGAGTTGGTGCAGGACGTGGGCTGCGAACCCGTGGCTGGAGGCGGTCTCGAACGTGCGGGACTCCTGGAAGCGACCGCCGCGCTATTCATCGCCCTGTGGGTCGGCGAGGGAGTGGATGCGCAAGCGATCGCACCACCGCTGGCATACGCGGCCGGGCCGAGCCACCAGGAAACGGAAGACGGCACGGCGGCTTTCCGTTAGGGGAAACACATCGCCTTTCTGGCACCGCTATATGAGCATGATCCCGTGGCGAACCGGTCGCCCGCCGCCACTTACCGATCTTGCTCACCAATCGCATCCCCCGCCTCCCCCCCGCCAGGAGGCAAGGTTGTCCCGGGTGATGAGGGTGGAGGGGTGGTTCGAGCCCAGCACTCGCGTCTGGTCGGTGAGAAGTTCAGCGAACGCGGTGGCTGCGCCGGCCGCAACCCCCCGCCTCCCCTGACATCTGCCCCGGGGGGCACATTGGCGCTCGCGCCATCCGGTGACCGACGAGGCTGGTTCTGTCCCCGTAGCCACATCCGGAGCCGACCCAGTTGTAGGCAGTCACGTGATCGCCCGAACACGCCGTAGAAAGAGACCATGACTGCCACACCTGTCACTCCAGGTGGCACTTGCACACAGCGTTCGGCCCTGACCAAGCGTCACTCGACGGTCGGCGCGTGTGTGAAGTGCGCGGCGTGCACGCACACTTGGGGGGTATCGGTTTTTGGAAAGGACGCTGCATTCATGGGCCTGACCCGTCGGCTTCTCATACTGCTCTTCGCACCCCTGCTCGCCCTGATGGTGGCGCCCGTGCTGGGGACCGGTTCGGCAGTTGCCGCACCGCAGGCGAAGACGATCTCGATCGCCCAGGCCCGCGGCCTGCCGGTCGGGACAGTGGTCACCGTGGCGGGTTCGGTGACGACTCCCTCCGGTGCCTTCGAATCCAGCTTCGGCGACAAGGGATTCGGGCTTCAGGACAGGACCGCCGGTATCTACGTCAGGCTGCACAGCGAAGTGCATGCGTACCCGCGTCAGCGTGCACGCATCACCGGCACGCTGCGGGACAGCTCCGGACTGCTGACCCTGGTCCCGGCCGATCCTTCCGATGTCGAGCTCGGTCACAAGGGCCGGCCGGTGAAACCGGAATGGGTCGGCACCGCCGGGGTCGGAGAGGCCACCGAGGGGCGGCTCGTCAAGGTCGTCGGCAGGATCACTCAAGCACCCACGAGCGACCTCCCCTACGGGTACAAGCTGCCCGTCGACGACGGTTCGGGCCTCGTGCCGGTCTTCGTCAATGTGCAGACGGGCATCGACGTCTCCGGCCTGAAGCAGGGGCAGAGGGTGCGGGTGATCGGCTTCAGCAGCCAGTTCGGCACCCACTACGAAATCGATCCGCGGTCGCCGCACGACATCGCGGTGGTCGGGGCCTGATCGCCGGAGGGGCGGAGCGGGATGACGGGGGCGGGGTAGTCCTGGGTATTGGGTCGCCGGAGGATGAGGACGGCCGCCGCAAGGGTCATCTGCTCCGCGAGCACTGTCGGCGATGGATACCTCGGCAAGCACGGCCACGCCGACCATCTCGCGCTGTGCGTGCCGTCGTAGCGCGGTCGGGACCGGTGAGGCCCACCTTCGCGACAAGCATGGTGAAGGGCGTGGGAGCCCTTCGCCTTCCCTGCGCGGACGGTGATGCTCGGCAGTCCTGCGTCCAGGACTTCCGGGCTGGCGGCGGCATACGGCTGCCAGCCCGCTTGGGCGGGATCGAAGGTGGTGCCCCAGGTCTGAGCGGCGGAGGAAGGACTGCCCGCAGCAATCGAGACTTGTTTCGGGATGCGGGCCGACGGGGGAGACGGACGCCCCTCGGCGGGGCACCCGCCGACTCCTACACAGAAGGACATGCCATGCTCGCGGCACATAGCCGAGTATCGGCCGCTTGGCGGCCGATACTCATGCTCGCTGTGCTCCTCGCCTGACTGCTCGCCGGCACGGCGCCCCACACCCGTGCAGCAGCTGGGCTCCTGGGACCTGGCCAGAGCCATTCCCCTGGGCACGACTGCCAGCGCGTACCCGCACTGGGCGGCCAGCATCCGGCTTCGCGTCGGCACCACCGTGCAGTGCAACCAGGCCACCGCCACCACCAACTGGGGCCAGAACCTCTACGTCACCGGCAACCTGCCCGACCTCGGCAACTGGGACCCCGCCAAGGCCCTCCCCCCGGCCACCGGCCCCAGCACCTACCCCCTGTGGTCCGGCCCCCACCAACTGCAGCCCAACCACGGCGGACGACGTCCTTGCCGAGCTCGGCGACGCCGTCGACTTCGTGCTGGAGGGCGGCCGCTGCGAGGTCGGCGTCGAGTCCACCCTCGTCGACGTCACTGGTGAGACCCCGGCCATCCTGCGACCCGGCGGGGTGACGCGCGAGGACCTTGAAGCAGTGCTGGGGCACCCGCTCACTGCGCCTGCGACCAGTCGCGTCCGGGTGCCGGGCCGGCACCCGCCCCACTACGCACCGCGGGCGCGGGTCGTCCTGGTCGAGCCTGAGAAGGTCGTCGCCGAAGCGGAAGTCGCTTCCGGCCTGGGGCACCGGGTGGGCGTCTTCCTCCCCGGCGCATTCGCCGGGGCGCCGGTGAAGGCGCACGCCGCGGTGGAGGTGCCCGCCTCGGCGGCCGCCTACGCGCGGCCTGTACGGGTTCCTGCGCGAACTCGACCAGAAGGGATGCGACCGCATCGTCGCGTCCTTGCTGGCGGAGGAGGGGCTGGGCCTGGCGATCGCCAACCGGCTCCGCCGCGCCGCGGGGCCCCGTACAACCGTGTGACCACCCCCGAGCACCCACGCCTGATGGGCGGGCTGCCGGGCGCGTGCCGATCCTCGCCTGAGATTCTCCTCTTCTCCCGCAGTGGCAGCCCGCGGCCCTACCGGCTCGGGCGCGGCCGCGGGCTGGATCCGCGATCTTCTGGGTGAGCGGGGCCGAGTCAGGACGCGGTGGGACCCGCGACGTCGAGGCCGCGGGTGGCGACGAGCTGGGCGCTGCCCTCGGCCAGCCGGTAGGACAGGCCCACCACGCCGAGGCGGCCGTCAGCCACCCGCTCGGCCAGGACCCGGGAGCGTTCCAGCAGCAGGTCCACGGTGTGCTCGATGTGCTCGGCCAGGATCTCCTCGGCGCTCTCACGTCCGGCGGCGCGGGCTGCCAGCACGCTCGGGGTGACCCGTTCGACGACGTCGCGGACGAAGCCGCCCGGCGTCTGCCCGTTCTCCAGGGCGGAGCAGGCGGCGGCGACGGCGCCGCACGAGTCGTGGCCAAGGACGACGACGAGCGGCGCGTTCAGGACGCAAGCGCCGAACTCGATGGAGCCGAGCACCTCCGCCCCTATGACGTGACCGGCGGTGCGGACCACGAACAGGTCGCCCAGGCCGCGGTCGAAGATGATCTCAGCGGCCAGACGGGAATCGGAGCATCCGAACAGCACGGCGAACGGCTGCTGGGAAGGTGCGGTCTCGGTGCGACGGACGGCGTCCTGGTTCGGGTGCTCGGGCGTGCCGGAGACGAAGCGCTGGTTGCCGGCCATGAGCAGCTCGAAGGCCTCGCGGGGCGACGGCGTGTGGATCTTCTCGGTCATGGCGGCAGCTTACGAGGCAGCACCCGCCGCGGCTGCCCCAGGCCCACACCGTGGACGGCATCACGCACCGCCTCCACACGCAATATCGTCCCGTAAAGTGATTGTTTGTCCGGTCGTATGAGCCGCGCCGGATCACGTCGCACCGGCTGGAGGGAGGAGCGGTTGTCCGAGGGCACGGGGCTGGGGCGGCGTTTGCTGGACCACCTCTTGACCGAGGCGGTGCGGGACCTCGGCGCGCACGCCGCCGGGGTGTACGTGCTGGCTCCCGGGGAGGGGGTGCTCACGCTGGAGGTGATGACCGGGCTGCCGGTCGAGTTCGCTCAGCCGTGGCAGCGGATCTCCCTCGCCTACCCGGTGCCGGTGACCGACGCGGTGCACGTCCGGGACCTGGTGTGGGTGGACTCCCAGGAGGAGCTGGCGCGCCGCTACCCGCGCGCCGCGCTCGTCCTGCCCTACCACTTCGCACTCGCCGGTGCCCCGATCCTGCACGACGGGACGGTGGTGGGGGCACTGCTGCTGCTGTGGCCCGGGCCTCGGCACGACCTGGTGCCCGCGGTGAGGGCCGGCGTCGCGTCGGTGTGCGCGTTCCTCGGCCACGTGCTGGCCGCGGCCGAGCAGACGGGACAGCCGCTGGCCCCACTTCCGGCCGCACGCACCCTGGCACGCCCCATGACCAAAGACCCCGCACCCCCGGCGGCAGCAGATGTCGCGGCGGGCTACGCCGAGCGGCTGCCCGAGCCCGGCGTCGCGCTCGACCTGGACGGCCACATCACCTTCATCACCCGCGCCGCGGCCCGCCTGGTGGGCGCCGGGGAGCAGCGCCTGCTCGGCGCTCTGCCGTGGGAAGCGCTGGCGTGGCTGGACGACCCGGTATACGAAGACCGCTACCGCGCAGCCGTGATCAGCCGTCATCCCACCTCGTTCACCGCCCAGCGTCCCGACGGGGCGTGGCTGCGCTTCGAGCTGTTCCCCGACGACACCGGAATCAGCGTGCGCATCACCCCCACAGCCGGCCCGGCCGACGTAGTCGCCGCTGAGCCGTCCCAGGCCGGCACAGCCCTCGGCACGCCGCCGCGGGTGGGGGCGCTTTACCACCTGATGCATCTGGCCGGCGCGCTGACCGAGGCGGTGGGGGCCGAGGATGTGGTGCGGGTGGTGGCGGACACGGTGCTGCCCGCGTTCGGCGCACAGGGACTGACGGTGCTGGTCGCTGAGGGCGGGCGGCTGCGGATCGTGGGTTACAGCGGCTACCCGGCCGAGGTTATGGACCTCTTCGACGGCACTCCGCTCACCTCGCCCACCCCTGGGGTGCGGGCCCTGACAGAAGGGGTGGCGGGCTTCTTCTCCACCCGCAAGGACCTGGCGCGCGCGTTCCCGGCTCGCGCTCAGCGGGAGGACGGGATGGCGGCATGGGCGTTCCTGCCGCTCATCGCCTCCGGCAAACCGGTCGGCACCTGTGTCCTGGCCTTCGTCCAGCCTCACGTCTTCGCGCCGGAGGAGCGGGCGGCGCTGACCTCGCTGGCCGGCCTGATCGCCCAGGCGCTGGACCGCGCCCGCCTCTACGACACTGAGCACGCCCTCGCGCAGAGCCTGCAGACCGGTCTCCTGCCGCGCGCCCTCCCGGACGTCCCCGGTCTTGAGGTGGCGGCGCGCTACCTCCCTGCCACGCATGGCATGGAGATCGGCGGCGACTTCTACGACCTCATCCGCCTGGACGCCACCACCGTCGGGGCGGTCATCGGCGACGTTCAGGGCCACAACGTGGCTGCCGCCGCCCTGATGGGCCAGGTCCGCACCGCTATCCACGCCCACGCCACCGCCGGCGCCGCCCCCGACGAGGTCCTCACCCGCACCAACCAGCTCCTGTGCGACCTCGATCCTGGACTGTTCACCAGCTGCCTGTACGCCTGTATCGACCTCGCCGCCCACACCGTGTGCCTGGCCACCGCCGGCCACCCGCCACCGCTCCTGTGCCTCGACGCCATCACGAGCATCGTGCAGTTGGAGCCCGGTCTGCTGCTCGGCATCGACCCCGGTGCCATCTACCCCACCCACACCCTCGCCCTACCGCCTGGGGCGGTGCTGGCCCTGTTCACCGACGGCCTCGTCGAAACTCCCGACGAACCGCTGGATGCCCGCATCACCGCCCTCGCCAACGCTCTGGGAGGCGGACCGACCGACCTGTCCACCCTCGCCGACACCCTCACCACAGCGATGCGCGCCGGTGACGAACGCACCGACGACGTCGCCCTGCTCCTGCTCCGGCCAGCCCCATCCACCTGATCCGTCCTGCCGGCGTCAGGGTGTCCGCCGTACCGAATCCCGCGCTCGGCGTCCACCCCCTCCGGCAGCCGCCACACAGGGCCTCTTACCCACTCGGAGGAGCGCGGGCCCGAGGTGGACAGGAGCGTTGCCTGACCGCATGTCGTCTCGGTGCCGCAACCATGGAACCCGCACCGGAAGCTGTGACCACCGCCCTGCCGGACGCGTACTGGCTCGCACCCGGCTCACCCGCCCGTTGTCCGGTGCCCTGCCTGGCCGGTGCTCCGCGGACAGATCACGGGCTCGGGGCCGGGTGCGATGCGCAGGAAGACGCAGCGCTTGGACAGCGGAGTGAGGACCGCTACTTTCAGCGGGGTACGAGTGGTGGCCTGGATGCGGGCGAGCCAGGAGCGTCCGGGCACCAGGATCGTCGGCTCTGCCGGCCACTGGGCGAGTGCTTGAGGATCGGGGCACACCACACCGGCGAGCCGGAACTCGCGGCCCGGGTGGGGCCTGCTGTAGACGAGCAGCCCGTTGCCATGGCTCTGCCCGCCGTCCTCGACCGTCTTGCCGGAGACGGTACGGACCAGCTGCGTGAAGGCGGGCCACACCTGGGCGTCTATACCGGCGTGCCCGAGGAATGCGGCCTGACGTGCCTGGTCGGCCTGCCGTTCCTGTGCTTGCAGCAAAGCCCTGCAGCCGCTGTCCGGCGGCAGCAGCATGCGCGGCGGCACAACGGCGGGCCTGCTCGGCGCCCCCGGCACGCGCAGCTGCCTCGGTGTCCGCCTCCAGCCCTGAACCGGCGGCCGCCAGTTCCACGTACGCGGGGGCCGTCCACCACACCGTGCCGCCCGGCCGGTGTGGGGATGCACACGCCTCTGGAGATCCACCGGATCGCCTCGCCGAGCGGGCAGGTGATGTGGTTCCAGCCCGGCTTCGCCGCCAGCGTGCGCGGGGCCCATGTGTAGCGCGACAGGCCATGCCGCACCGTCCAGCCGGCCCCGCGCGGCTTTTCGGGCCTCTGGCTGAGCCGGAGCGCGGGCGGGCCGGGGCGTGCTGCACGTTCTTCGCGCCCTTGGGCGAGCTCGAGTGACAGCTCGGCTGTGGCACACACGAGGGCGCGGACCCGCTCTCGTTCCGCGGCGAGTTCGTCCTTGGTCTTCGCCAGGGCGTCCCGGGCGCTCAGTCGGAGGTACATGAGCTCAGCGCCGGTCAGGGACCGCGTTCCGCTCCAATAGGTCCCTCATCCGCTGGGGGCGGGCGAAATCACGTCCCAGCGGCGGAGCGTGGACGCGTTGCACGAGGATGGAGCAGATGCCCGCTCCCACCTCGGTGACGACCGGTAGCAACAGTCAGACCAGTGCTCCCATGGGCGCGCCTCCTTCGGGCCGTGTGTGCGGACGCCTTTCCGGTCTCCGTAAACGGGGTCAGTCCTGGCCTTCTGGCTTCGTGGCGTGTTGCTGACGTGGGCTTCCAAGCTTCTTTCGACGGATGCTCCGTCTGGCTGCGCGGCAGGGGTGGCCCGAACGGCCCTGTTGGGTACCCGGCGTGGCGGCAGAGGGTAGGGCTTACAAACCGGCACGCACGGCACCCGCACCCCCGCCCCGACGCGGAAAGGACCCCCGATGTCCGTCGACACGCAGCAGACGCCCGTCCAACTGGAGGAGGATGAGCTGAGGTCGCTGGACGCTCACTGGCGCGCCGCGAACTATCTGTCCGTAGGCCAGATCTACCTCATGGCCAACCCCCTGCTCACCGAACCCCTCCGTCCCGAGCACGTCAAACCGCGGCTGCTGGGCCACTGGGGCACCTCGCCCGGCCTCAACCTCGTGCACACCCACCTCAACCGCGTCATCAAGGCCCGCGGCCTGGACGCCCTGTGCATCTGGGGGCCCGGTCACGGCGGTCCGGCCGTGCTGGCCAACTCCTGGCTGGAGGGCTCCTACACCGAGACCTACCCGGACGTCACACGGGACGCGGGGGGCATGGGCCGACTGTTCAAGCAGTTCTCCTTCCCCGGCGGGGTGCCCAGCCACGTCGCCCCGGAGACCCCCGGTTCCATCCACGAGGGCGGCGAACTCGGCTATTCGCTCGCCCACGCCTACGGCGCCGCCCTCGACAACCCGAACCTGCTGGTCGCCTGCGTGATCGGTGACGGCGAGGCGGAGACCGGGCCGCTGGCCGCCTCCTGGCACTCCAACAAGTTCCTCGACCCCGTCCACGACGGCGCCGTTCTGCCGATCCTGCACCTCAACGGCTACAAGATCGCCAACCCGACCGTCCTGGCCCGGCTGCCCGAGCACGAACTCGACGAACTGCTGCGCGGCTACGGACACGCCCCCCTTCACGTCACCGGCGACGACCCGATGGCCGTCCACCGGGCGATGGCCGCCGCGATGGACGACGCACTGGAGCGCATCGCGGCCATCCAGAGCAGCACCCGCGAGGGCGGCGTGGCGGAGCGGCCGCACTGGCCGGTGATCGTGCTGCGCACCCCGAAGGGCTGGACCGGCCCGGCCGAGGTCGACGGACTGCCCGTGGAGGGCACCTGGCGTGCCCATCAGGTCCCGCTGGCCGCAGTCCGGGACAACCCCGAGCATCTGCGCCAGCTGGAGCAGTGGATGCGCTCCTACCGACCGGAGGAGCTGTTCGACGAGCACGGCGCACCGCGCCCCGAGGTACTCGCCTGCATCCCCGAGGACAGGCGCCGGCTGGGCGCCACCCCCCACGCCAACGGCGGCCTGCTGCTGCGCGAGCTGCCCCTGCCACCCCTGGAGAAGTACGCCGTCGAGGTCGACAAGCACGGCGCGACCCTCCACGAACCCACCCGCGTCCTCGGCGCCCTGCTCCAGGACGTCATGCACGCCACGAGTGTGCGGCGCGACTTCCGCATCGTCGGCCCCGACGAGACCGCCTCCAACCGTCTCCAGGCGGTCTACGCGGCCAGCGGCAAGGCGTGGCAGGCCCAGGTGCTCCAAGTGGACGAGCACCTCGAGCGCCACGGCCGGGTGATGGAGATTCTCTCCGAACACACCTGCCAGGGCTGGCTGGAGGGCTACCTGCTGACCGGCCGGCACGGGCTGTTCTCCTGCTACGAGGCGTTCGTGCACATCGTCGACTCGATGGTCAACCAGCACATCAAGTGGCTGCGCACCACCCGTCGGCTGCCCTGGCGCGTTCCCATCGCTTCCCTCAACTACCTGCTGACCTCGCACGTGTGGCGCCAGGACCACAACGGCTTTTCCCACCAGGACCCCGGCTTCGTCGACCACATCCTCAACAAGAGCCCCGAGGCCGTGCGGGTGTACTTCCCGCCGGACGCCAACACCCTGCTGTCGGTCGCCGATCACGCGCTGCGCAGCAAGGACTACGTCAACGTGATCGTGGCCGGCAAGCAGCCCTGCTTCGACTGGCTCTCCATGGAGGAGGCGAAGGTCCACTGCGCGCGCGGCGCGGGTATCTGGGAGTGGGCGGGCACCGAGGACGGTACCCGTGAACCGGACGTGGTGCTGGCCTGTGCCGGCGACGTCCCGACCCAGGAGGTGCTGGCCGCCGCACAGCTGCTGCGCCGCCACCTGCCCGAGCTGGCCGTGCGGGTGGTCAACGTCGTCGACATCGCCCGGCTGCTGCCGAGCGAGGAACACCCGCACGGGATGAGCGACTTCGAGTTCGACGGCCTGTTCACCCCCGACAAGCCGGTCATCTTCGCCTACCACGGCTACCCGTGGCTGATCCACCGGCTGGCCTACCGCCGCACGGGTCACAGGAACCTGCATGTGCGCGGCTACAAGGAGATCGGCACCACGACCACGCCGTTCGACATGGTGGTCCGCAACGACCTCGACCGCTACCGCCTGGTCATGGACGTCATCGACCGTGTACCCGGGCTCGCAGTCCGAGCGGCGGCCGTACGGCAGAACATGGAGGACGCCCGGCAGCGCCACCACGCCTGGATCCGCGAGCACGGTATGGACCTGCCCGAGATCGCCGACTGGACCTGGGACGGCTGAGCGGCTACGTCCCACCCCGCGCCCCGGCGACGCCCGACACATCGCCGGGGCGCACGGCTCACAGAACCCAGCGATCGCCACCGGACAGCCCTTCGGATGCTGCCGGCCCGCTCGCTGGACGACCGCTTAGTGAGAGGTGCGCCCACATGAGCCTGTTCGCGGCTGGAGTCCGGCACCACCCGGCGGTGGTCGCGCATCACAGCAGGCGAACTGGAGACGTCCAGCTCCGTGTCGCCGACGCCATCACCGAATTCGCCGGTTCGATGACCTTCGTCTACATCCACGCGGTCGTTTTCGCGGTCTGGATGCTGCTCCTCGAGTCCAGCCCCTGGCCTACGTTGACCCTGGTGGTGTCACTGGAAGCGATCTTCCTGTCGACGTTCGTCATGATCGGCCAGAACCGTCAGGCGGCGTTTCAGCAGATGAAGGCCGACCACGACTTCGTCGAGCAGGAGTTGGAACTCAAGACCAACACCGAACTCACCCGAGCCATCCACGCGATGACCATGGAACTCCACAGGCGTCTGGTCGACGACGGTGAGCAGTAGCCGCGTAACAGCCCCGAGGTGCGCACGTCAGTGGGCAGGCCGGCCGTGCGTCGAAGTTCACGACGTCGGTCCCGTACGGAAAGCGTCAGGCGCTCGAGGAGAGCGGTACAACCCACTCGACGACGGTGCCGCTCGGCCGATTCGCGGACAGGCGGAACGTACCGCCCATCTCCTCCGCGCGTTTGCGGAGGTTGGCCAGACCGCTGCGGCGGGTGACCTCGGGGTCGATTCCGCGGCCGTTGTCGGCCACATGCAGCCGCAGGGCGGAGTCGGTGACCTCGACGCCGACGTCGACGGCGGTGGCGTGCGAGTGACGGGCGGCGTTGGACAGGGCCTCGCCGAGCACGGCCAGTAGTTGCTCGGCCTGTTCGGCGGATACGGCTGTGTCCAGCAACCCGGTCATGCGCAGCGCGGGGGCGAAGCCGAGCGGCTCGGTGGCCCGTTCGGTGGCCGCCACCAGCTGCGCGCGCAGCCCGCTGCCGCGACGGGGCTGGTCGTGCTCGCGCAGTCCGTAGATGGTGGAACGGATGATCTTGATGGTGTCGTCCAGATCGTTCACGACGCGCTGGATCCGTTCGCTGACCTGCGGCCGGTCTGAGACTCGGCCCAGTGTGGACTGCAGCGACAGTGCCCCGGCGAACAGGCGCTGGATGACCAGGTCGTGCAGATCCCGGGCGATCCTGTCCCGGTCGTTGAGGACGACCATGCGTTCGGTGTCCCGGCGGTGCTCGGCGACGTCCAAGGCCAGCGCGGCCTGGTTGCCGAACCCGGTCACCATGTCGATCACGGCGTCGGTGAAGAGGGCGCCGCCGGGAACGTTCGCGACCTGCAGCACTCCGCGGACGTGTTCCCGGGTACCGAGCGGCACGAAGAACGCGGGACCCAGCTCCACCACCGAGGCGCTGCCGCCCTCGGCGCGGGGGTCGGCGCTCACGGCCTCGCTGGTGATCGTCTCGCCCGATGCGTAGACCTTCGCGGCCAGTGCCGTGGCGGGCAGCAGCAGCCCCCGGACCTCTTCGGTCGGCGATCCCGAGGCGGCCTCGATGACCAGCTCGCCGCGGTCGCCGACCGGTACCGCCAGCGTGACCAGGTCCGCGTCGGCCATCTCGCGCACGGTGGCGGTGAACGACTCCAGTACGGCAGCGGGCTCCGCGCCGGACAGCAGGCTGCGGGTCAGCTCGTTGCTGGCCGCCAGCCACCGCTGCCGACGGTGGGCGTCGTCGTACAGCCGGGCGTTGTCGATCGCCACACCGGCCGCCGCGGCCAGGGTGCGCAGCACCGCCTCGTCGTCGGTGTCGAATTCCGTATCGCTCTGCTTGTTGGTCAGGTACAGGTTGCCGAAGACCTGATCGCGCACCCGGACGGGGGCGCCGAGGAAGCTGGCCATCGGAGGGTGCCCGGCCGGGAAGCCGGCGGACGCCGGATGCTCGGCCAGGTTCGCCAGGCGCAGCGGTTCCGGGTGCCGGATGAGCAGGCCAAGGATGCCCTCGCCGCGCGGGTAGTGCCCGATGCGGGCGATCGCCTCGTCGCCCATGCCGACCGTGATGAACTGCCTGATCGTGCCTTCCTCGCCGAGGACGCCGAGCGCCCCGTACTGGGCGTCGACCAGGGCCACCGCGGATTCCACGATGCGGTGCAGCACCACCTCCAGGTCCAGGTCGGAGCCCACCGCGAGCACCGCATCCAGCAGCGTGTGGACCCGGTCCCGAGCCCCCCGCACCTGAGCCACCTGCTGTTGCAGGTCCTCCAGCAGTGCGTCCAGCCGCAGCTGTGGAGACATCCCCGACGTCTCCACCTCACGCGAACCCTGCGCGCGTTCGTCCACCACAGCTCCCCTCGCCGTCTCGCGGCATATTCCCCCTAGCATGCCCGACGAGCCAAGTCCGTTCGACGGCACCCGCCCGACAGCGAGGGCACAGCTCGCAAGCGGTCGGCTGGTGGGGGGGCCGGACATGAGCCAGGGCTGGAGCGCGCGGAAGCGGAGGGCCCATCGGGCCAAGCCCATGCTGAGCATTCGCACCGAACTCGCCGAAGCCGCTCAACGGAAGGCGCCTCCCTGACCTTTCCCGGGGCCGACGAGACGGCTCGGCTCCTGCGCGTGGTCATGGCGGCTGAGCACCGCAACCGCACCGACCCCGACCGGGCGATGGAGAGCCGCCGATGGGTGCACCGGGACCGGGACGACTCTGCCGACGTCGGCATTCCCCAAGCGGCACTGGGGCCGCAGGACGCGCACGAACAGCTGCTCATACGTGACTTCACCGCTCAACGCCACCCTGAGCGGCTCCCCGCCCAGCCCTTCGAGCCCCTGCCTGTGGCCCTGCTGACCACCGGGCACGACCGTCGCAGTGACTGGCTGCGCGCCCGGCAGGCGCTGGAGCACGTCCTGCTGGTGGCCACGGCGCACGGTGTGCGTGCCTCCCTGCTGCACCAGCCGATGGAGTGGCCCGACCTGCGCCGCGACCTGAGCCCCGTACCGGAGCTCACCGGCCATGCGCAGATGCTGATCCGCCTCGGTTACCGCCCGGAGGGCCCGGCCACTCCGCGACGTGCATCAGATCAGGTGGGATGACGCTCAACTTCGTCTCCGTGTGGTGTGCGGCCTGCTCGCCTACGGTCTGGTCAGCCCGCGCCTGTGAGGATCCGGCCGGGCGCAGCACTCAGCGCTTCGGGCAGGCGACCGAGGTTCTCGAACACGCCATCCAGTCCCGCCCCGCGCAGTACGCGAAGGAACCGGCCGCTGTCCGTGATCAGACGTAGCCGGCCGTGCCGTTCCATGACCCTGGTCCGCGCCCGGCACAGCACCCCCAGTCCGGCGCACTCGATGAGGACACGGCGCGAAGGTCCACCACGAGGCCGGGGAGGACGACCGCCGTCAGATCGTCCAGGCGCGCCCAAGGGACGGTGCCGTAAGGATGTCGATCTCGCCGCGCAGCTCCACGACGGTCGTCCCGTTGGCGGCACGCTCGGTGTGGCGGGGTGCGGAGGTGACGAGGGTTTCGGCCATGGTCCGAGGACACCCGGGCCCATGGGCGCGCCGGAAGGGCCGTACGGCCCCCCCTTCGCCGCCGCGTTTCCTCGGGCCGCTCTCCGGTCAGTGCGGGACACGTGGCCCTCACCCGAGGCCGCTCGCGGGCTCAGCATGGACTGTGACCCCCTGCACCGGGCGAAAAGACGGGCTGACTCATGTACCCGAACGATGGTTTCCGCGAACTCGGTCGTCACGAATGCCTGCGCCTGCTGGCCACGGCTCCCATCGGCCGCATCGTCTACACACGCCAGGCGCTGCCGGCGGTCGTGCCGGTCAACTTCGGCCTGGACACCGACGGAGCGGTACTGCTGCGCACCTCAGCCACCTCCGAGCTGGCCCGCGCGGTCGACAGCGCCATCGTCGCCTTCGAGGCGGATGCGGCCGACGTGGACACACACTCCGGCTGGAGCGTTGTCGTCACCGGCCGCGCCGAGATCGTGAGGGATCCGCCCGAGGCGGTCCGCCTGGAGCGGATCGGCCCGCGCTCCTGGGCTCCCTCACCCGAGGAGGTGTTCGTGCGCATCGAGCCTGAACTGGTCACCGGCCGTGAACTCGCCGCCGGCCGCACGATGTACGGCCTGCACCGCTCCGCCTGACCGCGGGGCACCACGTGCCCGCGACGTGGACCGAAGGGCCCAACGGTGCGGGGCCGGACGGCGCGGCGACGGGTTCCCGCAGGCCCTGCCCCGCCCCGGGGCGCGTGAGGAGCATCGTCAGTGGAGCCGCGCACGGAACGGTCCGTGTGCGGTGTCGCGAACGATGCGGAGGCAGTGATGACCGTGGCAACCCGTCCAGACGTGGACGCTCCCGCCGATGCCTGGCGTGGGTTCGCAGGCCGGAGCTGGCGCGAGGGGATCGACGTACGCGACTTCATCCAGGTCACCTACACGCCATACGAAGGCGGCCCGGAGTTCCTGACCGGTCCGACCGAGCGCACGCTCGCCGTCTGGCGCAACGTGAGTGCTCTGTTCCCCGAGGAGCGCCGCAGGGGCATCCTCGACGTGGACACCGCCACCCCGTCGACGATCACCTCTCACGCCCCCGGCTACATCGACCGGGACCGTGAGCTGATCGTCGGCCTGCAGACCGACGCCCCGCTGAAGCGCGCGATCATGCCGAACGGCGGCCTCCGGATGGTCGAGAACGGCCTGAAGGCATACGGCTACGAGCCCGACCCGTTCGTGACCAAGGTCTTCGGCACTTACCGCAAGACCCACAACGACGGCGTCTTCGACGCCTACACACCGGAGATGCGCGCCGCCCGCAAGGCCGGTGTCATCACGGGACTGCCGGACGCCTACGGACGCGGCCGGATCGTCGGCGACTACCGGCGCGTCGCTCTGTACGGAACGGACCGTCTGATCGAGGCCAAGAAGGCCGAGCGTGCCCTGCTCGACGCCTGTGCGTCCTCCACCGAGGTCATCCGTGACCGGGAGGAACTCGCCGAGCAGATGAGGGCCTTGGACGAGCTGACGCGGATGGCGGCGTCCTACGGCTGTGATGTGTCCCGCCCCGCCGCCACTGCCCAGGAGGCTGTGCAGTGGCTCTACCTCGGCTATCTGGCTGCGGTGAAGGAGCAGAACGGTGCGGCCATGTCGCTCGGCCGCACCTCCACCTTCCTCGACGTCTACCTGCAGCGGGACCTGGCGGACGGAATCATCGACGAGAGGAGGGCCCAGGAGCTGATCGACGACTTTGTGATCAAGCTGCGGATCGTGCGGTTCCTGCGCACTCCCGAGTACGACGCCCTGTTCTCCGGTGACCCGACCTGGGTGACGGAGTCGATCGGCGGCATGGGCGCCGACGGCCGGACCCTGGTCACCCGCACCTCCTTCCGCTTCCTGCAGACCCTCTACAACCTCGGCCCCGCCCCCGAACCCAACCTGACCGTGCTCTGGTCGCCCCGGTTGCCCGACGGCTTCAAGGAGTTCTGCGCCCAGGTCTCCATCGACACCAGCGCCGTCCAGTACGAATCCGACGACCTGCTGCGCCCCCGGACCGGGGACGACACCGCGATCGCCTGCTGCGTCTCCGCCATGGCGGTCGGCAGGCAGATGCAGTTCTTCGGCGCACGTGTCAACCTCGCAAAGGCGCTGCTCTACGCGGTCAACGGGGGCCGCGACGAGATGACCGGCGAACAGGTCGCGCCCTCCGCGCCCCCGCTGACCGGTGAGTACCTCGACTACGAGGAACTGATCGAGGCCTACGACCACGTCCTGGACTGGCTGGCCCGGACCTACGTCAACGCGCTCAACGTCATCCACTACATGCACGACAAGTACGCCTACGAACGCCTGGAGATGGCGCTGCACGACTACCCGGTGCACCGGTTCATGGCCTGTGGGATCGCCGGTCTGTCGGTGGCCGCGGACAGCCTGTCCGCCGTGAAGTACGCACGGGTGAAGGTGTTCCGGGACGCCAGCGGACTCGCCGTCGACTTCGGCACCGAGGGCGACTTCCCGGCGTATGGCAACAACGACGACCGCGCCGACAGCATCGCCGTCGACCTGGTGGAGTCCTTCATGGCCAAGGTGCGCCAGTACCCCACCTACCGTGGCGCCGAGCACACCCAGTCAGTCCTCACCATCACCTCGAACGTCGTCTACGGCAAGCACACCGGCAACACCCCCGACGGCCGACGTGCCGGACAGCCCTTCGCACCCGGCGCCAACCCCATGAACGGCCGGGACCGGCACGGTGTCGTCGCATCGGCCCTGTCGGTGGCGAAGCTGCCCTACGAGGAGGCCCGCGACGGAATCTCCCTGACCACGACCATCACTCCCGAGGGGCTCGGCCACAATCCCACGGAGCGTGCCGGAAACCTGGTCGGCATCCTCGACGGGTACATGACCTCCGGTGGTTTCCACATGAACGTCAACGTGCTGAACCGGGCAACGCTTGAGGACGCCATGGAACACCCCGAGAGGTACCCCGAGTTGACGATCCGGGTCTCCGGATACGCGGTCAACTTCGTCCGGCTCACGCGTGAGCAGCAGCTCGACGTGATCAGCCGCACCTTCCACGGGTCGCTGTGAACACCACGGCGACCTCCGCGTCACGGCAGGCGGCCCCGGCAACGGGACCGCTCACGGGCCGGGTGCACTCCTGGGACCTGTCCACCGGCGTGGACGGTCCCGGGACCCGGTTCGTCCTGTTCGTCAGCGGCTGCCCGTTGCGCTGCCTGTACTGCGCCAATCCGGACACCTGGCACATGCGTGAGGGGCGGGAGGCCTCGGTCGACGAGGTGATGGAGGAGATCGAGAAGTACCGGGGTTTCCTGACCACGGCCGGGGGAGGGGTGACCATCACCGGCGGAGAACCGCTGCTCCAGCCGGAATTCACCGGCTCCCTCCTGCACCGCTGCAAGGAGGCCGGACTTCACACGGCGCTGGACACCTCCGGATTCCTGGGTGCGCGTGCCTCCGACGAACTCCTCGCCGACACCGACCTGGTGCTGCTGGACATCAAGTCGTTCGACGCCACCACCTACCGCAGGCTCACCGGCGGCCGGCTGGCCCCCACGCTCAACTTCGCCACCTTGCTGGATCGGCTGGCCGTCCCCGTGCACATCCGTTACGTCCTCGTCCCCGGCTGGACCGACGACCCGTCCGCCGTTCACGCTCTCGGCGCCTTCCTAGCCGGGCTGAGCAACGTCGACCGGGTGGACGTCCTGCCCTTCCACAAACTCGGCGCCCACAAGTACGACGCTCTGGGTATCGACTTCCCGCTACGCGACACGCCCGTGCCCGATCCGGAGCTGACGGAACGCGTGCGCGAGCAGTTCCGGGAGCACGGACTGCGGGCGCTGTGAGGACGGATCCCCGGAGAGCCTGACCGCCGCCGACTGGGCAGCCAGGGAAGCCCTGCTCCGGGACCTCCCGCTGCACCTGGTCCACGCCCTTGGGCGGCAGCAACCCTCCGTCTCCCTGGGTGGGGCATCCCAGCCCTCCCTGAGTCCGGACGAGCGGATTCGCTGGGCGGACCACATGCTTCGCGAGACCGAAGCGACGATCGCGCGGCCCCACCCGGGCCTGCGGACCACCACCGAGACCGTCGTACCGAAGAACCCGTCACCGCCTTGCTCGGCGTGGCTCGGAAAGCCGGCCTGTTGGTGCTGGGGTCTCAGGGGCTTGGGCGGCGCGGCTGGCTTCTTGCCCGGGTCCGTCGCCCAGGCGGTCGTGGCGGGCAGCCGACGGCCTGTCGTCCTCGTGCGGGGTGGGCCTGCGCCCCGAGGACGAACACCAGCCCGGCGCCTTCCGGTCCGGGCCGACGCCGTTCCGCGACGTCGTCCTCGGCCTCGACTCTGCGGCTCCGAACGACACCGTGATCGAATTCGCCTTCGAAGCCGCCTCTCAGTGTGCCGCGAGGCTGCGCGTCGTCCATGGCCGGAACCCGGAACTGCCCTCCTACGACAACGGCGGCGACCTCAACGCCGAACTGCACGACGAACTCACCGGCGAGATGCACCGTGCCCTGTCCGAGGCGCTGGAGCCCTGGAGCGACACGTTCCCCGGCGTCGAGGTGACAGCAGGCCGTGATCGGCAAGGCCGGCTCGCACCTCGTGAAGGCCTCGCGCGACGCGTCCCTCGTCGTGATCGGCCGCCGCCTGCGCCGGACGCCGATCGGCGCGTTGATCGGCCCGGTCGCCCACGCGGTGCTGCACCACGCCACCGCACCGGTCGCGGTGGTCCCCCAGGACCGACAGGTTGCCGGGCGAGCCAGAACCCGTATCCCACTGAAGGCGGCGTGAGAACCCTCCAGTACTCACGCCGCCTTCAGTCGGAATCGAACATCGCGATCAGGCGGGCTCGTGCTCCTCGTCCGCAGTGAGCCGGACCCCGGTGATCAGGTCGGGACGGATGCGTACCGCATAGTCCATGGTCTGGTTCACCCAGGGGGTGAGCAGTTCCTGGTAGCGGGCCAGCTCATGCGAGTCGGTCACCAGCCGGGCGTAGCCGGTGACCACGACGCTCCAGCCGAGGTGAGTGTCGGGGTCTATGGAGTCGGCCTCATATGCCACCACGACGCCTTGGCCGTCGGCCTGCCCGCCGCATGCGGTCAGCGCCGCGCCCTCATGGGTGCGGATGACGATGTCGCCATTGTCCAGGACGTGGTTGACCGGGCGGACGGTCGGCAGTGCCTGGCGGGTGAAGACGATCCTGCCGAAGGAGACGCTGCCCAGCAGCCGCAGGGCTTCGTCGCCGTCGAGCTCGATGCTCCGGCGCGGCCCGCTCGGGACAGTCTGCGTGGTGTCAGTGGTCACGGGGTGGCTTCCATGCGGTTTCGTTGCTCACTGCGGTGTGTCTTCGGCCGGCGCGGCCAGGCGGACGCATGGTCTGTCACCGTCGCGACGAGCGGTGCGCCGGTAAGGCATGTGCGACGTCCCTTCGAGGCCTGCGCGGCTGCCTGTCCGCGGCGTACCGGGTCGGGCGGCCGCGGACAGGCTCGATCAGGTCATTGGAACGGCCTCTGGGCTCTTCACACCAGGGCCGTTCGGCCCTTGTCCGTGTCCGGCCACCCCAGTTCGTCGCCGTAGTAGGCCACGCGCATGATCTCCTGCATGTCGTCGAGCATCGGCATGCGTGGGTTGGCGGGCGCGCACTGGTCTTCGTACGCGTTCAAGGCCTGTCGGGGCAGAGCGGCGAGGAAGGCGCGCTCGTCGACACCGAGTGCCTGGAACGACGGCTCGATGCCCACGACGTCGCGCAGCCGCTCCATCGCGCTGGCCAGCGACTCCACGCCCTCCTGCGCGGTGGAGGCGGGCAGGCCGAGGGTGCGGGCGATGTCCCGGAAGCGTTCGGGGGCGCGGTAGTGCTCGTACTTGGGCCAGCCCGTCAGCTTCGCGGGTACGGTGCCGTTGTAGCGGATGACGTGCGGCAGCAGGACCGCGTTGGTGCGGCCGTGTGCGATGTGGAAGGTGGCGCCGAGGGTGTGCGACATGGCGTGCACGATGCCGAGGAAGGCGTTGCCGAAGGCCATGCCCGCGATCGTGCCGGCGTTGTGCATCCTCTCCCGCGCGTCGGGTCGGCCCCTGCGGTCGTTCACCGCCGCTTCGATGTTGTCGAAGATCAGGCGGATCGCGTGCAGGGCCAGGCCGTCGGTGAAGTCGTTGGCGTAGACGGACACGTACGCCTCGATGGCGTGGGTGAGGGCGTCGAAGCCGCTGTCGGCCGCCAGCGCCGGGGGCAGGTCCGCGGTAAGCAGCGGGTCGACGATGGCCACGCTCGGAGTGAGTGCGTAGTCGGCGAGCGGGAACTTCTTGCCGCTTGCGGGGTCGGAGATGACCGCGAAGGGGGTGACTTCCGCGCCGGTGCCGGACGTGGTGGGCACGCACACCAGGCGCGCGCGGGTGCCCAGGACCGGGAAGCGGAAGGCCCGCTTGCGGATGTCGGAGAACTTCTGCCGCATGTCGGCGAAGTCGACGTCCGGGTGCTCGTACAGCAGCCACATCACCTTGGCGGCGTCCATGGGGGAGCCGCCGCCGAGTGCGATGATCGTGTCCGGGCGGAAGTCCCGCATGAGCTGGGCGCCGCGCTGCACGGAGTCGATGCTCGGCTCCGGCTCGACGTTGTCGATGATCTGGAGGGTGACCGGCTCGTGGCGCCGCTGCAGGACGCGGCTGACGCGGTCGACGAAGCCGAGGCGGGTCATGGTGGCGTCGGTGACGACCGTGACGCGGTGGACGTCCGGCATGGAGGACAGGTAGCGCAGGGACTGCGCCTCGAAGTAGATCTTCGGCGGCACCTTGAACCACTGCAGGTTGTTGCGGCGCGCGCTGACCCGCTTGATGTTCAGCAGCTGGACTGCGGAGACATTGTCGGACACCGAGGTGTGCCCCCACGAGCCGCAGCCCAGGGTGAGCGACGGCAGCAGACTGTTGTAGATGCCGCCGATGGCGCCTTGCGAGGACGGGGCATTGACGATGATCCGTACGGTCTTCATGCGCCGGCCGTACGCCTCCGCCAGCGCCTGGTCCTCGGTGTGGATGACCGCGGTGTGACCCTGGCCGTGGAAGGCGACCATGTCGGCGGCGAGGTCGAAGCCCTGCTGTGCGGAGTCGGCGCGCAGCACGGCGAGCACCGGGCAGAGCTTCTCCCGGGTCAGCGGCTCGTCCGGGCCCACCCGTTCGGCCTCGACCAGGATCAGCGAGGTGTCGCCCGGGACGGTGAAGCCTGCCTGCTCGGCGATCCATGCCGGACTCTGACCGACGGCTTCGGCGTTGACCTTGGGTTCACAGCCTGCCTTGGTGCGGCCGGCCGGGAACAGGAAGGCTTCCAGCTTCGACTTCTCCTCGGCGGTCGCCAGGTGAGCGTGCAGAGCGCGGAACTCGGCCAGTGTCGCGTCGTAGATCTCGTCGTCCAGGATGACGGCCTGCTCGGAGGCGCAGATCATGCCGTGGTCGAACGACTTGGAAAGCACCAGGTCGTTGACGGCCCGGCGCAGCTTCGCGCTCTTGTGCACATATGCGGGAACGTTGCCGGCACCGACTCCAAGGGCGGGCTTGCCCGCCGAGTAGGCGGCCCGGACCATGGCGTTGCCGCCGGTGGCGAGGATCAGCGAGACGCCGGGGTGGCGCATCAGTATGCCGGTCGCCTCGACCGACGGGGTCTCGATCCACTGCACGCAGTGCTCCGGCGCGCCTGCGGCGATGGCCGCGTCCCGTACGATCCGGGCCGCCGCCGCACTGCACCGCTGGGCCGAGGGGTGGAAGGCGAACACGATCGGGTTGCGCGTCTTCAGCGCCATCAGGGCCTTGAAGACGGTGGTGGAGGTCGGGTTGGTGACGGGAGTGATCGCGCAGACCACGCCGACCGGCTCGGCCACCTCGGTCATGTCCTCGATGTCGTCGCGGGCGATGACGCCGACGGTCTTCATCGGGCCCATGCTGTGCGTGACGTGCTCGCACGCGAACATGTTCTTCGCGGCCTTGTCCTCGAAGACCCCACGCCCTGTCTCCTCCACGGCGAGGCGAGCCAGCGCGGTGTGCTGGTCCAGGGCGGCGACCGAGGCCTTCTTGACGATGTGGTCGACCTGCTCCTGAGTGAGGGCGTCGTAGTCGGCGAGCGCCTTGAGTCCGTTCGTGACCAGCTGGTCCACGGCGATGGCGATGTCGGACGGCGCGTCGGCAACTTCTGCTGCCTGGATTCCGGCCTGATGACGGGTCATTGGGGAGCGCCTCCGTTGACGAGAGCCGCCGGCGTTGGCCGACGGTGTGCGGACCGGAGCGGCACCGCGGGGGATTCGGTGCCGCTCACGCCTCCACTCTCTTTCCGCCTGATCCCGACTCCCAGGTGCCGATGGTCCCTTCCGGGGGCTGACCGGCACTGGTCCGGCCAGACCGGTCGACTCAGGCGAGCAGTTCCCCGCTGCCGGCACGGCCGCCGCGCCACGGGGGCGGAGTGGCCGACCTGCGGGCCTCCTCCTTGCGGTGCAGAACCAGGTTCATCCGGCTGCGCAGCCGGTCCTTAAGACGTCATTTCAGTTGGCGTGATCTTGCGGCAGTCTGGGGTGATGACTGCTGCGCTTGTCGAGCGGATGGCGCCGGAAGAACTGTGGACGTTGTTCCAGCGGGTGGTACCGCCGGCGCCGGTCCGGCCTCA
>NZ_JBHXVE010000049.1:0-28364 GCF_042672505.1 Streptomyces sp. NPDC127190
CTACCACCAGGTCCCGGCCGGCACGAAGGTGGACACCGCCACCCTCACCAACGCCAACAACTTCTGGGACTACATGTACGACACGGCGGCGGGCGGGTGGCGCCGAAGTAGGTCTCGTGGCTCCAGACGTGGTGGCACACCGGGCACTGGAGGTGCAGCAGGCTGCCGGTGTTGGAGAGCAGGTAGCGCCAGGTGCCGTCGGGACAGTTCGGGCAGGGCAGCCAGGCGCGCCGCCCGGGCTCGGCCTGCGGGTCAAGCGGCAGCATCGCCGGGTCCCGGCGGCAGCACACCGGCCGCCACCAGCTCGTCGTGGATCCGCTGCTGCTCCGCGTCCAGGCCGGAGTAGAGCAGCGCACGCGCCTCCTCCTCGCCGCGCAGCGCCGCCGCCGGGTCCCAGTCGGGGCCGAGTGCGGCCATGACATGGGTGCGCCGGAGCATCTCGTGCGCGCTGAGGTCGACGGTGAAGTCGTGGACGGGGTCGTGGGGGGACATGCGACCGAACGTAGGCGGGCATTTCCCCCCAGGGCAAGAAGAGGTGGGTGGAATCACATCATCTCGGCGGGACCTCCGGGGTGCAGTCGCGCAGGACGACGGAGCTGCCCGCGTCCTCGGCCGTGGCGGACGAGGACCGGCAGATCAGGCTCGTGCTGTCGGCGGACGCCGGGTCGAGGGAGTCCGGGAGCACGACCCTGACCGGGCGGTCCAGCACGCCGGCCTCCGGGGCGCCGTTGCTCGCGATGCAGCCGGCGGCCGCCACCGAGGGCGGGGTGGCGGCCGGCACGGACAGTCGCTGCGGGCAGGTGTAGGTGGGCAGGTCCTCCGCCGCGCCGGCGGGGACGGCGGCGCCGAGGAGGGCCGCCAGGGCGAGGGCTGTCACTCTGGGAGCGAGGGTCATGCACTTATCGTTGCCATTCGCTCGCGCAACGTAACAGGCCGTCGGCTCAGCTGAACACGATCATGGACCCCTGTGCCAGCGAGCGCGTCGCCGCCGCGTGCAGGCCCAGCCACACATGCCGTTCGCGGGCGAAGGGGCTCGGGTCGTACGGCGCGGGGAGGGCCGGTTCCTCCAGCTCCGTGGGGGCCGTCGGCGGGGCCGGGGCGGCCGGGGGGTTGGCCGGGTCGATGCCGATGCTCGGGGCCACGTACTCCAGTTCGCGCAGCAGGCTCTGCGAGGAGCCCAACGGGCCGCCGCCCGCGAGCAGTTCGTCGTTCGACAGCGGATGCGGGAAGTCGACCGGGACGTACGCACCCGCGTGGTCGTAGTGCCAGACCAGGTGGGACTGCTGGGCGGTGGACTCGAACATCTCCAGCAGCTGCTCGTAGTCGCCGCCGAGTTCGTCCACGGGCGTCACCGGCAGACCGCAGACCTGGAGGAGGTAGGCGCGGCGCAGGAAATGGAGGGCGTCGTAGTCGAAACCGGCGACCGGGGCGACCTCGCCGGACAGGCCCGGCATGTACTGGTACACCGGCACCGGCGGCAGCCCGGCCGTGGCCAACGCGTCGTTGTACTGCGCGAGTTCCTCGGCGAACGGGTTGTCCGGGGTGTGGCACAGGACGTCCACGAGCGGTACCAGCCACAGATCACAGGCCAAAGAGGGCTCCTCACACGGGGAAGCGGTCACAGCAGGGTAGTCGGTGCGGTGCCGGTCCCATACCCTCCCGACCGCCCCCTACCCTTTCGACCGGCCCGTCACCGGTCCTCCCGACCGGGTGCCCCGCCCTCGCCCGCGCTCACCCCTTCGAGCAGGGCGAGCGAGTGGGCGTTGGACGCGGTGACGATCGCCCGGGCGGTGTCGGACTCGCGGCGGGCCAGCGCGTCGACCAGGTCGGTGTGCCCGGCCCACAGCCGGCCGCGCAGCTCGGGCAGCCGCAGCAGGTGCTGGACCGCGCAGACCCAGGACTGCACCCGCAGCCGGTGCAGGAAATCGGCCAGGTACGGGTTGCCGAACAGCATGCTCAGCTCGCGCCAGAAGCGCAGGTCGTAGCCGATCAGGATGGTGAGGTCGCCGGCTGCCGCCGCCCGCTGGGCCTCCTCGCCCCGGCGCCGCACGGTGCTCAGCGTCGCCGCCGTGCGCGGGTCCTCCGGCGGGGTGCGGAAGGCGGGGTGGCCGGTGGTGAGGGCCTGGAACATGCCGTCGGTGACCAGGCTGCGCGCCTCGATCATGTCCCGGTAGTCGGCGAGGGAGTACTCCGGCACCCGGAAGCCACGGTGCTGGTCGGCCTCCAGGATGCCCTGCGCCGACAGGTCGACCAGCGCCTCGCGGACCGGGGTGGCGGAGACGCCGTACTGGTCGGCTATCTCCTTGACGGTGAACGCCCGGCCCGGCCGCAGCCGCCCCGCCAGCACCTCGTCGCGGAGGGCGTCCGCGATCTGCTGGCGCAGGGTGCTGCGGGTCACGGCGCCGGTGCCGGGCATGGTCGGGTTCACTCCTCGCGCGAAGGTGACGTGCTCGCGGGTCTCGTACGGCTCTCGTACTGGCTTACGAGCACGTCACCTTACGCGTTCGGTTCCCGGGCCGTCCTACTCCGTGTACCCGTCGGCGACCGTCAGCGCCGCGTCGAGGGCCGCCAGGCCCTCCTTCAGCTCGGCCTCGGTGACGGTGCACGGCGGGACCACATGCGTCCGGTTCATGTTCACGAAGGGCCAGATGCCGTGCTTCTTGGCGGCGGCCGCGAAGGCGGCCATCGGGGCGTTGGCCTCCCCGGCCGCGTTGTACGGCACCAGCGGCTCCCGGGTCTCCCGGTTCTTCACCAGCTCCAGCGCCCAGAACATGCCGACGCCGCGCACCTCGCCGACGCTGGGGTGCCGGGCGGCCAGCTCGGCGAGGCCGGGGCCGAGGACCGTCTCACCGAGCCGCTTGGCGTTCTCCACCACGCCCTCCTCCGCCATCACGTTGATCGTGGCGACGGCGGCGGCGCAGGCCAGCGGGTGCCCGGAGTAGGTGAGACCGCCGGGGTAGGGGCGCTTGGCGAAGGTCTCGGCGATCTCCTGCGAGATGGCCACACCGCCGAGGGGCACATAACCCGAGTTCACCCCCTTGGCGAAGGTCATCAGGTCGGGTACGACCCCGAAGAGGTCGGCGGCGAACCACTCGCCGGTACGGCCGAACCCGGCCATCACCTCGTCCAGGACGAAGACGATCCCGTGCCGGTCGCAGATCTCCCGGACCCCGGCCAGATAGCCGGGCGGCGGCACCATGATCCCGGCCGTGCCCGGGATGGTCTCCAGGATGATCGCGGCGACGGTCCCCGGGCCCTCGAAGGCGATCGTCGTCTCCAGGTGCTCCAGCGCCCGCGCGGTCTCCTGCTCCTCGGTCTCGGCGTAGAAGCGGGAGCGGTAGAGGAACGGCGCCCAGAAGTGGACGACACCGGCACTGGCGCTGTCGGAGGCCCAGCGGCGCGGGTCGCCGGTGATGTTCACCGCCTGCTGGGTGCCGCCGTGGTACGACCGGTAGGCGGAGAGCACCTTGGGGCGGCCCGTGTGCAGCCGGGCCATGCGCACCGCGTGCTCGACGGCGTCCGCGCCGCCGTTGGTGAAGAAGATCTTGTCCAGGTCGCCCGGGGTGCGCTCGGCGATCAGCCGGGCGGCCTCCGAACGCGCCTCGACGGCGAACGCGGGCGCGAACGTCGTCATCGTCGCGGCCTGCTCCTGGATCGCCGCGACGACCTTGGGGTGCTGGTAGCCGATGTTGGTGAAGACGAGCCCGCTGGTGAAGTCGAGGTACCGGGTGCCGTCGTAGTCCCAGAAGTACGACCCCTCGGCGCCGGCGACGGCGAGCGGGTCGATGAGGTCCTGCGCGGACCAGGAGTGGAAGACGTGCGCGCGGTCCGCGGCCTTCACTGCGGCGCCGGCTTCGGGGCTGGGCTGAGGGGTCATGCGGCCGAGGGTAAATGTCCGCGATGCGGAAGCGACATCGGCGTCTTGTTCTGTGAGAGGCGGCTTTCTGCGACAGCATGTCGAGGAAGAGGGCGCGGGGCGGGACTATTCTCGCTGCGTTGCACGCGTACGTGTGCGGGTACGCGTGCGTGTCCGGGGGGAGAGGCGGGCGGCGATGCAGAAGCTGGGGCCGGGGGATCCGCAGCACATCGGGGGCTATCGGCTGCTGGCGCGGCTGGGCGCCGGGGGCATGGGGCAGGTGTATCTGGCCCGGTCGGACCGGGGCCGTACCGTCGCCGTGAAGCTGGTGCGGGCGGAGCTGGCCGCGCAGGAGGAGTTCCGGGCGCGGTTCCGGCAGGAGGTGCAGGCCGCGCGGCGGGTCGGCGGCTACTGGACCGCGCCCGTGCTGGACGCGGACACCGAGGCCGCCGTGCCGTGGGTGGCCACCGGCTATGTGGCCGGGCCGAGCCTCCAGCAGGTCGTCGGGCACGAGCACGGGGCGCTGCCCGAGCGGTCGGTACGGGTCCTCGCGGCGGGGCTCGCGCACGCGCTCAAGGACATCCACGCGGCGGGGATCGTGCACCGGGATCTGAAGCCGTCGAACGTGCTCGTCACCCTCGACGGGCCGCGCGTCATCGACTTCGGTATCGCGCGGGCGCTGGAGGCCACGGCGGTGGGCGGCGCGGAGGCGCTGACCCGGGCCGGGGCGCTGGTCGGGTCGCCCGGGTTCATGGCTCCGGAACAGGTGCGCGGGGACCGGATCACCCCGGCCTGCGATGTGTTCTGCCTCGGCTCCGTCCTGGCGTACGCGGCGACCGGGACGCTGCCCTTCGGCACCGCCGACAGCGGGGTGCCCGCGCTGATGTTCCGCATCGCCCAGGAGGAACCGGATCTCGCGGGGGTGCCGGAGGGGATCGCCGACCTGGTCCGTGACTGCCTGCGCAAGGACCCCACGGCCCGGCCGTCCCTGGACGCGCTGCTGGAGCGGATGGGCGCGGAGGACACGGTGAGCGGCGGCCGCTCCCGCGACCCCTGGCTGCCGAGCGTCCTGGTGGCCCAGCTGGGCCGCCACGCGGTGGGCCTGCTGGAGGTGGAGGACCCGGAGGGGACGGGAGAGGGGTCGAAGGCGGGGGCGGATGGGGCTGGGGCTGAGGCTGGTGCCGGTGGCACCGGGGCCGGCAGTGGTGCCGGTGGTGCCGGTGCGGGGATTGGTGCGGGCGCGGGCGCTGGTGGCGCTGGTGCCGGGGCCGGGTCCGCGTCGGTACCGCCTGTGTGGGCCGGGCAGTCGCAGGGTGCGGGCGCGGGTGGCGCTGGTGCCGTTGCTGGGACTGGTGCCGGTGCGGCGCTAGCTGCTGGTGCGGGCGCTGGGGCCGGGTTGCCGACGGCGCCGCCCGCGTGGCCTGGGCAAGTGCCGTCGCCAGGTGCGGAGGCGGGCGCCGCTGGCGCTGGTGTCGGGGCCCCGCCGGTGCCGCCCACGCGGCCGGGCCAGGCCCCGTTGCCCGGTGCTGGGGCCGACGGCGTCAGTGCTGGGCCCGGGGTCCCGTCGGCACCGCCCGCCTGGCCTGGGCAGGTGACATCCCCGCGTGCCGGTGTGGGCGCCGGGGCCGACGGGCTCGGTGCCGGAGCCGGTTTCCCGGCGGCACCGCTCACACCCCCGGCGGGGCCCGCGGCCGGGGTTGAGGGCGGAGCCGTCGAGCATGCCGCCGTGGTCGACGGAGCAGGGAGCGGGGCCGGATACCCGCCCGTCGGTGCGGCCGCGCCGGTGCCGCCACCGGCCCCGGGGTTCGGGCCGGCATACGGGTATCCGCAGCCCCCGCAGGCCGGCCACGCGCACTACACCCAGCCCCCGCAGGCGGGGCACGCGCACCACACGCAACCCACGCAGGCAGGCGGGTACGGGTATCCGCAGCCCCCGCAGGCCGGACACGCGCACCACACGCAACCCACCCAGGCCGGCGGGTACGGGTATCCGCCCGCCGTGCCACCCCCGTCGTACGCGCCGGTGCCGCAGCAGCCGGAGCGGCGCAGTGGGCGGTCCACCGCGCTCCTCGTCGTGGTCGCGCTGGTGGTGGCGCTGGGCGCGGGCGGCTCGGTGTACGCGCTGCTGACCAGGGGCGGCAAGGACGACCACAAGCGCGCCGGGACCGTCAGCCCCGCGCCCACCGCCTCCGCCCCCGCGCCGCGCCCGACCCCGCCGGACCCCACCTCCGCCACCCCCACCACCTCCGCGCCCGCCGACGGCGCCGTCCCGGAGGCCTATCTGGGCACCTGGTCGACGACGATCGACAACGCCGCCGGCACCAACACCCGCACGCTGACCATCCAGCAGGGCAAGGTGGGCGACGCCGTGCTGACGCTGGTCGCGGACGGGCCGGCCCAGGGCGGGGGCTCGTACCACTGCGTCTTCACGGCGCGGCTCACCGAACAGCCCGGAGCCCAGGGGCCGCTGGAGATCGGCCCGTCCAGCGTCGTCACCGGCCGGCCCGCCTCCTCGTGCACCCCGGGCGAGGCCACGGAGGTCACCCTGCTGTCGGACGGCCGGCTCAAGCGGTCCCAGGCGGGCGGCGGCGAGAGCCTGACCTACGGCAAGCAGTGAGGGCAGCGCCGAACGGGGCTAGCGCGGCTCGGGCGGCCGTTGGCGGGGCATGTTGGGGCGGGTGCCGTTCGCCGGGGGGAGCGGGAAGCGGCCGGTGGAGCCGCCGCCCTCCTGCCGAGGTACGTACGCCACCGCCGCCTGCATCCCCAGCGGCGCCGTCCCCGTGCGGAACTCCACCATCCAGTCGGTGGTCTCCGTGCGGACCAGTTCGGTGATGTCCTCCGAGAAGCGCCGCAGCACCCCGAGACACCGCTCGGCCGCCTCGCTCGCCGTGCCCTCCGCCGGCCCCAGCACCTCCCGCACGCTCTCCGACGCCCAGTCGAACTGCAACGCCTGGAGCCGCCGCTGCACCGCCTGCGCGGTGGCCACGTCCCGCATCCACCCGGACGTCACCCCGAAGTAGCGGTCGGTGCCGACGCACGCCACGGCGACCAGCAGCGCCAGACAGCCCCAGGGCGCCACCCCGCCGACCGCGCCGGTGAGGTCCAGCAGCGGCAGCGCGGCCCCGGCCACCGCCCCGGCCGCCGCCCCGGCCCGCAGCACCCGCGCCCCGCGCCGCTTCCACATCCGGTCCCGCAGATACCAGGACGCCGTCTGCAACGCCCCGCGCTCCACCCACCGGTACAGCTCGTCCAGCCGCTCGGCCGGCTCGCCCCAGTCCCCGAGCGGAAACGCCCGCCCGGTCAGATCGCCCGGCCGCAGCCCGGCCGCACCCTCGCCCCGCCCGTCCTGAGGCGGACCCTCGGGCTGCATCTCCGGCTGACCCACCAGGCACTCCCTACTGATCACGACCGGTCACGTTGCGTGACATCTCCTGCCGACGCGCGGGACCCTTCCTACCGCCCAATGGGTGGCGGAGAGGTCGCTTTCCCGACTTTTCCGCCCGGAAGAGGGCCTTGATCAGGTACGGGTCTGCCATCGTTCTCACTCGAAAGAGTGGCGGGGCGAGGGTCGGGTGGACCACGTAGGCTCGTTCACGACGGAGTCGTAGCGAACGGCAGAGGAGCTGATCGTGTTCCCCGGTGGTGGCCAGCCCAATATGCAGCAGTTGCTCCAGCAGGCCCAGAAGATGCAGCAGGATCTCCAGCAGGCGCAGGAGGAACTGGCGAACACGGAGGTCGACGGGCAGGCCGGCGGCGGCCTGGTGCGGGCCACCGTGACCGGCTCCGGTGAGCTGCGCGCGCTGAAGATCGACCCGAAGGCGGTGGACCCGGACGACACCGAGACCCTCGCCGACCTGATCGTGGCGGCCGTCCAGGCGGCCAACGAGAACGCCCAGACGCTCCAGCAGCAGAAGCTCGGCCCGCTCGCCCAGGGCCTGGGCGGCGGCACGGGCATCCCCGGTCTGCCTTTCTAAGACGGGCCCCGGCCAACTACCGTACGTACCGAAAGGTCTTCCAGGAAAGGCAGTCCGTTGTACGAAGGCGTGGTCCAGGACCTCATCGACGAGCTGGGGCGGCTGCCCGGCGTCGGTCCCAAGAGCGCGCAGCGGATCGCCTTCCACATCCTCCAGGCCGAGCCGACGGACGTGAAGCGGCTCGCGCAGGCGCTGCTGGAGGTCAAGGCGAGGGTCCGCTTCTGCGCGACCTGCGGCAACGTCGCCCAGGAGGAGCTGTGCGGCATCTGCCGGGACGCCCGCCGCGACCCCTCGGTGATCTGCGTCGTGGAGGAGCCGAAGGACGTCGTCGCGATCGAGCGCACCCGTGAGTTCCGCGGCCGCTACCACGTGCTCGGCGGGGCGATCAGCCCGATCGAGGGTGTCGGTCCCGACGACCTGCGGATACGGGAACTTCTCGCGCGGTTGGCCGACGGGACGGTCACGGAGCTGATCCTGGCCACCGACCCGAACCTGGAGGGCGAGGCCACGGCCACCTACCTCGCCCGCATGATCAAACCCATGGGCCTGAAGGTCACCCGCCTGGCCAGCGGCCTCCCGGTGGGTGGCGACCTGGAGTACGCGGACGAGGTGACCCTCGGCCGCGCCTTCGAGGGGAGACGACTCCTAGATGTCTGACGCCACGCTGCACGCCTCGACGCAGAACCCGGACGACTTCGCGGTCCAGATCGCGGACCAGGTGGAGAGCTTCCTGGTGGCCGTCACCGAGGTGGCCAGGGGCGACGAGCCCGGCTCGACCGTTCCCTTCCTCCTCCTGGAGGTGTCCCAGCTGCTGCTGGCCGGCGGCCGGCTGGGCGCCCACGAGGACATCGTCCCGGACGAGCGCTACGAGCCCGACCCGGGACCCGAGCCGGACGTGGACGAACTCCGCGAGAACCTGGCCCGGCTGCTCGAACCCGTCGACGTCTACTCCGAGGTGTTCGACCCGTACGAGCCCCGCAAGGCGCCCGTCCCGGCCCGGATCTCGGACGACCTGGCCGACATCATCGCCGACCTGCGCCACGGCATGGTCCACTACCGCGCGGGCCGTACGGCGGAGGCCATGTGGTGGTGGCAGTTCTCCTACTTCTCCAACTGGGGCCCCACCGCCTCCGCGGTGCTGCGCGCCCTCCAGTCGGTCCTCATCCACGTCCGCCTCAACCAGCCCCTGGAGGAGCTGGACGGTCTCGACACCGACCAGCCCGGCATGGGCGACGAGACCCTCGAGTTCGAGGCGGGGCGTGTGATGGCACAGGAGATCGGCGACCCGCTGGGGATCCGGCCGGGCACGTAGCCCGCCGCCCCCGTCGGCGCCCGCTGTGACACATGGCACGTTCCGCGTGCGCGGCGTCTCGCTGGGCAGGTTCCGCAACCGGGCGGACGATGTCTCACCATGCGGGAGCACGGTGGTGGATTTCGGACGCTCGATAGACTGAGCCGACACAAACGAACCGAGCGAGGAGCGCACGTGGGCCTTGTCGTGCAGAAGTACGGAGGCTCCTCCGTAGCCGATGCCGAGGGCATCAAGCGCGTCGCCAAGCGGATCGTGGAAGCGAAGAAGAACGGCAACCAGGTTGTCGTCGTCGTTTCCGCGATGGGCGACACGACGGACGAGCTGATCGATCTCGCCGAGCAGGTTTCTCCGATGCCTGCCGGGCGTGAATTCGACATGCTGCTGACCGCCGGAGAGCGGATCTCCATGGCCCTGCTGGCGATGGCGATCAAAAACCTGGGCCACGAGGCCCAGTCCTTCACCGGCAGCCAGGCAGGCGTCATCACCGACTCGGTCCACAACAAAGCCCGGATCATCGACGTCACGCCGGGCCGGATCCGCGAGTCCCTGGACAAGGGCAACATCGCCATCGTCGCCGGGTTCCAGGGCGTCAGCCAGGACAAGAAGGACATCACCACGCTCGGCCGGGGCGGGTCCGACACCACGGCCGTGGCGCTCGCCGCCGCGCTCGACGCCGAGGTCTGCGAGATCTACACCGACGTGGACGGCGTGTTCACCGCCGACCCGCGCGTGGTGAAGAAGGCGAAGAAGATCGACTGGATCTCCTTCGAGGACATGCTGGAGCTGGCCGCGTCCGGTTCCAAGGTGCTGCTTCACCGCTGTGTGGAGTACGCCCGTCGCTACAACATCCCGATCCATGTCCGGTCCAGCTTCAGCGGACTTCAGGGCACCTGGGTCAGCAGTGAGCCGATTGGGGACAAGCAGGTGGAGCAGGCCATCATCTCCGGTGTCGCGCACGACACCTCCGAGGCCAAGATCACGGTCGTCGGTGTGCCGGACAAGCCGGGTGAGGCCGCCGCGATCTTCCGGACCATCGCCGATGCCGAGATCAACATCGACATGGTGGTGCAGAACGTGTCCGCCGCCTCCACCGGGCTGACGGACATCTCCTTCACCCTGCCCAAGACCGAGGGCCGCAAGGCCATCGACGCGCTGGAGAAGAACCGCCCGGGGATCGGCTTCGACTCCCTGCGCTACGACGACCAGATCGGGAAGATCTCCCTGGTCGGCGCCGGTATGAAGACCAACCCGGGCGTCACCGCCTCCTTCTTCGAGGCGCTGAGCGACGCGGGCGTGAACATCGAGCTGATCTCCACCTCGGAGATCCGGATCTCGGTCGTCACCCGCGCCGACGACGTGCCGGAGGCCGTGCGCGCCGTGCACACCGCCTTCGGGCTGGACTCCGAGACCGACGAGGCCGTGGTCTACGGAGGCACGGGCCGCTGATGGCCCCGACCGGGAAGCCGACGCTCGCGGTCGTGGGAGCGACCGGGGCCGTCGGCGCGGTCATGCTCCAGATCCTGTCCCAGCGGGCGGACATCTGGGGCGAGATCCGTCTGATCGCCTCCCCGCGCTCGGCCGGCCGCAAGCTGGCCGTGCGCGGCGAGGAGGTCGAGGTGACGGCGCTGGGCGAGGACGCCTTCGACGGGGTCGACATCGCGCTGTTCGACGTGCCCGACGAGGTCGCGGCCGAGTGGGCGCCGGTCGCCGCCGCGCGCGGCGCGGTCGTGGTCGACAACTCCGGCGCCTTCCGGATGGACCCGGACGTGCCGCTCGTGGTGCCCGAGGTGAACGGGCACGCGGTGCGCAACCGTCCGCGCGGGATCGTCGCCAACCCCCACTGCACCACCCTGACGATGATCGTCGCCCTGGGCGCGCTGCACGCCGAGTTCGGGCTGCGCGAGCTGGTGGTGTCGTCGTACCAGGCGGTGAGCGGGGCCGGGCGGGCCGGCGTGGAGACGCTGCGCGCCCAGCTGTCCCTGGTCGCCGGGACCGAGCTGGGCACCAAGCCGGGAGACGTACGGCGGGCCGTGGGGGACGGCACCGGGCCGTTCCCGGAGCCGGTGGCGCTCAACGTCGTACCGTGGGCCGGGTCGCTGCGGGCGGACGGCTGGTCATCGGAGGAGATGACGGTCCGCGACGAGTCCCGCAAGATCCTCGGGCTGCCGGACCTCCCGGTCGCCGTGACCTGTGTCCGGGTCCCGGTGATCACCACGCACTCGCTCACCGTCCATGCCCGCTTCCAGCGGGAGGTCCGCGTCGAGGGTGCCCGCGAGATCCTCGCCACCGCCCCCGGTGTGGTGCTGTGCGACGATCCGGCCGCCGGTGAGTTCCCGACCCCCGCCGACGTCGTCGGCACCGACCCGACCTGGGTCGGCCGGGTGCGGCGGGCGCTGGACGACCCGACCGCGCTGGAACTCTTCGTCTGCGGCGACAACTTGCGCAAGGGGGCCGCGCTGAACACCGCGCAGATCGCGGAGTTGGTCGCGGCGGAGTGGCGCGACCGCTGAAACAGGCCACTGCTGAAGCAGGACACCGCTGAAACAGGCCACCGCGCCCGGCCCGGCGCGGGCTTTGTAGGATCTCGGTAATAAACGTGGCCGGGAGCATGGTCGAAGTCCCTTGAACCTTTGCTCGGTGCAACCGAAGATTTTTCTCCCCGCCTTCCGCAACCGCGCGGTCGGCGGGGAGCGTCTTTGCGGTCACTCTTCAGGCGTGGGGACGTCGCGATCGGCCGGGCGTGGGGACGCTCGTCCAGGTCGGACCCGGTCCACAGCGGACCGCGGTCGATATCGGACATAGGGGAAGAGCGGGACGCATGACGGCACTTGAGGCACCGTCGGTTGTCGCACATGTGACGCCCGGCACGTACAACCCTGGCGGGGGGAGACGTGTCCAACTGGCGTGGCAGAGGTACTCGAATTCACTGCGCCCCGCGGCGCCGCGGCCCTTCGGCCCCCGCGTGCGGCCTTCCGGCCCCGCCCGCCCGGTGGCATGCCGGTGATCGCGCCCATGCCCGCAGCGCGGCCCGCCCGCATACCCGGTCAGCGTGACGGCGCCGAGGAGACCGAGGCCCCCGCTGCCGTCGTCGGCACCACCGTCGACCACCTCACCGAGACCTACCGCGCGCACTACCGGTCCCTGCTGGGCCTCGCCGCGCTGCTCCTCGACGACACCGCCTCCTGCGAGGACGTCGTCCAGGAGGCCTTCATCCGCGTCCACTCGGCCCGCAAGCGCGTCCGCGACCCCGAGAAGACGCTCGCCTACCTGCGGCAGACGGTCGTCAACCTGTCCCGCTCCACCCTGCGCCGCCGCATCCTCGGCCTGAAACTGCTGTCCAAGCCGATGCCGGACATGGCCAGCGCGGAGGAGGGCGCCTACGACCAGCTGGAGCGGCGCGACCTCATCAAGGCGATGAAGGGACTCCAGCGCCGGCAGCGCGAGGTCCTGGTGCTGCGCTACTTCGCGGACATGACCGAGGCTCAGGTCGCCGAGACCCTCGGGATATCCCTGGGCTCGGTGAAGGCGTACGGCTCGCGGGGCATCGCGGCGCTGCGCGTGGCCATGGGGAAGACGGTATGAGCGGCAGGAACAAGAGCACACGTCATCGCATGCTGGGAACGGAACTGTGAACCACGGCCCCGACGACAAGCCCGCCGAGCGGTTCGGCGAGCCGGACGGCCGCGAGAAGCTCGACGGCAGCGGCGTTTTCGACAGCTTCGGCCAATCCATCGACCAGGACCGCGCGGACGGCGCGGAGGACGGGCTCGACCCGGACGCGGCGGCCCTGCGGCGCATGCTGCACTCCGCGGTGGGCGACCTCGAACCGCGCACCGGCACCCTGGACCACCTCCGCCGGGCCGTACCCGCGCGGCGGGCGCGCAAGCGCCAGGCCGCCGTCGGCATGGCAGCGGCGGCCCTCTTCATCGGCACCGCGATCCCCGCCCTCATCCATGTCTCCGGCGTCGACGGCTCCAGCCCCGACACCGCCATGGCCGGCGAGTCCTCCCAGGCCCAGGGCGGCACCGGGCAGGCACACGGCGACAAGGGCAGCACCCCCCGCGGTGCGAAGGGCACCCCCGGCACGGTCGTGCAGCCCAGCAAGGACCCCGGCAAGGGTGGGAAGAAGGGCACCGGCGGCGGCTCCACCGGCTCCACCGGCGGCACGGGCCCGTCCACGTCCGCGTCGGCGGGCCTCGCGTCGTGTACGTCCGCCCAGCTGGGCTCGGCCACCGGCAGCGCCGCCGCACCCGACTCCGCGGGCGTCGTCTACGGCACCTTCCGCGTCGTCAACGTCTCCACCACCGCGTGCACGGTGGCCGGCCCGGGCTCCATCGGCGCCAGTGCGCAGGGCGCGGCCGACCCGGCCAAGATCCTCACCGCCCGGCATGTGGCCGGTGACGCGGCGACCGGTCTGCCCGACCCCTCCCAGGAGGTCTCCGGACTGGTCCTCCAGCCCGGCGCCGCCTACGAGGAGAAGTTCGCCTTCGTGCCCTCCGCGGCCTGTCCCACCACCGGCGGCGACAACTCGGGCACCGGCGGCACGGACACCGGCGGACCGACGGCGGACCCGTCGCCGTCCCAGGACGCGACCCCGGGCACCACCACGACCGCCGGTACGACCGACGGCGGCACCACGTCGGAGGGCACGACCACCCAGCTGATGACCGCGGACGGCACGGCCGACGGCAGCGTCCTGATCTCCCACACCTCAGCCGGCGGCGCCCCCTCGGCGGCGACGGTGGTCCCGGGCGAGTGCGCGGGAACGGTGTACTACACGGGAGTGCTGCCGGGCGCGTAGCAGCCCATGGCTGCTCTGGCCCACACCGGTACCGGTCAGCTACTAGGTACCGGTGTGCGCTCCGACTCATCCGGCACCAAGCCCAGCGCAGCGTCCCGCAGGGCCTCGACCTCCCGCCGTACCAGCCGGAACCACATGAACACCACGAACCCGGCGAACACGAACCACTCCCCGGTGTATCCCAGGTTCTGGAACGCCTTCAGATCCAGCCCGGTCCCGTCGGGCGCGGAAGCCGGCACCGCCTTCATCCCCGCGTCCGCCCGGTCCAGGGTGACCCACGCGTCGTACAGCCGGTACGGCACCAGGTTCACCAGCGCCGCCGAGCTGATCGCCGAGGTCTGCCCGGCCGGCAACCCGCTCTGCGCGGTGACCCCGTTGCTGCCGGGGGTCTCGGACGCCTGCAACGCGCCGGTGACGGTCACCTCACCGGCCGGCGGCGCCGGGGCCTTCGCCGGGTCCGCGGTGCCGGGCAGCCAGCCGCGCACCACGGGCAGCGCCTTGCCGGAACCGGTACGCAGCAGGGTGAGGACGTAGAAGCCGTCCTTGCCGTCCAGCTGCCGGCCCGGCACCAGGAGCTGCTTGCCGTAGTGGCCGCTCGCGGTGACCCGGCGCCCGGAGGTGGCCTTGTCGACGGGCAGCAGCGCGTCGAGCGGCTGTGCGGTCTCGTGCCGGTCGGAGGCGGCCTGCTCGGTCGCGGTGCGATGGTCCTGCACCCGCCCCTCGAACCGGCTCAGCTGCCAGGACCCCATGAAGATGCAGAACGGGATGGCGAGCAGCACGAAGACGTTGATGCCCCACCAGCGGGGTGTCAGCAGAAACCGGTACACGCCCTCCACGGTACGGCGCCCGGGCCCGGCCCCCTGGCACCGGGTTCGGCAACGGCGCGGGCTCAGACCCTGGCGGCGCGCAGCGAGTACATCAGCGGGATCTCCGGACGGTCCGCCGGAAAGCGGTGGAAACCGTCCCTGACCTCGAAGTTCTCGAAGCGCTGGAAGACCGACACGGGGTGCTCGTGGAGGAACTCGATGCGCAGCCCGGCCGCGGCGAGCGCGGAGACGACGTCGCCGAGGGTGTGCTGCCACTCCACGCTGCGGTTGTGGACGGTGGCGGCGTCCCGGTCGGCGTAGGTGCCGGGCTCGTCGTAGACCTGGGCGTCGCGGGAGAAGTAGTCGCGCACGATCCGGCTGCCGGTCGCGTCGTCCAGGGACTCGGTGATCGGATGGAACTCGGCGAGATAGAGGAAGCCGCCGGGCGCGACGAGCGAGGCGGCGGTCTCGGCCCAGCGGCGGATGTCGGGCAGCCAGCACAGCGCGCCGAGCCCGGTGTAGACGATGTCGTACGACGGCTCGGGCACGGCGGTCGCCGCGTCGTAGACGTCGCTGGTGACGAACGCGGCTCGCTCGGGGCCGTAGCCGAACTCGGCGGCGAGCGACCGGCCCACCGCCACGGCCGGCGCGGAGAAGTCGAGGCCGACGACGCGGGCGGCGCCGCGGTGCGCCCAGGAGAGGGTGTCGAGGCCGATGTGGCACTGGAGGTGCAGGAGCGTCTTGCCGGTGACGTCGCCGACCTCGGCGGTCTCGAAGTCCCGCAGCACGTCCCGGCGCGCCCGGAAGCCGTCCAGGTCGTAGTACTCCCCGGCGACGTGCACCGGAACCCGCTCGTCCCACATGGCGCGGTTGTCCTCGCGCCAGCCGTCGGGAACGGATACGGAGGCTGTCGTTGTGCTCATGATCCGAAAGTTATCCACAGGCTGGGCGTACCGGCCAGCGAATTGTCGGCGGGGCCAGGCAGTATGGGCGCATGACTGGGGCCACGAGCGAGAGCAAGACGCCGGACACGCCGGACACGGCGGGCGAGCCGAGGATGCGGGACATGCGGGACGAGCCGGGGATGCCGGACTGGGAGAAGCGCTTCCGGGCGCCGCGGGTGTCCCTGCCCGACTGGGCGGAGGACGCCCCCGACCGCTCCCTCTTCGTGTCGAACGCGACGGGTACGTACGAGCTGTACGCCTGGGACCGCAGAACCGGTCACCAGCGCCAGGTGACCGACCGGCCGAACGGCACCACCGACGGCGTGCTCTCCCCGGACGGCGCCTGGATCTGGTGGTTCGACGACAAGGACGGCGACGAGTTCGGCATCTGGCGCCGCCAGCCCTTCGCGGGCGGCCCGGACGAACCGGCCGTCCCCGGGCTCGACCCCTCCTACCCGGCCGGCCTCGCCCTGGCCCGCGACGGGCGTACGGCGGTCGTCGGCCGCTCCACGGACGCGGACGGTACGACGATCCACCTCGCCCGCGAGGGCGCCGCCCCGCTGGAGATCTACCGGCACCGCGAGTCCGCGGGCGTCGGCGACCTCTCGCACGACGGCTCGCTGATCGCCGTCGAGCACACCGAGCACGGCGACGCCATGCACTCGGCGCTGCGCGTGCTGCGCCCCGACGGCACGACGGTCGCCGAGCTGGAGGACACCAAGGGCGGCACCGAGGAACTCGGCCTGGAGGTGCTGGGCTTCGCCCCGGTGGACGGCGACACCCGGCTGCTCGTCGGCCATCAGCGCCGGGGCCGCTGGGAGCCGCTGGTGTGGGACGTGGCGACCGGCGAGGAGACCGACCTGGCCCTCGACCTGCCCGGTGACGTCAGCGCCGAGTGGTACCCGGACGGCTCGGCCCTGCTCATCGCCCACAGCTTCGAGGCCCGCAGCGAGCTGTTCCGCTATGACCTGGCGGGCCGTGAGCTGTCCCGCATCCCCACCCCGCCCGGCTCGGTCTCCGGCGCCACGGCCCGCCCCGACGGCAGCGTGGAGTACCTGTGGTCCTCGGCGGCGCGGCCCCCGGCGGTGCGCTCCACCTCCGGCGGCGTGGTGCTGGACCCCCCGGGCATGACCTGCCCGCCGTCGGTGCCGGTGGAGGACGTGTGGGTGGAGGGGCCCGGCGGCCGGATCCACGCCCTGGTCCAGAAGCCGGCGGGCGCGACCGGCCCGCTGCCCACGGTGTTCGACCTGCACGGCGGCCCGACCTGGCACGACAGCGACTCCTTCGCCGCGGGCCCGGCCGCCTGGGTCGACCACGGGTACGCGGTGGTCCGGGTCAACTACCGCGGCTCCACCGGCTACGGCCGCGCCTGGACCGACGCGCTCAAGCACCGGGTCGGCCTGATCGAGCTGGAGGACGTGGCCGCGGTCCGCGACTGGGCGGTCTCCTCGGGCCTCGCCGACCCGGCCCGGCTGGTCCTCACCGGTGCCTCCTGGGGCGGCTACCTCACCCTGCTCGGCCTCGGCACCCAGCCCGAGGCGTGGGCGGTGGGCATCGCGGTCGTGCCCGTCGCGGACTACGTCACCGCGTACCACGACGAGATGGAGGCGCTGAAGGCCATGGACCGCACCCTGCTGGGCGGCACCCCGGAGGAGGTCCCCGACCGCTTCGAGGCGTCCTCCCCGCTCACCTATGTCGACCAGGTCAAGGCACCCGTCTACATCTCGGCGGGCGTCAACGACCCGCGGTGTCCGATCCGCCAGATCGACAACTACGTGGCACGCCTGCGGGACCGCTCCGCGATCCACGAGGTGTACCGCTACGACGCGGGCCACGGCTCGCTGGTGGTGGACGAGCGCATCAAGCAGGTGGCCCTGGAACTCGCCTTCGCCGCCACCCACCTCCCGCCCTCCTGAGCCCACCCACGGCAGCACCCAGCCGGCCTCACCCACCCCCACCCGGGACGGAGTCTTCCAGCCGACCGTTTCGGGTGGGCGGGGGGCAAAAGGCCGGTGAACCACCGGAGGGGTCAGCGGAGTTCGGCCAGCCCTCTCCGGGTCGCCGCCACCACCACCCGGTCCCCCTTCTCCAGCACATGATCAGGAGCGGTATCGGTCCGGCCGTCCAGCGTCAGCACCCGCCAGAACCCCGGCCGGAAAGCCTCCCGCACGGTCCGCCCCTCCAGCTGGGGATGCCCGTCCACCCCGACCGCGGCGAACAGCAACACCCTGCGCTCCACCGGAATCGCCCCCAGCACCTGCCGGCCCAGCATCGCCCCGGCGAAGGCGGGTGCGGCGAGATGCGTGACGCTCCGGCTCCGGGTCCGCGCCTGCGGGTACGCGGCACGCAGCGTCCGGTACACGGCGGTGGCGAAGTCGTCGTCGTACAGCCGTAGCACCACCGGCAGATCGGGCCGTACCGTCCGCGCGTACAGCACCGCCTCCAGGTTGGTGGTGTCGGCGCTGGTCACCGCGAGCAGCGCCTGCGCCCGGTGGATCTTGGCGGCCTCCAGGACCCCTTCCTGGGTGACGTCGCCGAGCACCACCGGCACCCGCAGCCGCCGCGCGGTGGCGAGACCGCGGGCCTCGGGGTCGGACTCGACACAGACCACGGGGACGTTCAGCTCGCGCAGCCGGCTCAGCACCCGGGTGCCGATCTTCCCCAGCCCGAGCAGGACGACATGCCCGCCGAGCCCGCGGGGCGGCTTGCGCAGCGCGGAGGCGGTGCGGAAGGTGCCGAGCGCCTCCAGGACGGCGGCCAGCAGCACCGGCAGCAGCAGCAACCCCGTGAGCCCGGAGAGGAGTTGGAGGATCTGGCGGCCGAGCGGCGCGCCGATGGCCGGGTCGTCGATGGCGAACAGATCGAGGAGGGTGAGATAGAAGGCCCGCACCGGATGGAGATGGGGCGTCACCGCCCACAGCGCGACGGCGAGCGCGACCACGCACGCCACCATCCCGGCCAGCGACCAGCGCAGCCGCCGGGAGAAGAGGGAGGCGAGCGGGGGCACACCGCCCACCCCGCGGCCGGGTGCGGCCGACTCCCGGCCGGCCGCGGACGTCACCTGCTCCAGCACCACGGCCGCCCGCCCGCCGGCCTGCCGTACCTCCTCGTCGTCGGGCAGCAGCCGCGGCTCCTGCTCCCCGTTGCCCGGAGCGGAGCCGTCGCCGGCCGGGGTGTCGCCGGCGGGCGCGGACAGCAGCGCGAGGGTGCACAGGCCGGGGTCGGCGGCCGGTCCGTCCCCGGACGGCGGCCGTTCCACGGCCCGCAGCAGCAGCCCCTCGCACTGCACGACCTTGCTGGTGCCGGCCACGGCGGTGGCGGCCAGCGCGGGCGCGGCGGTGTCGGCGTCGGACAGCACGGTGGTGGAGGCGTCCGGGCCGATGCCGTCGGCGTCGTCGCAGCCGGCCAACGCGGCGGCCTGGTCCAGGAGTTCCTCGATGTGCTGGCCCAGCCGCCGGTTGTACAGCCGCAGTACGAGCCGCAGTCGCGGGTTGAGCCGGCGGGCGGTGAGGGCGGCCCGGATGTTGGTCTCGTCGTCGTCGTGGACGAGGGCGAGCGCGGCGGCCCGTTCCACCCCGGCCTCGGCGAGCACGGCTTCGGTGAGTTCGGCGGCCTCCAGCACCCCGTCACCGGCACCACCGCCGGTCCCGCCGATGCCGCCACCGCCGCTCGGGGCGTTGCTCTGGGCGGCGGCGGGCGTGGCCGCCCCGCCGGTCCGGCCGACCGTGGCGCTGACCACGCGGTCCAGCAGCGACGCCGACACGCCCCGGGCGCGTCCGACGACGGGCGGCCGGGCGGTGCGTCCGTTCGGTGGTACGACGAGGGTCACCTGCTCGCCGTAGACTCCGCGCAACTCGGCGGCCAGCCGGTGCGCGAGTCCGTCGTCACCGCACACCACCATGTGCGGTACGCCGGGGCCGCCTTGATACGGAACGCTCGCCACGAGGGAAAAGACTGCCCCAAGGACGGGAGTGGTTCCAGCAAGGGGATGAACGCCCGTGCGACGCCTCGCGTACGCAGGGGGAGGAACCGTACCAGCGGAGGTATCCACCCGTGGCCATCACCGAAGACGCCCCGCCCGGCGCCGAGGCGCGGGCCCCGGGCCGCCCCGCGGACCGGACGGAGGGCGGAGCCAGGCTCAGTTCCCCGCTGGTGCTGACGCTCGTCCTCGTCCTGGCGGTGCTCGCCCAGTCCCCGATCCGCGGCGCGCTCGGCACCCCGCTGATGCAGAGCTGGATGACGGTGTTCGTCGCGGTGACCGTGCAGGCGCTGCCCTTCCTGGTCCTCGGTGTGCTGCTGTCGGCGGCGATCGCGGTGTTCGTCCCGCCGTCCTTCTTCGCCCGCGCCCTGCCGAGCCGCCCCCTGCTGGCGGTGCCCGTGGCCGGGGTCGCGGGCGCGGTCCTGCCGGGCTGCGAGTGCGCTTCGGTGCCGGTGGCGGGCGCCCTGGTGCGCCGCGGAGTGACCCCGGCCGCCGCCCTCGCCTTCCTGCTCTCCGCCCCGGCGATCAACCCGATCGTGCTCACCGCCACCGCCGTCGCCTTCCCCCGCGATCCCGTGATGGTGCTGGCCCGGTTCGCGGCGAGCCTGCTGGTGGCGTGCGTGATGGGCTGGCTGTGGCAGCGGCTGGGCCGTACCGACTGGCTGCGCCCGCCGGCGCACGGGGCGCACGAGGGCGCGACCCGGGGGGAGGCGTTCTGGCAGTCGGTCCGGCACGACACCGTGCACGCGGGCGGCTTCCTGGTGCTCGGCGCGATGGCCGCGGCCACCCTGAAGGCGGCGACCCCGGCGGAGTGGCTGCGCACGGCGGCCGGGAACCCCGTCTTCTCCGTGCTCGCCCTCGCCGTCCTGGCCGTACTGCTCTCCATCTGCTCGGAGGCGGACGCGTTCGTCGCGGCCTCCCTCACCCAGTTCTCGCTGACGGCCCGGCTGGTCTTCCTGGTGGTGGGTCCGATGATCGACCTCAAGCTGTTCGCGATGCAGGCCGGCACCTTCGGCCGGGCCTTCGCGCTCCGGTTCGCGCCGGCCACCTTCGTGCTGGCCGTCGCGGGCGGCCTGCTGACCGGGGCGGTGCTGCTGTGAACCGCCCGTCCCAGGCCGCCGTCCTGTTCCTGCTCGGCGCCGCACTGCTGCACGCGGGCAGCACCGACCTGTATCTGCGCTACGTCAAGACGGGCCTGCGCCCGCTGCTGCTGGCCTCGGGAGTGGTGCTGATCGCGACGGCCGCGGCGACGGCCTGGTACGAGCGCCGGCGCGCCCGCCACCACCGCGACCAGCCCAGCGCGGACCAGCCCAGCCCGGACCAGCACGGCCCGGACCGGCACAGCCACCCCGAACCCCGGCTCTCCTGGCTGCTGTTGCTGCCCCTGCTCGCCCTGATCCTCATCGCCCCGCCCGCGCTCGGCTCCTACAGCGCGCTGCGGGCCGGCACAGCGCTCCAGAAGCCGTACGGGTACGGCCCGTTGCCCGGCGGCGACCCGGTTCCCCTCTCGGTCGTCGACTACGCCTCCCGCGCGGCCTACGACCACGGCCGCTCCCTGCACGGCCGTCCCGTCCGGGTCACCGGCTTCCTCGCCCTGGACCGCTCCGGCGCGCCCTACCTGGTCCGGATGGCCCTCAACTGCTGTGCCGCGGACGCCCAGCCGGTGAAGATCGCCCTGACCGGCGACCTGCCCCCGGTGCTGCGCCCGGACGCGTGGCTGGAGGTGACCGGCACCTACACCCCCCGCCTGGCCCACGACCCGGTCAACAACGGCCCCGTTCCCTACCTGAAGGTCACCGGCACCCGCCCGGTCCCGGTCCCGCACGACCCGTACGACGAGACCTGGAACACCTGACGGGTGCGACCGGGGGCGCCCCGGCCTAGAACTCGAACCGCTCCAGGTCCCGCAGCCACGCCTCGGCGTTGCCGTCCGACGGGGCCCGCCAGTCGCCGCGCGGCGACAGCGAGCCGCCGGCGGACACCTTCGGCCCGTTCGGCATGGCCGACCGCTTGAACTGGGCGAACGCGAAGAAGCGGCGGCAGAAGACCTCCAGCCAGCGCCGGATCTCCGCCAGGTCGTAGGAGCCCCGCTTCTCCTCCGGGAAGCCGGGCGGCCAGGCCCCCGCCGCCGTGTCGTGCCAGGCGTGCCAGGCCAGGAAGGCGATCTTGGACGGCCGGAAGCCGTAGCGCAGCACATGGAACAGGGTGAAGTCGTGCAGCGCGTACGGGCCGATCTTCGACTCGGTCGACTGCAACTCCTCGCCGGGGATCAGCTCGGGGCTGATCTCGGTGTCGAGGATGGCGGCCAGGATCTTCCCGGTCTCCTCGTCGAACTGGCCGCTGCCGATGACCCAGCGGATCAGATGCTGGATCAGCGTCTTCGGCACGCCCGAGTTGACGTTGTAGTGGCTCATCTGGTCGCCGACGCCGTACGTCGACCAGCCGAGCGCCAGCTCGGAGAGGTCGCCGGTGCCCAGCACGATGCCGCCGTGCTGGTTGGCCAGCCGGAAGAGGTAGTCGGTGCGCAGCCCGGCCTGGACGTTCTCGAAGGTGACGTCGTACACCGGCTCACCGGCGGCGAACGGGTGCCCCATCTCCTTCAGCATCAGCCGTGCGGTCGGCGTGATGTCCAGCTCGGCCGCGGTGACCCCGAGGGCCCGCATCAGCTTGTGGGCGTTGCTCTTGGTGTGGTCGCTGGTGGCGAAGCCGGGCAGGGTGTAGGCGAGGATGTCGGTGCGCGGGCGGCCGGCCCGGTCCATCGCCCGGGCGGCGACGATCAGCGCGTGCGTGGAGTCCAGGCCGCCGGAGACACCGATGACCACCTTCGGGCCGCCGATCGCCGCGAGCCGCTGCTGGAGCCCCGCGACCTGGATGTTGTACGCCTCGTAGCAGTCGAGGGCCAGCCGGTCGGGGTCGGCGGGCACGAACGGGTAGCGCTCCAGGCGGCGGCGCAGACCGAGGTCGGTCCGCGGCGGGTCCAGCCGGAAGTCCACCGTGCGGAAGTCGCGGGTGCGCTCGCCGTGGGTGCGCCGGTTGTCGTCGAAGGTGCCCATCCGGTGCCGTTCCTGGCGCAGCAGGTCCAGGTCGATGTCGGCCACCGCGTAACTGTCGCCGACCGGGAAGCGGTCGGACTCGGCCAGCAGCACCCCGTTCTCGTAGATCATGGTCTGGCCGTCCCAGGACAGGTCCGTGGTGGACTCGCCGAGACCGGCGGCGGCGTAGACGTACGCGGCGAGGCAGCGGGAGGACGCGGAGCGGCACAGCAGCTTGCGGTCCTCGGCCCGGCCCACGGTGATCGGGCTGCCGGAGAGGTTGACCAGCACGGTCGCGCCGGCGAGGGCCGCCTCGGCGCTGGGCGGCACCGGCACCCACATGTCCTCGCAGATCTCCGCGTGCAGCACCAGGCCGGGCACGTCGGCGGCGGAGAACAGCAGGTCCACGCCGAACGGCACGCTCTCCCCGCCGATCCGGATGGTGCCGCCGCGCTCGTCGTCGCCGCCGGCGATCTGCCGCCGCTCGTAGAACTCCCGGTAGTTCGGCGGGTACGACTTCGGTACGGCACCGAGGACCCGGCCGCGGTGCACGACGACCGCGCAGTTGTAGATCCGGTTGCGGTGCCGCAGCGGGGCGCCCACGACCAGCACCGGCAGCAGCTCGGCCGAGGCGGCCACGACGGTGGCGAGCGCCTGCTCGACCTCGTCGAGCAGCGCGTCCTGGAGCAGCAGGTCCTCGATGGAGTAGCCGCACAGCACCATCTCGGGGAAGACGGCGACGGCGACCCCCTCCTCGGCACACCGCCGCGCGTGCCGCAGGACCGCCTCGGCGTTGGCGTGCGGTGCGGCGATGACGGTGTGGCCGGTGCACGCGGCGACGCGCGCGAAGCCATGCTGATAGAGCGACCAGAAGTTCAACGGGACTTCCCTCACCACGCCACGGACCCCACAGACGGAACGACACTCCCTACACAAGCAGCCTAGATCCTCTTGCCCCGCGTGTACTGCTTCGATGGTTGCGCAAATATGGAACTATTGGTGGTGAGCTGTCGGGTATCGGGGGACGGATGACGGATGCCGATCCGGTGGAGCCGGAGTTCAGCGTGGTGTTCGAGCGGGTGCTGGACCGGGCCCTGGCGATGGGCCAGGTCGGTGAGGCGATGGTGCGGTGCGGCAGCCGGGTCGGGCGCGCCGAGCTGCGCGACCGGGCGCTGTGCGCGGCGCGCCGCATCGCGGCCTTCGCGGACCTCGAATACCGCGCGTACCGCGGGGCGCTGGCCGCGGCATGCGGCGGGCCCGGCTTCGGTTCCGACCCCGGTTCCGACTCCGGCTCCGGCCCCGGCTCCGACCCCGGTTCCGGTTCCGGCCCCCGCCCCGGACTCCCGGTCGGCGGCCTGCTCCGGCTGCTGGTGACGCGGGGGCGCCCCCGGTCCGCGGATGCGGGCCGGACTGAGGACGACGCCCGGGCCGAGGTGGCCAGGGCGCGCGGCGCGTGGGAACTGGCCCTGCTGGAACGGGGCATGCTGCCCTTCCTCCTCGGCCGGCTGGAGGAGGCGCACATGGCGGCATGCCTGGAGGCGCGCGGACGGGCGCGCACCGGGGATCAGTCGCGGGAGTTGCCGAACAGGATGCGGTAGCCGATGAGGAGCACCAGGGAGCCGGCGATCGCCGCGCCCCAGGTGTAGAGGTCGAAGAAGTCCTTCTGCACCGCCCGGTGGAGGAAGTGCGCGGAGAGCCAGCCGCCGACGAACGCGCCCGCGACGCCGATGAGGGTGGTGCCGATCAGCCCGCCCGGGTCGCGGCCGGGCAGCAGGAGCTTGGCGATGGCCCCGGCGAGCAGGCCGAGGATGATCCAGCCGATGACGCCCACGGTGTTGTCCTCTCTGTACTTCCCCGTATCTACCCCTGTACTTGCCTGTTTGCGCAAGCCTAGGGAGGGGCACTGAGCCATGGCCATCGCATCCGGCCTTTGGTGACGAGCCGTTGAGGTGTTGGCACGGACTCATGACATTGCGCGACCGCGCAAGGACACCGAGCATCCACACACCTACACTGGGCGGGCACATGAGTGTCGGCTGTGGAGTGGGCGGGACGGGAGAGGGCTGTGACGGGGAACGCCGGTGGCTTCGAGGATCCGTCGGCCGAGGTCCTCGCCGAGGCGGCCGCCGCGTTCGGACTGCTCGCCTCCTCCGCCCGGCTGCACCTGATGTGGGCGCTGTCGCAGGGCGAGAGCGACGTCACGCACCTCGCCGCCCGGGTCGGCGGCGCGCTGCCGGCCGTCAGCCAGCATCTGGCCAAGCTGAAGCTCGCCGGGCTCGTACGCTCCCGCCGCGAGGGCAGACGGCAGGTGTACTACGTCGACGACCCGGACGTCGTCACCGTGGTGCGGGTGATGGTCGGGCAGTTGACGGCGCGTTCGCAGCACCCCCTCGCGCCGGTGCGCGAGCTGCGCGGAACCGGTGGCTGACACCACCACCGCCTCGGGGCAGGACGCCGAGACGACCGCACCGGCGTCGCCGCCGACCGTGCTGGAGACGCTGCGCCGGCTGGACAGCGGCCCGCGCGGACTGACCGAGGCGCAGGCCGAGGAGCGGCTGGCCCGGCTGGGCGAGAACACCGGCCCGGCCCGGCGTGCGGCCTCCTGGCCCCGGCTGCTCCTGCGCAGCCTGCGGGATCCGTTCACGGCGGTGCTGGCCTGCCTCGGGCTGGTCTCGGCGGCCGTCCTCGCCTGGGGCACCGCCTCGGTGATCCTGTCGCTGGTCGTGGTGAGCTGCGTCCTGCGGGCCGCCGGGGAGCGCCGCGCCGACCGCTCGACGGCCGCGCTGCGGGAGCTGGTCGCCACCACCGCCACGGTGCTGCGCCGGGCCGAGGAGGGCGCCCGCCCGGTGACCCGCGAGGTACCGGTGGCCGAGCTGGTGCCGGGCGATGTGATCCGGCTGGGGCCGGGGGATCTGGTACCGGCGGACGTACACCTGCTGCGGGCGGCCGGGCTGACCGTGCATCAGGCGGCACTGACCGGTGAGTCCGCCCCGGTCCCCAAAGGGGTCCCCCCGCTCGAGCGGAGCCGAGAGCGGGGGAGGGCTTCGGACCACGCCCCCCGCACCGCGGCCGCCGAGCGGTCCGGCGTTCTCGACCGGCCCCAGCTCTGCTTCCAGGGCAGCAGCGTGGCCTCCGGCAGCGGTACCGCGGTGGTCGTCGCGACCGGTCCGCACACCCGGTTCGCCACGGCACACGAGCGTGGCGCCGGCCGGCCCGAGGGCAGCGCCTTCGACCGCTCCGTGCACGGCATCTCCTGGATCCTGATCCGGTTCATGCTGCTGACCCCGCCCCTGGTGCTGATGGCCAACGCGGCGCTGCGCGGCCGGGGCCTGGAGACGCTGCCGTTCGCGGTGGCGGTGGCGGTCGGACTGACCCCGGAGATGCTGCCCGTCCTCGTCACCCTCTGTCTGGCCCGCGGCGCCGCGCTGCTGGCCCGCGCCCACGGGGTGATCGTCAAGCGGCTGCCGGCCCTGTACGACATCGGCGCCGTCGACGTGCTGTGCCTGGACAAGACCGGCACCCTCACCCAGGACCGGCCCGTCGTCGACCGCGCCCTCGGCCCCGACGGCCGGGACGACCCCGATGTCCTGCACTGGGCCGCCGTCAACGCCTGGTGGACCCTCCAGCTCGCGGAGCTGCCCGCCCCCGACGCCCTGGACGAGGCGATCCTGGACGCGGCCGACGAGGCCGCGCTCACGGCGTACGACGGGATCGCGGCCGTACCCTTCGCGCCGGACCGGCGGCTGGCCGTCGCGGTCGTCCGCACCCCCGGCCGGCTCGGCACGCACACGCTGGCCGTCAAGGGGGACGTGCAGGCCGTACTGGAGCGCTGTGCCCTCGCCGACGAGGAGCGGGACCGGCTGCGGGCGCTCGCCGCCCGGCAGGCCGAGGGCGGGGTGCGGGTCCTGGCGGTCGCCACCGCCGAGCGCCCGGCGCGCGACCGGGACCACCGGCCGGCCGACGTCCGCGGGCTGGTCTTCCGGGGGCTGGTCACCCTGCGGGACGCGCTCGCGCCCTCCGCCGCCGACGCGCTGGCCGTCCTCGCCGACCGGGGGGTCACCGTCAAGATCCTCACCGGCGACCATCCGGACACCGCGGTCCGCGCCTGCCGCGACCTCGGCGTTCCGGTCGCCGCAGACGCCGTCCTCACCGCCGACGCCCTCGACCGGCTCCCGGACGGCGAACTCGCCGAGGCGGCCGGCCGTACGACCGTCTTCGCGCGCTGCACCCCGGAACACAAGGCCCGTGTCATCGAGGCGCTGCGCGCCGCCGGGCACACCGTCGGCTTTCTCGGCGACGGGGTCAACGACCTGCCCGCGCTGCGCACCGCCGACGTCGGCATCGCCCCGCGGGACGCCGCCGACGTGGCCCGGGAGGGCGCGGACGTGGTGCTGGCGGAGCGGGACCTCACCGCGCTCGCGCACGCCGTCGCCGCGGGCCGGCACGCGGGCGGCAACATCGCCACCTATCTGCGCATCACCCTCTCCTCCAACCTGGGCAACGTCCTCGCGATGCTCTCCGCGGGTCTGCTGCTGCCCTTCCTGCCGATGCTCCCGGCCCAGGTCCTGTTGCAGAACCTGTGCTTCGACGCCGCCCAGCTCACCTTCGCCCACGACCGCCCGCACCCCTCGGTGCTGCGCCGGCCGACCGTGCTGGACCCGCGGGCCCTGCTGCGTTTCATCACCGTCTTCGGGGGCCTCAACGCCGTCGCGGACCTGGCCACCTTCGGCGTCCTGGCGCTCGCGGTGCACGGGCCGGGGACGGGCGACGACGAGGCGGTGTTCCACTCCGGCTGGTTCAGCGAGAACCTGCTCACCCAGGCCCTGGTGATGGTGCTGCTGCGGGCCGGCCGCGGCACCGCCGGCCGGCGCGGACCGGGACCGGTCGCCCGGGCCGCGCTCGTGCTGGCCGCCATCGGTCTGGTACTGCCGGTCTCACCGCTCGGCCCGGCGCTCGGCCTGCCCGCGCTGCCGGCCGTGTACTACCTGCTGCTCACCGCCGTACTCGCCCTCTACGCCCTGGCGCTGCCCGCACTGCGGTCCGGGGCGCGAGCAGCGGTGTGACATGCGCGGACTTCGTGACGCTTCTCTGGTGAGCGGTTGCATGAGATGCCTCACCTGTGAATTCCCCCAGGATCACTGCTGCTCGGGCCATGTGTTTGTTAGATTGCGCAACTACGCAACCGAGTCGGGGTGTGGCGCTCCGTCTTCTCGTCCACCGGCCTGACCGGCCCGAGCGTTCATTGGGAGTGGGAGATGAGCGACCCGTGGGACGGCCCGGTCGGGCAGACCACGCGCAGCCGCACCGCCCAGATGCCGGAACAGCGTACGGCCGGGCCGGGTGAGGCGCGCCCCACGGGGGGTCGGGAGGCGGTGAGGCCGGCGGTCGGCGGCCGGGCGGCGGCCCGTGAGGCGGCCCGTTCGCGCGGCGGACGCGGACGCGGACGCGCCGCGGCACGGCGCCGGGCGCGTCCGGCAGGGCGCGGCAGGCGTGTCCTGAAGATCGTCGGTATCTGCACGGCCCTGCTGGTGCTGGCCACGGCAGGCGTCGGCTGGTGGTTCTACCAGCATCTGAACGGCAACATCCACAGTGTGGCGCTGGACGGCAAGGGCGGTACGGAGAAGGCGGACGCGTTCGGCCGTACGCCGATCAACATCCTG
>NZ_JBHXVE010000050.1:0-28258 GCF_042672505.1 Streptomyces sp. NPDC127190
GGAAGCTAAGCCTCACAGCGCCGATGGTACTGCAGGGGGGACCCTGTGGGAGAGTAGGACACCGCCGAACAATTATTGGGAAAACCCCCGCACCTATGGTGCGGGGGTTTTCTGCATTTCAGCGCCGGCGGCCCGATCAGAACAGGGCCGCCGGACATTCCCGCTGTCCGGCGGCCGTCTGAAAAGGGCTCAGCCCGCGGTCAGTTCCGTCAGCTCGGCCAGCGGCAGCGTGTGCTGGGTCTGGAGGACCTTCGCGCGCAGATAGCGGACGTTGTGGTCCGTGGTGAAGACGCCGGTCGGCACCCGGTCGCGGACCACGGTGCCCAGCGAGCGCAACTGCTCGGCCTTGTCGGGGTTGTTGGACAGCAGGTCCAGCTCGCCGATGCCGAGCGCGGTCAGCATCTGCGCGGCGGCCGTGTAGTCGCGGGCGTCCTCCGGCAGGCCGAGGGCGGCGTTCGCGGCGTAGGTGTCGAGGCCCTGGTCCTGAAGGGCGTACGCGTCGAGCTTGTTGTAGAGGCCGATGCCCCGGCCCTCCTGGCGGAGGTAGAGCAGCACTCCGCCGCGGTCGGCGATGCGCTCGACGGCCTCGCGCAGCTGGGGCCCGCAGTCGCAGCGGGCGGAGCCGAAGACGTCCCCGGTCAGGCACTCGGAGTGCAGCCGCACCAGCGGCACGGGGCCGGGGTCGCCGAGGACGACGGCGACATGCTCCTGGCCGTCGGCGAGGCCGTGGAAGGTGACCAGCTCGGCGTCGACGGCGTAACCGTCGTGGAAGCGCAGCGGTACCCGGACGCGGGCGCGCGGCGTGGCGGCAGGGAAGTCGGACATGCGGTCCTCCGGGCACGGACATGTGCTTCAGATTTGAAGCAGCGTTACGCGGTGGACCCTATCCCATGCTTCAAACTTAAAGCAATCGGAATATCAGGAACAGGAGGAGCGGCGCCGCCAGGGGACGTCCTCCGCCCCGGGCTCGGCGTCGTCGCCCTGGAGTCCGCGGGTGATCCCGGTACAGATCGCCTCCAGCTGCCCCACCTGCTCCGGGGTGAGCCGGTCGAACAGCGTGGACCGTACGGTCTCGACGTGCCCGGGTGCCGTACGCTCCAGGACGGTCATCCCCTCGTCGGTCAGGACCGCGAGCTGGCTGCGCTTGTCCCAGCGGCAGTCCTCCCGGCGCACCAGCCCGTCCCGTTCCAGCCGGGTCACGGCGTAGGTCAGCCTGCTGCGGGTGATCTTCAGCCGTTCGGCGAGGTCGGTCATGCGCAGCCGGCGGTCGGGTGCCTCGGACAGATAGGCCAGCACGGAGTAGAACAGGTGGGGCATGCCCGCGTCCTGCTGGAGCCGTCGGTCGATCGCGTCCTCGAGGAGGGTCTTCGCGGCGAGATACGCGCGCCACGCGCGCTGCTCCTCGGGGGTGAGCCAGCGGGTCGTCATGGTGCCAGTGTAAGTTTGTTTCAAACTTGAACCAAGAAGGTCTTGGTGGGGGAAAGTTCTCGCAGGGAGAGCGCGCCGATGTCGTACCCGTACGTGCTGTTGTCCGCCGCCGTCTCCCTGGACGGCTACCTGGACGACACCGGCCCCGACCGGCTGCTGCTGTCCAGCCCGGCCGACTTCGACCGGGTCGACGCGGTGCGGGCCTCCGTGGACGCCATTCTGATCGGCGCCGGCACCATCCGCGCCGACAATCCGCGCCTGCTGGTGAACTCCGCCGAGCGGCGTGCGGCCCGGGTCGCGGCGGGCCGGCCGGAGTACCCGCTGAAGGTGACCGTCACCGCCTCCGGCGATCTCGACCCGGGGGCGAACTTCTGGCACACCGGCGGCGACAAGGTCGTCTACACCACCGACCGGGGCGCCGAACGGGCCGCAGGCCTGCTCGGCGGCACGGCCGATGTCGTCGCGCTCGGGCCCGGCCTCGACTGGCGGCTGCTGCTGAAGCACCTGTACGAGGTGCGGGGTGTGCGGCGGCTGATGGTCGAGGGCGGCGGCCAGGTGCACACCCAGCTGCTCCAGCAGGGTCTCGCCGACGAACTCCAGCTGGTCCTCGCCCCGCTCTTCGTCGGTGACCCGGCGGCCCCGCGGCTGTTCGGCCCCGGGGGCTATCAGCCGGGCCGGCTGCGGCTCACCGAGACGCGCCGGATCGAGGACGTCGTCCTCATGCGGTACGAGCCCACCGCCCCCGGCACCGGTGCGGCCGCCACCGCCGCCGACCGGCACTGGCTGCGCACCGCCTGTGAGCTGGCCGCCCAGTGTCCGCCCTCGGAGACCGCGTTCAGCGTGGGCGCGGTGGTGGTCGCCGCGGACGGCACCGAGCTGGCCCGCGGCCACTCCCGGGAGGGCGGCGACGCGGTGGTCCACGCGGAGGAGGCGGCGCTGGCGAAGCTGGACCTGGCCGATCCGCGGCTGCCCGGCGCCACGGTCTACAGCAGCCTGGAGCCCTGTGCGCGGCGGGCGTCGCGGCCGGCGCCCTGTGCGGAGCTGATCCTCGGGGCGGGGGTGCGCCGGGTGGTCACCGCCTGGCGGGAGCCGGACACCTTCGTGGCGTCGGCCGACGGGGCCGGGCTGCTCGGTGCGGGGGGAGTGGAGGTCGTGGTCGTCCCCGAGCTGGAGGCGGTCGCCAAGGCGCCGAACTCTCATCTGTTGGCGGGCTGACTCCCGGCCCGCTTGGCCCGGTGAAACAGGCCGGCGCCCCTGCGGGGGCGCCCCTAGGGCCGTACACGCTCATGGAAACACTCAGGGCCGGAAACCATTGCTGGTTTCCGGCCCTGAGTTTCAGTAGCGGGGACAGGATTTGAACCTGCGACCTCTGGGTTATGAGCCCAGCGAGCTACCGAGCTGCTCCACCCCGCGTCGTTGTGACTTCAGTGTACGTCATCCGTGGGGTCCCGCGCACATCGGTTTACGGCGGGTCCTTTGGACGGGCTCATCCGGTCGGCCCACCGGGGTCGCCCGGCCTTGCCGGGCCCGCAAATCTGGAGGTACGTCGGACATGCGGGAGAGACACGGTGCGCCCTGGTGAGGTGGAGGAGAGCCCGTACGCCAGGGCGGGCGGCCGGCTCCCCGGCGACCCGGTGCCCGGGCCGGGCCACGGCGACCGGCCCGCCCCCGTGCGCCCTTCCCCGCTTGCTCCGCGCCGTCCGAGTGCCCGCGCCCTGGCCCGGGGCCTGCCCGTCCTGCTGATCTTCTGCGGTGTCCTCTACGGCCTGCTGACGCCGAGGGACTTCACCGCCGTCCCCTTCTTCACCGCCGCCGTGCTGATCGCGGCCCCGCTCAGTTCGCTGCGCAGCACCGCGCTGACCGGCCTCGCGGCGCTCGGCGCCACCTACGCCGTGCATGCGCAGGGCGGTGCCCGTCCGGCCGTGGCCACGGTCACCGATCTGGTCACCGTGGCCAGCGTCGCCGTGCTGGCCGGCGCCATCAACCGGGTGGTCCGCCTGGGTGACCGGCGGCTGGCCTCCGCCCGGGAGATCGCCGAGGCCGCCCAGCGGGCCGTACTGCCGGAGCCCGCGGCGCGGATCGGCGGTTTCCGGATCGCCGCCCGTTACGAGGCGGCGCGGCAGGACGCGTCCATCGGCGGCGACCTGTACGCGGTGCAGGACAGCCCGTACGGCGTCCGGCTGATCGTCGGGGATGTGCGGGGCAAGGGGCTGGGTGCCGTCGCGGCCGTCGCCGTGGTGATCGGCGCGTTCCGGGAGGCGGCCGAGCAGGAGGCCACGCTGGAGGAGGTGGCGCAGCGGCTGGAGCGGGCGCTGGCCCGCGAGGGCGCCCGGCGGGACGGTATCGACGCCTTCGAGGGGTTCACCACCGCCGTACTGGCCGAACTCCCGCACGGCGAGGGGCTCGTCCGGGTCGTCAACCGCGGCCATCCGCCGCCGCTGCTGCTGTACGCCGACGGCGCGGTGCGCACGCTGGCCGGGCCCGAGCCCGCGCTGCCGCTCGGCATGGGTGATCTCGGGGTGTGGCCGGACCGGGTGCTGGAGGCGGCCTTTCCGGGTGGGGCCACCCTGCTGCTCTACACCGACGGGCTGTCCGAGGCCCGGGACGTCCACGGCCGGTTCTACGACCCCGAGCGGCGGCTTACCGGCCGTACCTTCGCCGGTCCGGGCGCGCTGCTGGGGCGGCTCGCGGACGAGGTGCGGAGGCACTCCGGGGGAGGGATGGCGGATGACATGGCGCTGCTCGCCGTACGGCACCCCTGAGGGTCTCCCCGCAGGGGGTTCACGATGAGTGACCGGGCGACTCCGCGCGCATAACATCTGAGTCACCATCAAAAACGCTGTGACTCCTGAACGGTGGCCGAGTCGCCGTCAACTCGCCCGGTTTGCTGGTCTTGTGACCCTTAAGTACCGGCATAAAAGGTTAACGATCAAGCTGGACGGGCTTGGAAAGTAACCGCAGGGTCTATTAACGTTCGATAACGCAGCGCGGTCGTCCCAGCCGTCACAAGAGGCGGCTCCGTGCGCACGCGCCGAATCCCGTAAGGGAACCGGGGAACCACCACCTTGGGGTGAATCACGCGGACACCGTCGTGGACTTGCCGAGCGGACTCGGCCCACGATCGGTTTACGCGCGTAGGAGACCTTCCTGCTCCGAACCCGTCAGCTAACCCGGTAGGCGGAGGAAGGAAAGGAGCGCGCCCGCGTGGCGTCCAACCGGCCTGCCCCAGAAGCCCCGTTCATACCCGCTCAGCGCGAGACGGACACCTTCGGATACGGCTCCCCCGCCGCCGAGGACGGCCCCTGGGAGGAGTGGAACCCCACTGCGGAGTCCGTCGCTCCGGTCCGCGGTCGGCACCGCGTCGCCAAGCAGCGCGGCGGCTTCGCGCGCAGCTCCACCGTCCTCGGTGTCGGCGTGATGGCCGCCGTCGGCGCGGGCGGCATGGCCAGCGCCAACCCCGGCAAGGTGCCGGTCTCCGTCTCCATGCCGGACCTGGACTCCGTCGAGCACCTCTTCGGCGGCGACTCCGCCGACGCCCCCAAGGACGCCGGCGGCACGCTCGGCACCGTCGGCGTGGCCTCGGCCGAGGCCGGGCAGAGCGGTGGCGCGGGCGAGGCCCTGCGCAACCGGATCATGGCCCAGGCCGAGCAGCAGAAGGGGCAGGCCGACAGCAAGGCCACCATCGCCGCGCTCGCCGCCTCCGAGAAGCAGACCGCCGCCGCGGCCGCCAAGGCCGAGCAGGCGGCCGCCGCCAAGGCCGCCGCCGCCAAGCAGAAGGCGGAGGCCGACGCCAAGAAGGAGGCCGAGGCCAAGCGCCTGGCCGAGCTGGCCAAGCAGTACTCGCTGCCGGTCGTGTCCTACACGATCACCGGCACCTTCGGGCAGCCCGGCTCGATGTGGTCCTCCGGCTACCACACCGGCCTGGACTTCGCCGCCCCCACCGGCACCCTCATCAAGTCGGTGCACGCCGGCAAGGTGACCGAGGCGGGCTGGGCCGGCGCCTACGGCTACCGCACGGTCATCACCCTCGACGACGGCACCCAGCTCTGGTACTGCCACCAGTCCTCGATCAACGTCTCGGTCGGCCAGCAGGTGAACACCGGCGACGTCATCGGCCGCGTCGGTGCGACCGGCAACGTCACCGGGCCGCACCTGCACCTGGAGGTCCACCCGGACGGCCAGCCCACCGCCATCGACCCCATGGCCTGGCTGCGCGACAAGGGCCTCAACCCCTGACAGGCCCGGCTTTCCGGGTGAACGCGGCGCCGGCGGAGGAATGCGCTTCCTCTCGCCGGCGTTGGCATTGATCATGACTTCACTGCGCACACTCGGCTCTTCCGACCTCGAGGTCTTCCCGCTCGCCCTGGGCGGCAACGTCTTCGGCTGGACCGCCGACGAGGACACCTCCTTCGCCGTCCTCGACGCCTACACGGCCGCCGGCGGCAACTTCATCGACACCGCGGACGTCTACTCGGCCTGGGCCGAGGGCAACAAGGGCGGCGAGTCGGAGACGATCATCGGCGCGTGGCTGAAGGCGCGCGGCAACCGCGACAACGTCGTCGTCGCCACCAAGGTCAGCCAGCACCCCGAGTTCCAGGGCCTGTCCGCGGCCACCATCAAGGCCGCCGCCGACGCCTCCCTGCGCCGTCTCGGCACCGACTACATCGACCTGTACTACACCCACTACGACCAGCCCGAGGTGCCGGTCGAGGAGATCATCGGCGCCCTGGACGAGCTGGTGAAGGCGGGCAAGGTCCGGCACATCGCCGCCTCCAACATCGGCGCCGAGCGCCTTCAGGCCTCCCTGGACTTCTCCGCCCGCGAGGGCCTGGCCCGCTATGTCGCCGTCCAGCCCCACTACAACCTGGTCTCCCGCGACACCTACGAGGGTGACCTCCAGGACCTCGCCGCCCGCGAGGGCCTGTCCGCGGTCCCGTACTACGCCCTCGCCTCCGGCTTCCTGACCGGCAAGTACCGCCCCGGTGCGACGGTCGACAGCGCCCGCGCCGGAGCCGCCGCGAAGCACCTGGAGTCCGAGCGCGGCCGGCGGGTCCTCGCCGCCCTGGACGAGGTCGCCGCCGCCCATGAGGCCCCGGTCGCCACGGTCGCCCTGGCCTGGCTCGCCGCCCAGCCGACGGTGGCGGCTCCCATCGCCTCGGCCCGTACGGTGTCCCAGCTGCCGGCCCTGACGGAGGTGGCGAACCTGACCCTGACGAAGGAGCAGCTCACGACGCTGACCGAGGCGTCGGCCTGATCACCGTCTCCCCGGTGTGACCCGGCGGTGCCGATCCCCGCGAGATCCCGGCCCCTAGGTGCGGTAGGGGTTGTATGCGGGATACCCGGAGTACCCGGAGTACCCGGAGTACCCGGAGTACGTGGAGTATCCGGCGTACCCGGGGTTTCCGGGGTTCGGCGCCGCCGGGTGTGCGTACGGCGGCCAGTACGCCGGGGCAGGGGCGATGGCCCGGGCCGCGTACTCGAGCGCGGGACGCGCCGTCTCCCTGCGGCGCCACAGCTCCTCCAGCACCTCCCGCTCCCGTACGACGAAGTCGGCCCCGGCCCGGCCCCGGCGCCCCCGGCGCCGCAGTGACGCCAGCGAGGTGGCGTACGTCTCGTACTCCGCCACCACCCGGGCGGCCGGGCGCCCGGCGTGGTGCCGGGCGAAGTCCCGGGCCATCCGCCGCGCCCGCATCGAACCGAGCGCGAACGGCTCGCCCGGGCCCAGCCACCCCGCCGACACATACGCCGGCAGCTCCTCCCGCACGATCCGCAGCTCCCGCTGCCGCGTCCAGATCGACAGCCAGGTCAGCAGCGCGAACACGGGCACCATGAAGCCGCCGTACACGCCGAAGAAGCCGTACGGCCCGAAGGTGGCGGAGCCGTTCCACAGGGCGTGCATGCTCATCGCGAGCAGCAGCCCGCCGAGCGGCACCAGGGTGCGCCGGGCCCGCTGCCGCTCCCCGGACAGCGCGGCCACGCCGAAGCCGAGCCCGGTGAGGGTGGTGAACAGGGGGTGCGCGAACGGGGACATCACGATGCGCACGAAGAAGGTCGCGGCGGTGACGGAGGCGATGCCGCGGTCGCCGGTGAGCTGGTCGGTCCCGAAGGCCGTACCGAGGTAGAGGATGTTCTCGGTGAACGCGAACCCGGTCGCGGTGGTCCCGGCTATCACCACGCCGTCCACGATCCCGGTGAAGTCGCGTCTCTTGAAGAGGAAGACCAGCAGCACGGCCGCGGCTTTCGCGGACTCCTCGACGATCGGCGCTATCACCGTCGCCCCGAGGGTGTCGGCGCCGGCCTGGTCGGCGGTGGCGGTGGCTATCCAGTGGGTCGCGAAGCTGTTGGCGACGATGGCTATCAGCGCCGCCGCGCAGGCCCCCCAGGCGAAGGCGAAGACCTGGTTCCGCCAAGGGCCGGGCTCGACCCGGTCCAGCCAGCGGAAGGCGGATATGAGCCAGGGCACGGGCAGCACGGCCAGCCCGAGCCCGACCAGGAACCCTTCCGTGCCGGTCTGCCGGCGCACCAGCGCGAGAATCACCAGCCCGGACAGCGCGAGCAGCGTGATCAGTGCTCCGTACCGCACCCACCGGTGCTGCCACCAGTGCGGATGGCGCAGGGTGCCGCCGCCGGGGCTGAGGGGGTAGGTCGGGTACGGGGGACTGGTGGCCACGGGCATCGACCCTAACGACGGCGGGACGAGGGGCCGGCGCGTTTCCGCCCCTGCTTGCTGGACTTATCCGTCCTGGCCGTGCGGTACGCGCCGGAACAGCAGATCGTTCACCACATGACCCTTGTCCAGCCCCTGCCCCTCGAAACGGGTCAGCGGCCGGAATGCGGGCCGGGGCGCGAAACCGCCGTCCGCCTGCGTGTTCTCGAAGGCCGGGTGGGCGCTGAGCACCTCGAGCATCTGCTCGGCGTACGGCTCCCAGTCGGTCGCGCAGTGCACGATCGCGCCGGGCTTCAGCCGCTCGGCGGCGAGCGTCAGGAACTCGGGCTGGATCAGCCGGCGCTTGTGGTGCCGCTTCTTGGGCCAGGGGTCCGGGAAGTACACGCGCAGCCCGTCGAGGGAGTCGGGCCGGAGCATCTCGCGGAGCAGGATGATCGCGTCCCCGTTGCCCACCCGGACGTTGGACAGCCCGTTCTGGTCGGCGAGGTTCAGCAGGTTGCCCTGGCCCGGGGTGTGCACGTCGATGGCGAGGATGTTGGTGTCCGGGTCGGCGGCGGCCATCTGCGCGGTGGCCTCGCCCATCCCGAACCCGATCTCCAGCACGACCGGCCTGTCGTTGCCGAACAGCTCGCCGAGGTCGATGATCCGCTGCCCGTCGATGTCCAGCCCCCACTGGGGCCACAGCCGCTGGAGGGCGTCGGCCTGCCCGGCCGTCACCCGGCTGCGCCGCGGCTGGAAGCTGCGGATCCGCCGCTCGAAGTGCGAGCCGGCGGGGTCGGCCTTGGGCCCGTCGGGAAACCGCGGCTCGCCCTTGGCCCGGGTGTGCCGGATGGAGTCGCCGGGGGCGTGGAGGGCCGACGAGGGGGCTTCGGGGAGGTTCAGGGAGTCAGACACAGTGCTTCCGATTTTACGGCGCGCGGGGAGCGCCTCCCGGAGGTCGGTCGCGTGGAGAGAACGGTCGCTCGCGTGGAGGGATCGGCTGGGTTCGTGCGGGGAGCGGTCGGGTCGGTGCGGGGGACGGCCGGTCTCGTGCGGGGAGCGGTCGGGTCGGTGCGGGGGACGGCCGGTCTCGTGCGGGGAGCGGTCGGGTCGGTGAGGGGCGCGGCCGGTCTCGTGCGGGGAGCGGTCGGGTCGGTGCGGGGCGCGGCCGGTCTCGTGCGGGTACGGCACTACAGCGAGCCGAGCATCGACAGCGCCCGGCGTCCGACCTCCCTGCCGATCGGCAGGGAAGCGGTGGCGGCCGGGGACGGGGCGTTCAGCACATGCACGGCGCGGCTCCCCTCGCGGATGAGGAAGTCGTCCACCAGCGTGCCGTCCCGCAGCACCGCCTGGGCGCGCACTCCCGCGGGCGCCCGCACCAGGTCGTCCCGCTCGACCGCCGGCAGCAGTCTGCGCACCGCTTCCAGGAAGGCTCTCCGGGACACCGACCGGCGCAGCTCACCCGCTCCGTACCGCCAGTGCTGCCGGGCGATCACCCAGGAGCCCGGCCAGGCCACGGTCCCGGCCAGCTCGCGGGGGCGGACGACCCCCCAGCCGTATCCCTCCCGGGCCAGCGCGGGGACCGCGTTGGGGCCGATGTGCACGCCGCCGTCGATGCCCCGGGTCAGATGCACCCCGAGGAACGGGAACGCCGGGTCCGGCACCGGATAGACCAGGCCGCGCACCAGCTCGGGCCGGGCCAGCTCGTAGTACTCCCCGCGGAACGGCACGATGCGCACCCCGGGGTCGTCCCCGGTCAGCCGGGCGAGCCGGTCGCAGTGCAGCCCGGCGCAGTTCACCAGCACGCGCGCGCGGACGACGTCACCGGCGGCGGTGCGCACGGCCACGCCCCGCTCCGGCCGGCGGTCCACCTGGACGACCTCGGCGCCGTACCGGATCTCGGCGCCCGAGGCGGCCGCGAGATGGCGGGCGACCTCGACGTAGTCGCAGATGCCGGTGGTGCCGACGTGTATGGCGGCCAGGCCGCGCACCTCCGGTTCGTACTCGGAGATCTGGGCGGGGCCCAGCTCGCGGACCGGGATGCCGTTCTCCCGGCCGCGCTGCACGAGGGCGTGCAGCCGGGGCAGCTCCTCGCGCTCGGTGGCGACGATCAGCTTGCCGGTGACGGCGTGCGCGATGCCGTACTCGGCGCAGAACTTCACCATCTCGGCGGCGCCGCGCACCGCGTACCGCGCCTTGAGGGAGCCGGGGCGGTAGTAGATCCCGCTGTGGATGACCCCGCTGTTGCGCCCCGTCTGGTGCCGGGCCGGTCCCGGCTCCTTCTCCAGCACGGTCACCCGCGTGCCCGGCGCGGCACGCGTGATCGCATACGCCGTCGACAGACCGACGATCCCGCCCCCGACCACGAGCACATCACCGTCGTACGCCCCGACCCGCACCGAGCACCACCTCCACCCTCGATAGTGCACTGCGCCACTGACAACGCCTTCAAACGCCCTCGGGCGGCGGGACCGCGCCGGCGGCGCGGGCGGGTGCGGAGGCCGCCTACGCCGGTGTCATCAGCAGCGGCCGGGCCCGCTCCCGCAGCTCCACCACCCGGGGCTCGTCCCCGTACGGCTCCAGCCGGTGCAGGAGATCCTTCACGTACTCGGTGGTCCGGGCCGAGGAGATCCGCCCGGCCACCTCCACGGCCCGCACCCCCTGCTCGCAGGCCGCGTCGAGATTGCCGGACTCCAGCTCGGCGACGGCCGACACCACCAGCCGCAGCCCGTGCGAGCGCACGAACTCCTCCGTCGGCTTGGACAGCGCCTGCTCGGTGAAGCGCCGTACCTGCCGTGGCGCCTTCAGGTCGCGGTAGCACTCGGCGGCGTCGGCGGCGAACCGGTCGTAGCCGTAGAACCCGAGCCAGGAGGGGTCGTTGTCGCCTTCCCGGGACCGCTCCAGCCATCCCTCGGCGGCCTTGAGTGCCGCGCCCGCGGCCTGTGCGTCTCCCGCGCGCGCGTGTGCCCGTGCCTCGACCAGCCGGAAGAAGCTCATCGTGCGGGCCGTCGCCAGTCCCCGGTTGCGCTCCAGCGCGGCCTGGGCCAGGTCGACGCCCTCGTCGCCGAAGCCCCGGTAGGTCGCCTGGAGCGACATGGAGGCGAGGACGTACCCGCCGAGCGGGACGTCGGCCGCCGCGCGCGCGAGGCGCAGCGCCTGGATGTAGTAGCGCTGGGCCGCCTCCTGCTGGCCGGTGTCGAAGGCCATCCACCCGGCCAGCCGGGTGAGTTCCGCGGTGGCGCCGAACAGGGCGCGGCCGACCTCGTCGGAGTAGGCGCCGAGGAGCAGGGGCGCCGCCTCCACGCGCAGGCACTCCGGCACCATGGACGAACGCCAGTCGCCGCCCCCGTACTTGGAGTCCCAGCGCCTGGCGTCCTCGGCTGCCTCCCGCAGTTTGCGCACATCACTGTGGCCGACTTTGATCGGTGCGCCGGAGCCTTCGGCGGTTTCCGCCTCCCGTGCGACCGAGCTGTCGGCGGGGGTTATCAGCCATCGTGAGGCAGGCGTTGCGTATGCGCTCACTGCGAACGATCCGGCGAGCGACTGCCAGATGCCGCCGGACCCGGCCCGGCGGCCGGCGAGGTCGAGACGGTACAGCTCGGTCGCCGACCGCACCGCCTGTCCTACGTCTCTGGGGAAGGCGAGGCCCACTTCGGGCGCGGGATCCGCGTCCGCCAGGCCGATCTCGTGGAGCGGCACCGGCCGGCCGAGCTTCTGGCCGATGGCGGCGGCGATGAGGTGCGGTGCCGCGCCCTGGGGCACCATCCCCTTCGACACCCAGCGCGCCACGGAGGTCTTGTCGTAGCGAAGAGTCAACCCGCGTTGCGCGCCGAGGTCGTTGACGCGTCGCGCGAGGCCTGCGTTGCTGATTCCCGCGAGGGCGAGAACGGCGCCGAGCTTTTCGTTCGGCCCGCGTTGCTCCCTGGACATGCGCCACCCCTCGACACAGACGGCTGCCGCGCTGGCATAACCACGCGGCATTCGTAAACCCAGCGTAGTTCGCCGCATCCCAAGCGTTAAGGGGCATTGTTCCGGATGGCGGGATTGTGGTCCGTACGGCAGTGCGGTCCTGTACGCACCGTGCACGGTCTGTCGCCGCGTGCCCCCGGCCGTGTGGCCGTGCGCCCGTCCGTGCGCTCTTCTCCGGCCATCGGGGGAGCGGTTCCATGGGTCCTGCGTGGGTCGGCCCGCTGTACTGGATCCAGTGGGCTGGGGGACACCGCCACCTTCATCCCCGCGGGTGGCGGACCGGTCCGGGAGGCGATGCCCGCCTCCCGGACTGTGCGCGTATCGGCGCCGCCGCGCGCTCCGCAGGCCTGTACGGAGCGTGCTCACCGCCGCGCCGACTCTTACGATTTGGCTGAAAATCGACCCTGGTGCTCCATGGTCGTACACGCCTCTCACCACGCAACTTGAGGGCGCACGGGGCGTTCTGGGGGAGCGTATAGGGGGCGCGTTCGTATCGCCCCGCCGGGTGCCTCCACTTCGGGTCCGCACCGCGCGGGCGTCAACTTCCCTTGCCGTGGTGCACGTGAGGCGGTGTCACCGCCCCTCCACGGCACGCCCTTCGTGGCAGCATGGGGTCCTGTTCGTACGGTGCAGGGGTTGTCCACAGGCTGTGGAGGCGTCGATGCGGTGGTTGGTGGGTTGGAGCAGCACCGCCCCGGGCGTCGCCGGGACCGGCTCCGCGGGCGCCCTCGGCTACGACGGCGAGACCCTGCACCCGGTCGGCTCCCAACTCCTGTGGGGCGACCCGGATCCGCTGTGGGCCGTCGGCGACTGGCGCCCGGACGAGGTGCGGGTGGTGCAGGCCGACGCGGACAACCGGATCGCCGTCCTCGGCATCTGCGGCGCCTCGGACGAGGAGCTGCGGCGGGCGCTGTTCACCGCGCGCGGGGGCGCACTGCGCCATCTGACCTGCTGGCCCGGCAGTTACACGGCCGTCGTCCGGGTGGGCCGCCGCATCACCGTCTGCGGCGACCTCGCGGGGGCGCGCCCGGTGTTCCACACCCCCTGGGCGGGCGGTACGGCCTACGCCACCGCCGCGCTGCCCCTCGCCGACCTCGTGGAGGCCAACCTCGACTTCGGTCATCTGGCCGCGCTGCTCGCCGCCCCCGATGTACCCGCCGCGCTGCGCGACACCACCCCGTACGAGGGCGTACGCCGCGTTCCGCCGGGGCATGCGCTGGTGCTGCGCGCCGGGGTGCGCGAGATCACCGGGTACGAGCCGGTCGCCTCGCTCGCCGTGGCCGCGCCCCCGGCCGACCCCGACCGCGCGGTGGACGCCGTACGGGACGCCCTCGTGGAGGCCGTCCGCACCCGGCTGGCCGCGCCCCGGCACGTGCCCGACCTGGACCCCGGCCCGGTGCCCGGCATGGGGCCCGCCGAGCGGCGCGCCCGGCGGGGCATGCCGGTACCCGGCATCGGCGCCGACCTGTCCGGCGGACCGGCCTCCGGCACCCTCGCCCTGCTCGCCGCGGGCCTTCCCGGCAGACCCGGCATGCTCGTCGGGCAGGGCACCGGCGCAGGCGAACGCCTTCTCGCCGTCACCTTCAACGACCTCGCCGTGAGCGGCCGCGAGGCCGAACTGGAACGCGCCGGCGCCCTCGCCGCGGGCCCCCGCCTGCACCACGTGGTGGTCACCGGCGGCGAGGAGAGCCTGCCGTACGCCGACCTGGACGGCCCGCTCACCGACGAACCGGGCCCCTCGCTGGTGCAGGCCGCCCGGCACCGGGCCCGGTTCGCCGCGGGCAGCGCCGACCACTTCATCGGCCATGGCGCCCGCCAGGTCCTGGACGCCCACCCCGCCCGGCTCGCCGACCTGCTGATGGACCGCAGACGGCGCGATCTGGTCCGGCCGGTCGCCGCACTCACCCGCGCCGACGGCTCGGTGATGGTTCCCGCGCGCGTGTACGGCGCGGCCCGCCGGCTGGCCCGTACGCCCTACCGCGCGGGCCTGGAGTTCCTGGCCGAGCGGCTGATGCGGCGCCGCTTCGACGAGCCCAAGGGGGCGGTCGGCGCGTCCCTCGCCGCGCTGACCTGGGCCAGACCCGGGCCGGCGGCCCGCTGGCTGACGGGGGAGGCACTGGCTGAAGTATCGGTTCTGCTCCAGGCGGCGGCGGAGGGCTCCGCCGCGGGCCCCGACCGCCGCCCCGGTGACCACCGCGCGCGTGCGGCGCTCGCCCGGTACGCCGCCGACCTGCGCATCCTGGAACAGGCCGCCGAGATCCGCTCCCAGCGCCTGCACGCGCCCTTCCTCGACAACCAGGTCGTCCGGGCCTGCCGCGCCCTGCCCGAGTCGCTGCGCGTCCAGCCCGGCGCCCGGGCCGCCGTCCTGCGTACGGTCCTGGAGGGCGCCGGCGTCACCGACCTCCCGCCCGGCTGGGGCGCCCCCTCCCACGCCTCGTCGGCGGCGGCCGCGCGCGCGGGCCTGCGCGTGTCCGCCGACCCCCTGCTGGACCTGTTCGCCACCCCGCTGCTCGCCGACGCGGGCCTGGTCGAGGCCCGCGTCGTCCGCAAGGCCGTCCGCGCGGCGGCCGCCGGCGAACCCCTCCCCCTGGACGGCCTGGCCGACCTCGTCTCCCTCGAACTCTGGCTCCGCCGCCTCCTCGCCCGCCGCGGCACCTGCTGGACGGGCACGCCGTCCCGAGCGCGGGCGGTTCCGTCGGGAATCCAGCGGCGCAGGGGGGTTCTGGCGCCGGGAGGTTAGTGCAGCCGAGCCCGGGGGCCCGCCCATCGCGGCGAAGTTGCGGACCGGGGCGGGTGCGGTGTTCCGGTGCGGTTCCTGCGGACTGGCCGCGGCGGTCCCCGTGTTCCGGCGGGGTTCCCGAGGATCGGCGTGGCCCCTGTGTTCCGGCCTGGCCCCCGGTGTTCCGGTGCGGTTCCCGTGGACCCGCACCGTCCCCGTGGACCCGCGCAGTTCCCCCGTTCCGGCGTGGTCCCTGCGTAGCCGCAATGTCCCGCGGACCCCCCGCTCCCCGCGGACCCGCACATTCCCTGCGGACCGGCACTGCCCCTCCGTACCGGCCGACCCCCGCCGACCCGCCCGGTCCCCCTGCCCCCGGAACGGCCCCCGCGGCCCCGCACACCCCCGTGCCCCCGGGCCGCGCGGGCCACAATGATCGGGTGCGGTACGGAATCCTGGGCGTGACCCAGGCAGTGGACGAGCAAGGCGCCCTCATACCCGTGGGTGGCCCACGCCTCCGCGCGCTGCTCACCGCGCTCGCCCTGCGTCCCGGCCGCACCGCGACCGCCGAAACCCTCATCGACGAGGTCTGGCCGGCCGATCCGCCGCAGGACGCCCCCGCCGCCCTCCAGGCCCTCGTCGGCCGCCTGCGCCGCGCCCTCGGCCGGCACACCGTCACCTCCGCCCCGGGCGGCTACCGCCTGGAGGCCACCGAGGACGACATCGACCTGTACGTCTTCGAACGCCTCGCCCACACCGGCACCAGAGCCCTCGCAGACGGCGACCCGGCAACCGCCCACCGCGCGCTCACCGAGGCCCTCGCGCTCTGGCACGGCCCGGCCCTCGCCGACCTCCCCGACCGCACCGCCGCCGCCCGCCCCGAAGCCCTCCGCGCGGAGGCGGTCCGCGCCCGCGCCGCCGCCGCGCTCGACCTCGGCCGCGCCCAGGACGTCGTACCGGAACTGACCGAACTGACCGCCGCGCACCCCTACGACGAGCCGCTGCACGCCCTCCTCATCCGCGCCCTGCGGGACACCGCCCGGCCCGCCGACGCGCTGGCCGTCTACGAGTCCGTCCGCCGCACCCTCGCCGACTCCCTCGGCACCGACCCGGGCCCGGAACTCAGGGCGCTGCACGCGTCGTTGCTGAAGCAGGAGGAGCCGGTCCCCGAGACTCCGCGGCCGGCGGCGAAGGCGCCGGCCCCCGCCCGGCCGCCCGAGCGCACCGGCAACCTGCGTCCCCGGCTTACCTCTTTCGTGGGGCGGGAACCGGAGCTGGAGGCCATTCGTTCGGATGTGCACAGGGCCCGCCTGGTCACCCTCACCGGACCGGGCGGCTCCGGAAAGACCCGCCTCGCCGAGGAGGCCGCCGCCACCCTGACCCCGGCATGGCTGGTCGAGCTGGCCCCGCTCGACCACCCGGAGGCGGTGCCCGGCGCGGTGGTCAGCGCGCTCGGTCTGCGCGAGACCGTGCTGCTGAGCACCGACCTGGCAGCCCCGCAGGACGACCCCGTCGCCCTGCTGATCGAGCACTGCGCCGCGCGCAGCCAGCTCCTGATCCTTGACAACTGCGAGCATGTCATCGGCGCGGCCGCCGCCCTCGCCGAGACCCTCCTCACCCACTGCCCCGGGCTCACGATCCTCGCGACCAGCCGTGAACCCCTGGGCGTCCCCGGTGAGTCGGTGCGCCCGGTCGAGCCCCTTGTCCCGGAGCAGGCGCACCGGCTGTTCGCCGAGCGCGCGCGGGCCGTCCGTCCCGACGCCGACGCGGTGCTCGCCGACACCGAGGCCGTCGCGGAGATCTGCCGCCGCCTGGACGGGCTGCCGCTCGCCATCGAGCTGGCCGCGGCCCGGCTCCGGCTGCTGACCCCACGGCAGATCGCCGACCGGCTCGACGACCGCTTCCGCCTGCTCACCTCCGGCAGCCGCACGGTCCTGCCCCGCCAGCAGACCCTGCGCGCGGTGGTCGACTGGTCCTGGGACCTGCTGGACGAACGCGAACGCACCATGCTGCGCGAGATCTCCGTGTTCGCCGGCGGCTTCGACCTGGCGGCCGCCGAGGCCGTGTGCACCGGCCCGGCGGCCGACCTGATCGGCGCCCTCGTGGACAAGTCCCTCGTCGTGGCCGCCCCCTACGGCCCCGACGGCCCCGGCACCGGCCGGCCGGACGGCATGCGCTACCGCCTGCTGGAGACCATCCACGAGTACGCCGACGAGCGCGCCGCCGAGATCCCCGGACTGCGCGCCGCCGCGGAGCTTCGGCACCGCGCGTGGGTGCGCGCCCTGGTCGAGGAGGCCGAGCCGCGGCTGCGCTCCGCGGACCAGCTGCCCTGGATCTCCCGCCTGGAGGCCGAGCTGGACAACATCCGGGCGGCCGTCGACCGGGCCGTGCGCGCCGGTGACGAGGCGCAGGCGGCCGCCATCGTCGTGGCCATGGGCTGGTTCTGGTGGCTGCGCAACTACCGCCGGGAGGCGCTGTCCTGGGTGCGTCTGGTGCTGCGCCTGGGCGTGGCCCTGGACACCCTGGAGGCCCGGGGCACCCCGGCGGGCCGGACCTCCGAGGGGGAACTGAGCGCACTGGTGGAGTCGGCCGACCCGGTGGGCGCCCTGCTCGCCACCCCCCAGGGCGCGGAGGAGCGGCATCCCCGGCACGAAGCGCGCATGGACCTGCGGATGCTCGATCTGTTCCTCAGCTTCGAGTCCGACGAGGAGAGCCTCGCCGCCGACGAGCGCGCCCGGGCGTACGTCGCCCGGGTCCGCGCCGCCTACGAGCACGGCGGCCCGCAGGCCGCCCGGCTCCCCGGCATCATCTGGCCGCTGACCGCCTACCACCTGGCCGGCACCGTGGAAACCGGCCCCGACATGGCCGCGGCCGTCGCCAACTGCCGTGCCCACGGCGGCGACTGGGAGATCGGCGTCGCCCTGATGTACCGCACCCATGTGGTCGTGGACTCCCCGGGCAATCTGGCGGGCGTGGACGAGGACCTGGCCGAGCTGCGCGAGCTCAGCCGGCGGGTCGGGGACCGCTGGATGCGCGCCCAGGTGTGCAGCGCGGCCGGCGAGGCGGCCATGGCCCGCGGCCGCTTCGCGGAGGCACGCGGTGAGTACGAGGAAGGGCTCCGGCTCGCCTACGAGGTCGGCGCGTACGCCGAGTCCCCGTTCCTGCTGGCGCGGCTCGCCGAGATCGCCCACCGCTCCGGCGACCGCGAGGCGGCGCTCGCCGCCCTGGACGAGGCGAACACGGCCGCCGAGCAGTACGGAGTGGCGGAGGCCCGCTCCTTCGTCCTGCTGCTGCGCGCCTCCATCGCCCTGGACGACGGGGACACCGCCCGCGCCCGCGAGCTGTACGAGGCGACCCGCGCGCTGGTCGGCGGCGGCATCACCGCACCGCCGCAGTTCACGGCCTTCCTGCGGACGGTCGAGGCGCTGCTGGTGGCCGAGGAGCGCGGCCCGGAACACGCCCTGCCGATCCTCGCCGACGCGCTGGACCAGGCGGTGGAGCAGCGGTGCGCCGAGTCGATCACCGGAGGGCTCGTGGACACCGGGGCCTGGCTGCTGGCCCGGCTCGGCGATCTGCCGGGCGCGCTCCGGCTGTACGAGGCCTCGGACCGCTGGCGGGCCGGCCGGCCCCGGCCCGAGCCGGAGCGCGGCCGGGCACGGCGGGTGTTCGCCGACGCCCGCGCGGTGCTGCCGGCCGGCCGGTACGAGGCCGAGCGGGCCCGGGGTGCCGGCTTCGACGTGGCGGACGTGCTGCGCGAGCTGCGCGCGGGGACACCGTCCGCCGACGCCACCGGGACGCCCGCTACCGGCAGGTGAACCGGGACTGCGCCCAGTCCGCCACCGCCACCGCGTCGATGAGGTTGCCGTGCGGTTCGGTCACCAGGCGTACGGTCCTGCGCCCGGTGAGGTCCACATGGACGGGTACGGCCCGGTCGTGGCCCTTGACCGTGCCGGACCGCCACAGCCGCACCCCGTCGGCCCAGACCGAGAAGGAGACCTTGCCGAGGCCGAGGGTCATGTCGTCGATGCCGGCCAGCGCGTCATAGGCGGTGCACTGCCGGTTGAGGGCGATGGTCACGGAGGAATCGCCGTGCACGGTGGCCCCGCGCGCGTACCGGGTGCCGTCGATCGACAGGCCGTAGCGCTGCCACACCCAGCTGCTCTCGCCCAGCACGATCTCGGGCCGGGTGCCGTCGCCGGTGGCGTCGTAGTTCAGGTCGCTCACCTCGTAGACGACGGGTGCCGGCGGTGGCGTGGGGGTGGGCGTCGGGGTCGGTGTGGGCGTCGGGCGGGGTTTCGGGGGCGCGGGCTTCGGCGCCGGGGGCCGGGGCGGCGTGGGAGGGGGAGTGGGCGTGGGCGTGCGGGACGGTGTGGGTGTGGGCTCGGCGGGCAGGGCCACCGGTTCCGGCGTGGGCTTCGCCGGCGGGGGTGTGGGGGTGGGTGTCGTGGGCCGCACGATCGGTGCGGGCGGCGAGGGCTTGGCGATCGCCTTCGGCGGATGGCTGTCGTTCACCAGGGCGAGCGCCACCGCGGCGGCGGCCACCGCGACCACCCCGGCCGCGATCCCCGCCTTCACCGGCGCGCCGAGCCCCTCGGAGACCGCGGCACCGCCCGCGCCGCCCGCCCCGCCGGACGATCCGCCGGCCGCTGCGGCGGCACCCGCCGCACCCGCCCCGGCGCTGCCGACCACGATCCCGAGGGCCTTGGCGTATCCGGCGGCCCCGAACCAGCCGATGACCGCGACCGGGACGACACCGGGGATACCGCTCGCGACCTCTTCGATCTGCGCGGCCGCGAGCCGGCACCGGGCGCACTCCTCCAGGTGCTTGCGCAGGCCCCGCTCGGCGCGGATACGCAGTTTGCGGCGGGCGTAGGTGCCGAGCTGGTCGGCGTAGCGGGCGCACTCCTCGTCCCCGGTGAGGGCGGCGCTGACATGGGCCTGGAGATAGGCCTGCTTCAGGCCCTCGCGGGCGCGGCTGGCGAGCACGCGCGTGCCGTTGGCGTCCAGCCCGAACAGCACGGCCACCTCGCTCGGCGACTCGTCCTCGACCTCGGTGTGCCACAGCACGGCCTGCCAGCGTTCGGGCAGCGAGCGGAAGGCCTGCATGGCCATGGACTGCTCGGCCTCGTGCAGGGCGCGGACATCGGCGCCCAGCTCCAGGGTGTCGTCGTCGGCGGTCTCGGCGGAGCGCGCGGACTGCTGGGCGAACACGGCGAAGTCGTCGACGAGCTGCTCGCGCCGCGCCGACCTGGTCCAGTGCGCGGCGACCCGCCGTACCGACGTCAGCAGATAGGCGCGTACGGCGTGCTCGGGGCCGGCGCCGCCGCGCACGGCCTGCAACATCCGCGCGAAGACCTCGGCCGTGAGGTCGTCGGCGGTGTGTCCGTCCCGGCAGCAGGTGCGCGCGTAACGCCGTACGGCGTCGGCGTGCCGGCGGTACAGCTCCGCGTAGGCGGAGTCGTCGCCGCCGCGCATCCGTTCGATCAGCTCGCCGTCGGCGGGCGGCATCTCGCGTGGCGGCGGCAGCACGCTTCCCTCGCGCTGGGCGGGCACACTCTCGCCGGTGCGGCCGCCCTGAACCGGCACCTTGGGCGCAGTCGGCCCGACCGGCTGTGCGTCGCCGTCGTCACCGCGTGACCCGTCCCAACCGTCAGCGCTCATCGCGGAAAGCCCCCGACACCGGCCCAGCCCAACCCCTACCCGGCTCAGGGTGCCACATGGGGCTTTCGGCCAAGGGGCCGTCGGCACCGCATCCACTCATCCGAGCGCACTTGTCACCGCACCACCCCGAACATCACTCGAACGAGGGCATCATCCGAGGGCCCGCCCGCACCCCGGCCGAGGAAGCCGGCCGGTGGTACGGGCGGAAGCCGACGTCAGCCGCCGACGGCGAGGCCGGGGCGGGCGGTGGCACCGCCGGCCGCCGCCGTCACGCCGGGCGCGAGCGCAGGCCCTCCAGCAGGATGTCCAGCAGCCGCCCGGACGCCGCCGCCTGCTGTGCCGCGTCCGGCAGCGAGGGCGCCGCCGTGGCGATCACCAGCAGCACATCGGACACGGACACATCGGTCCGCAGCTCACCGGCCGCCCGGGCCCGCTCCACCAGCTGGCCCACGACCTCCAGCAGCGCCCCGGCCCCGGCCTCGTCGGCCCCCGGACCCAGCCGCACCGCACCGCTGTCCGGCTGCGACCGCTGCTGAGGCACCCGGGCCTCCTCGCCCGAGCCCACCGCGGAGCCCACCAGCACCTGCGGCGGCAGCAACCGCCCGGCGCCCGATGCCACGGACGTCCGCAGGAAGCGCGACAGCGCCGACCACGGCTCGTCCTCCTGCCCGAGCGCCGCCCGGGCCTGCTCGGTCAGCCGGGCCGTCTCCTCCTCGGCTATCCGCCGTACCAGCACGTCCTTGCTGGGAAAGCGCCGGTACACCGTGCCGACACCCACCCGGGCGCGCCGCGCCACGTCCTCCATCGGCGCGCCGTACCCCAGCTCGCCGAACACCTCACGCGCCGCACGCAGCACGTGCTCCAGATTGCGCTGTGCGTCCACCCGCAGCGGCGCCGTCCGCGCCCCGTCCGCGCGTCCGTTGCCCCCTGCGGCACTCATCGTCCCGGCACCGCCGCCGATGGCGACAGCGGTGGCTGCGGACGTCCAATGCGTGTCCTGAACATGCATGTGTTTCCCCCGGTCATGACGTCTCCCCCCGGAGACTCCCCGCCTGAACCCGGAGTGCGCGGAACCGGCGTCCATCCCGACCGGGATCCACCCGTCACGGACCGGTTCGACCACATTCCCTACACCCCGTCGACACACGAACATAGTTGAGAGACCGTCAATTCAGAAGGGGCAGGTTCCGCACAGTGCGCCCCTCGATCGGAGTACGGGCCAGGTACGTCCCCATTCCACCCCTTCGCGCCCTCCCGCCCGCCCCCGCTGACCTGCCCCGTTTCTCCCCGCCCCCGCCGCGCGCCCGGCCCTGCGCACACCCGCCCGCCAGTCACACAAATTGCCGGGCCTGTGGACAAACAACTGCGCCGGGTGCGTCATGGGATGGTGAAGGAACGGGCGCGCATTCTGGTTGTCGGCGGCGGCTACGTCGGGACGTACACGGCACTGCGGCTCCAGCGGAAGCTGAAGACCGAGCTCAGGCGGGGTGACGTCGAGATCACCGTCGTCACCCCTGACCCGTACATGACGTACCAGCCGTTCCTGCCCGAGGCGGCCGCGGGTTCGATCTCCCCTCGGCATGTCGTCGTACCGCTGCGCCGCGTCCTGGACCACTGCCATGTCGTCATCGGCGAGGTGACCGCCATCGACCACGCGGTCCGCACCGCCACCGTCAGCACGCTCGCCACCGCCGAGGAGGGCCGCCCCGCCGAACTCGTCGGCTACGACGAACTCGTCCTCGCCCCCGGCTCGGTCTCCCGCACCCTGCCGATCCCCGGCCTCGCCGAGCACGGCATCGGCTTCAAGACCGTCGAAGAGGCCATCGGACTGCGCAACCACGTCATCGAGCAGATGGACATCGCCTCCTCCACCCGCGACCCCGCGATCCGCGACGCCGCCCTCACCTTCGTCTTCGTCGGCGGCGGCTTCGCCGGCGTCGAGGCGCTCGCCGAACTCGAGGACATGGCCCGCTACACCGCGCGCTACTACCACAACCTCCGCCCCGAGGACATGAAGTGGATCCTCGTGGAGGCCAGCGACCGGATCCTGCCCGAGGTCGGCGCGGAGCTGGGCCGCTACACCGTCACCCAGCTGCGCCGCCGCAACATCCAGGTGCTGCTCGGCACCCGCCTGGAGTCCTGCACCGGGCGCGTCGCCGTCCTCAGCGACGGCCAGCGCTTCCCGACCCGTACGGTCGTCTGGACCGCCGGCGTCAAGCCGCACCCGCTGCTCGCGGCCACCGACCTCCCGCTCACCGAGCGCGGCCGGCTCAAGTGCACCGCCCAGCTGACCGTGGACGGCGCCGCACACGCCTGGGGCGCCGGCGACGCCGCGGCCGTACCCGACGTCACCGCCGCCGAACCCGGCGCCCTGACCGCCCCCAACGCCCAGCACGCCCTGCGCCAGGCCCGCACCCTCGGCGACAACCTCGCGCACGCCCTGCGCGGCGAGCCCCTGGAGACGTACGCGCACGCGTACGCCGGTTCCGTCGCCTCCCTCGGCTTCCACCAGGGCGTCGCCCAGGTCTACGGGCGCCGGCTGAAGGGCTACCCTGCCTGGTTCATGCACCGCCTCTACCACCTCAGCCGGGTGCCCACGGTCAACCGCAAGGCCCGCGTCCTCGCCGAATGGACCCTCGCCGGGCTCTTCAAACGGGAGATCGTCTCGCTCGGTTCACTCGAACATCCGCGAGCGGAGTTCGAACTCGCTGCCGGTGGAAAGCCTCCTCACAGCCCCTCGGACGACCCGAAGGGGTCGTCCTGACGGACTTCAGGAACTCCACGGCCCGCTCCGGCGTCTGACGGATGTCGCCGCGGCCCACCCCCTGCCAGACTGCCCCACGTCCGCGGACGGGCACCCGCCCGCCCACAGCACCCACGAGGCTTCTTCCCAAGTGAACTTCACGCGCTGGAGCGCCCGCCTCCCCGGAACGCAGCGCCGCGCAGCGGCACGGACCGAGACCCAGGTCTCCCCGGACCGGCGGGGAGAAGGCTCGGTGCCCGCGGCCCGCGCCGAACAGCCCACCGACGAGCCGGCCCCGGTGCCCGCCGTCGACGAACTGCCCGCCCGCGACGTCCTCGACCGCGTCCCGGCCCTCGTCGCCCTGGTCCACGGCCCCGACCACCGCATCGCCTACGTCAACGACGCCTACACGGCGGCCTTCGGCGCGAGACCCACCGGTGCACCCGCGCGCGAGGCGCTCCCGGAGCTGGCCGAGCTGGGCCTGCTCCCGCTCCTCGACCAGGTGCTGCGCAGCGCCAAGCCCCGCACCCTGAAGTCCCGCAAGGCCGTCGACGGCCGCTCGTACACCTTCACCTGCACCCCCGTCGCCGAGGACGGCGACCACGACGGCGGCGTGCTCGTCTTCGCCACCGACGTCACCGACCACGCCGAGGCCGCCGAACGGCTGCGCGCCAGCGAGCGCCGCCAGCGCGAGACCGCCGTCACCCTCCAGCGCTCCCTCCTCCCGCAGGAGCTGGAACAACCCGACGACCTGCGCATCGCCGCCACCTACCAGCCCGGCGGCACCGAGGCCGCGGTCGGCGGCGACTGGTACGACGTGATCACCCTCGGCGGCGGCCGCACCGCCCTGGTCATCGGCGACGTCATGGGCCGGGGCGTCCGCGCGGCGGCGGTCATGGGCCAGCTCCGCACCGCCGTCCGGGCCTACGCCCGCCTGGACCTGCCCCCGCACGAGGTCCTCCAGCTGCTCGACGGCCTGGCCGCCGAGATCGACCCCAACCAGATCGCCACCTGCGTCTACGCCGTCCACGACCCCAACGAGGGCCGGCTGGTGTACGCGTCGGCGGGCCATCTGCCGATCCTGGTCCGCGACGAGCAGGGCACCGTCTCCCGCGCCGACGAACCCACCGGACCGCCGCTCGGCACCGGCGGCTGGATCCACGCCTCCGGCTCCATCGGACTCGGCCCCGGCGCCACCGCCGTCCTCTACACGGACGGCCTGGTCGAGCGCCGCGACAAGGACCTGGACGAGGGCATCGCCGCCCTCGAGGACGCCCTCTCCGGCGCCACCGGCAGCCCCCAGGTCGTCTGCGACCGCCTGGTCCGCTCGGCCGGCGTCACCGCCGACCACGACGACGACGTGGCCGTCCTCGTCCTCCAGCACCCGGCCCGTACGGGCCCCGACGGCGACCTCTTCCGCAACGCCGCCCTGGAACTCCTCGGCGGCGTCGAAGCGGCCCCACGCGCGCGTGCCTTCGCCTCCGGCGTCCTCACCAGCTGGCGCTTCCCCGCGGAGCTGCACGACCTCGGCGTCCTCGCCACCAGCGAACTGGTCGCCAACAGCCTCCAGCACGGCACCCCGCCCATGCGGCTCCGGCTGCGCCGCACCGACCGCCGCCTCATCGTCGAGGTCACCGACGGCGACGACCACCTGCCCAGACGCCGCCGCGCCGAACCCGGCGACGAGTCCGGCCGGGGCATCGCGATCGTGGCGACGATCGCCTCCAGCTGGGGCTGCCGCCGCACACCGGGCGGCGGCAAGGCGGTGTGGTGCGAGTTCGTCCTGCCGGGCGCAAAGCCCTGACGCCTCATGGCACCCCCTGCGCGGCACCTGGCCGTACCGCCCGCCCAGTGCTAAGAGCAGACCTATGGCAGACGCACCGGGCTTTCAACTCAAGGGCAGCGCACCCGAGCGGTACGAGACGTACGTCGCCCCGCTCATGGCCCCCTTCGTGACCGCACTCCTGGACGCCGCGGACCTCAACCCCGGGGACACCGTCCTCGACCTCGCCTGCGGCACCGGCTTCGCCGCCCGCGCGGCCGCCGCCCTGACCGGGCCCGCCGGGCGGGTGTACGGCATCGACATCAACGAGGGCATGGTCAGCGTGGCCCGGGAGCGCCACCCCCGCCTCTACCCGGACATCGAGTTCGCCGTGGCCGCCGCCGACCGGCTCCCCTACCCCGACGCCACCTTCGACACCGTGGTCTGCCAGCAGGCCGCCCAGTTCTTCCCCGACCTCACGGCCGCGCTCACCGAGACGGCCCGCGTCACCCGCCCCCAGGGCCGCTTCGCCGCCACCGTGTGGGCCGCACTCGACGACCAGCCCTACTTCCGCGCTCTGGGCCGGGCCATCGAGGAGTACGGCGGACCGGAGGCGGCCAAGACCTTCGCGCACGCCTTCGCCTGCACCGCCGAACAGCTCACCACCGCGCTCGGCACCGCCGGCTACCGGAGCACCGAGCAGCGCCAGATCACCGTCGACATCACGCTGCCCCGGCTCGACGACTACGTGGGCGGCCATCTGTCCGCCACCTCCTGGAGCACCCGGATCACCGAGCCGGGCGGCCAGGAGGCGCTCACCCGGGCCGCCCGGCTGATCCGCGACGAGCTGGCCCCCTACACGGCCGACGACGGCACGGCGACCCTGCCCTTCACGGCGGTCCTGGTCACGGCGGTCCGCTGACCGGTACGCGAAACGGCCGCCACCCAGAGGTGACGGCCGTCGCCCGCGCCCGGCTCACGCCTGTGCGGCCACCGGTTCCGGCGCAGCGCCTCCGCGCGTGACCACCCGGGTCCCGCGCGCCAGCCACGGCCGGTCCTGTACGGCGGTGAGCCCGCGGCCCAGCCGCAGCGCCAGGACGGTGATGCCCAGCGAGAACAGCAGGAAGGTCACGATGTACGGCGCGTGCAGCGAGGCCCCCATGGGTCCGCCCACCGCCGGACCCACGGCCAGCGCGAGCTGCTTGACCAGCGCGAACGCCGAGTTGTACTGCCCGGCCATGCCCTCCGGCGCCAGATCGGCGACCAGCGGAGCGACCGTCGGCGACAGCATGGCCTCGCCGAGACCGAACAGCGCGTACGTCGACACGAAGGCGGCCGTCGCCATCTCCTGGCTGCCGTGCCCCAGCCCCGCGTACCCGGCGGCCAGCCAGGCGACGGCCCAGATCAGCCCGACCGCGGCGATCACCCGGGAGCGCCGGCGCCGCTCCACGAACTTCAGCACCGCGAACTGGGCGACCACGATCATCAGCGTGTTCGCGGCCAGCGCCGTCCCCAGCGCGGAGGTGGATATCCCGGCGGCCTCCACGCCGTACGCGCTCAGCCCGGACTCGAACTGCCCGTAGCAGGCGAAGAACAGCACGAAGCCCAGCACGGACAGCTGCACCATCGCCCGGTTCCCGAGCAGCTGCTTCCAGCTGCCCTTCGCCGAGCGGGCGGGCGCGTCCTCGATCCGCGGCGAGTGCGGCATCCGCACCGTCGCCATCACTCCGACCAGCAGCAGGAACATCGCCGCCTCGATCGCGAACAGCAGGGTGAACGACGACACGCGCGTGGTGTCCACCAGGTGACCGCCGATGAGGCCGCCGACCCCGAGGCCCAGGTTCTGGAGGAAGAACTGCATCGCGAACGCACGCGAGCGCGTGTCGGCGCTGGAGCAGTCCACGATCATGGTGGCGAGCGCCGGCTGCATCACGGCCTGCCCGGCACCGAGCGCGGCGGCCGACAGCAGGACGGCCGCGGCGTTGCCCGCGAGCCCGAGGCTCAGCGCGCCGAGCGCGGCGGTGACCAGGGCGGCGAGCAGGACCGGCAGCGGGCCGCGGCGCACGATCGCCCGGCCGGCGAACGGCAGCACGATCAGCGCGGCCACGGCGAAGACGGCGAGCACGAGTCCCGCCGTCATGGCCCCCAGGCCTCGCACCTGCGCCACGTAGACGTACAGGTACGGGACCGTGAAGCCGAGCCCGAAAGCGCTGAGTGCGTTGCCCACGTGGATCCGGCGCATCGCTGCGCCCATCGCCCTGGTCACGTTCACCTCTCTCACTAGTTAGGAGTGAAGACTTCAAAGCTAAAGTTCGAAGCTAAAGAGTACACAGTGAAGGACTTCAACGCAAAGGCACAGCGTGCGATACTGCGGCCATGGCCGACACCGCCCCCGACGTCACAGAGCCGACGCTCGAAGAGCAGATCGCCGCCTACCAGCGCGAGTTCCAGGACCTCGACCCCCAGGTCGAGAAGATCGTGTCGGCGCTCTCCCGGCTCAACCGCCGTATGAACGTCGCCTACGGCCGCCAGACCTCCGCCCTCGGCATCAGCAACGCCGAGTGGGAGGTCCTCAAGGCGCTCGTCCTCTCCGGAGCCCCGTACCGCATGGGCCCCAGCGACCTCGCCAAGCGGCTCGGCCTCACCCCGGCCGCGATGACCCACCGGATCGACCGCATGGTCACCGAGGGGCTGGTCACCCGGGAGCGCGACGAGTCCAACCGGGTCCGCGTCATCGTGGAGCTGACCCCCGAAGGCCGCGAGAAGTGGCTGGAGGCGATGCGCCTGGCCACCGTCTTCGAGGAGGAGCTGCTCCAGGACCTGACCCCGGTGGAGCGCCAGGTGCTCGGCGAGGTCCTCACCCGGCTGCTGCGCCGGGTGGAGCACGCCCAGCCGGACGCGGGCGGCCGGCTCAGCGACCTCGACTGAGCCGGACGAGCGCTTGTAAAAGATCTTGACAGGGGCTGCTTGACACGCCCTTGCCGGATCCGTAAAGTTCTTCGGGTTGTCGCGGAGCCGTAACGGTTCTTCGACAGCACCTCCGCCGCCTCGAGCGGCACCCTCAAACACCAGCACGATCTCCCAGCGGGGTTGTATTCGGCGTGCCCGAATTCAATTCGAAAAGGGACTCGGCGGCCCGATTGGGAATCGCCGGGAAGATCCGCTAAGGTTTGAGACGTCGGAACGGCCCAACGGCCGGGAAGACAAACCCCGCTGACTGGGGATCAGACGCCGAAAGGATCTGATAGAGTCGGAAACGCAAGACCGAAGGGAAGCGCCCGGAGGAAAGCCCGAGAGGGTGAGTACAAAGGAAGCGACCGTTCCTTGAGAACT
>NZ_JBHXVE010000051.1:0-14866 GCF_042672505.1 Streptomyces sp. NPDC127190
GGCCGGACGGCGTGCCGGCCTCGGCCACGGTGGAGCCTGCTGTCGCGAGCAGGGCGAGTAGGGCGACCAGCAGACGGCGACCGGTTCTTGAGGGGCCCGTGGGCGACGAAGGCATGGCAGACGACATGACAGATGACATGCCAGCGGATCTTGTCACAGGGTTCCCCACGGCCGACACATGCCCGCGCGGTTGGCACAGCGCCGCGCCCGGCCGGGAAGGGCAGGGGCGCGGCGCTCCGGGACGGTGCTGCTGGTTGGCGGTGTCGGTGACGAGGAGGAACTGGTCGTCCGTTCCGGCTGCGGGCTCGGGCATGCTCCAGCTGACCGCCCGCCAGCTCGAGCAACGGCTTCTCACCCCCGGCGAGCTCGGCCCTGGCTGCAGGTCCTTTGGCGGCGACGAGACGGGAGTGGATCAGTCCCCGGCCTTCCGTACGCTGAAGCCCGGATCGGCCGCTTGTATCGACGCCATGGCCTCCTTCGCCATGAACCCGCAGGTTGGCAGGCTCTCGGCGGAGCAGTACGCCACCCGCGAACCGGCTAGGGCGGACGTCCCCGAAGCGGCAGCTTGATCAAACTGGGGGTCTTTCCAGCCACGGCATCAGGTGAGCCGCGGTGCCACCTCGGCTGCGACCCACTCCATGGCCTTCTCGACATGTTCAGCCGCGACAGGCAGCCCCAGGGTGCAAGCGGCAAGCCCTGCCTCGGCGAGCCGACCGAGGTCGTCGGCAACGCTCTCTGCAGTGGGCGTAGTGCCGCCAGTGGTCGTCCCGGTGGCGGAACCGCCGCAGGCAGACCCGGCGGAGTAAGGAACGCGGCCGACGCGAGCGTCAGACGATCGGCGTCTTGTGCCTCGGCGAGGTCACGCAAGCGGCGCCGGACGTCGGTGATCTCCACGGCGTCGGCGCCTGTGCCGTACCAGCCGTCGCCGAACCGCAGCGCACGGCGCAGGGCAGCGTCGCTGTGTCCGCCAACCCACATGGGCGGACCGCCGGTGGTGACCGGAGGCACTCCCAAGTGCGCCTGGTGCAGTGTCGTGAACGGCCCGTCGAAGTCTGCGGGGCGCCGGGCCCACAGGGCCTTGGCAGCGGCGAGGTGGTCGTCGGTACGTGCACCCCGTTCACGGGCGGGTACCCCGACGGCGGCGAATTCGTCAGGATTCCAGCCGGTGCCCACGCCCAGGATCAAGCGTCCTCCGGATACGACATCCAGCGTGGCTGCCTGGTTGGCGAGCACCAGCGCCGGGTAGTACGGCGCGACGAGTACGGACGTCAGCAGTTGCAGGCGCGTCGTCGCCCCGGCGACGGCCGACAGCAGAACCAGCGGGTCCGTGTCGAGGCCGAAACCGCTGTCCAGTAGACGGTTGCCGACCGCAACGTGGTCGAAGCCTAGGTCTTCAGCGTGGCGTGCGGCGCGGAGCACGCTGGCTCCGTCGTCGAGCGGCCAGCGCTGTTGAAGAGAAACACCGAGGCCCAGCAGGGGCATGGGTTGCCTTTCGACGGCAGTCCGAGGGCGACGCGACGATTACTGGCCGCCCTGTCGCGACACTCAACTCCCGCACCGCCCCTATTTCATCCCGGCCGGGATCAAGCGGATCGCCTGTCACTCCGTACGGCGCTCGCTGACCAACGCCGGGACCTCCGCAAGCCGGTGAACCTTCTCGGTCAGAGCACTAGGTTCTGTCGTCAAATGTCACGCCCACATCAGAATTGATGCCAGGGTGACGGCGGCTTTGTAGGACTCGGCGGTCTTGTCGTACCGGGTGGCGATACCCCGCCACTGCTTCAGGCGGTTGAAGCACCGTTCCACCACGTTGCGGTGCTTGTAGACCTCGCTGTCGAAGGCCGGCGGGCGGCCTCCGCGGCTGCCTCGTCGGGCCCGGTTGCGGACCTGGTCGGCCCGCTCGGGAATCGTGTGGGCAATGCCCCGGCGGCGGAGCCAGGCTCGGATCGCCTTCGAGCTGTAACCCTTGTCGCCCAGGACGTGATCGGGCCGGACCCGGGGCCGCCCCGGTCCGATCCGGGGCACCCGGATCGCCTCCATCACGGCGGTGAACCGGGTGCAGTCGTTGGTGTTGCCGCCCGTGACGACGAAGGCGAGCGGACGGCCCCGCCCGTCACACGCCAGGTGAATCTTGCTGGTCAGACCACCTCGGGACCGGCCGAGGGCCGGGTCGCGGAGCCCCTTTTTCGGGCCCCGGCCGCATGCTGGTGAGCCCGGACGACGGTCGAGTCGACCGACACCAGCCACTCGATGTCGCCCGCCGCGTCCGCTCTCGCCTGGGCGGCTCGCAGCATCCGGTCGAAGGTGCCGTCCGCCGCCCACCTGCGGAAACGGGTATGCAGCGTGGCCCACGGACCATAGCGCTCGGGCACGTCCCGCCAGGCCGTCCCGGTCCGGAACTTCCACACGATCCCGTTCAGGACCCTGCGGTCGTCCAGCCGCTTCCGGCCCCGCAACGACTCGGGCAGCAACGGCCGGACGAACTCCCACTCGGCATCCGACAGTTCATGACGACGTATCACGACACCATGATCCACCAGGCAAGATCATTTGAAGACACCGCCTAGGTCGCCCTGGATCTGTCTTCTGCCGAGGGGGCGGCCGTCCCGCAGGTCAGAGTTGGAGCAGGCAGTGACCGGGTGTGGGCAGAGTGGTTTTCAGTCTTCCGGGAGTGATAGACGGGCCCATACGGACTTCCCGTCGGTTTGTTGGTCGTCGGTCCAGCCCCAGGTCGTGCTCAGGGCGTTGACGATGGGAAGTCCGCGGTGCTGTTCAGCCAGGGGTGGCGGGCAGGTGAGGCGCGGCCGGCGCTGGCTTGGGTCGCGGACCACACACAGCAGGGTGCGCGGGCGCAGGGTGAGGGCAAGCCATACGGCAGTCGGCGGGGTGCCTGATGCGATGGCGCGTGTCTGACCGTGGCGGACTGCGTTCGCGACGAGTTCGGAAGCGACCTGCACGGTGTCGTCGCAGATGCTGTTCAGGCCCCAGCGGCGCAGTGTCTGGCGGGTGAACTGTCGTGCTACGTAGCAGCACTTGGTCGTGGGCGGGATCTGTCTCGCGGCAAATGGGGTGCTTCCCAGGCCTGTGCGCACGGCAAGGTTGGGGGTCCACACGGCCGGCGCGCCGCGGAAGAGCTGCCGCTCCGGGCTGTTGGCAGTCTCGGCTGGGAAGAGTGGCTGATTGTCGCGGTTGTGAGGTGGCGTCATCGTCCGTCCCTCGGAGTTTGTTTGCCCTCTCGAGCCTGGCGTGCCGTCTTGACCGTCACTATTCCGGCCTGTTCATCGTTCCTGCAAGTGTGGTTCTGCAATTGCAGGACTAAGGAATTCGCACACCTGGTCGGTCATGGCTTCCTTCGGGGCGGTGCTGGCCGGGCGGGACTCGGAGAGGCGCGAATAGGAATGCAGCGGGTAGAAAACGGCGTCAGTGCAGGCATGATTGAGCGGGTCGCGTGGCGCAAGAGCCGCCACAGCGGGGGCAACGGGAACTGTGTGGAAGTCGCTCGCCTGCCTGATGGCGGTGTGGCCGTGCGGAACTCCCGATTCCCGGACGGGCCGGCCCTTGTGTATACGGGGGAGGAGGTTGCAGCCTTCTTCGCGGGAGTCAGGGACGGGGAGTTCGACTTCGCTCTCGCGTGACAGAGCGTAGATTTATGGCCACTTCCTGACATGCTTGATAGTCGGCTGCCATACTCGGGCTCTCTGAACAGTCGATAGGAGCACCCGGTATGGCAGCCGAACAGAAGGCGCCTTCCATTCTCGGCTTCCCGCACCGCCCGGAGTGGGGCTCGGCCGCGCACCGCAAAGCGCTTGCGGGCCACCTCAGGCGCTGCCGCGACCACGCGTGTGTGGGGACCCGCCAGGCGGCTCGATGCATCGGTGCCTCCGAATCCACGATCAGCCGCATGGAGACGGGACTCGCATCGCTGAAGCCCGCAGAGGTCGTGCGCCTGCTGGATGAGTATGGTGTGCGCGACCCGGCGGAGCGCCAGCGGATCGCGGTCCTGGTGAACGAGGCGGCCAATCCCGAAGCGTGGCAGCCTTTCGCCCATGCCGCACCGAGCAGCTTGCGCCCGCTGCTCGCGATGGAGCCGGCGGCACAGCGGATCATCTCCTACGAGCCGCAGTTGGTGCCGGGCTGGCTGCAGACCGAGGAGTACGCCGAGATCGTCATCCGGGCCACCCATCCCACCATGCCGGCCAAGGAGATCGAGGAACGGGTCCGCATGCGACGTGCTCGCATCGAGATGCTGCGCCGCGAAACCGACCCGCCGAGCCTGATCGCTGTGATGGACTCCGAGGTCTTCCGCCGCCAGGTCGGAACCCCCGGCGTCATGTATCGGCAGATCACCCACTTGCTCACGCTGCTGGAGGAACTGCGCTACCGTCTGCGCCTGCACATCGCCCCTTTGTCCGTGGGAGCCGCCGGCGCGATCGGGCACCCGATCGTGCACCTTCGGTTCTTCGCTCCTGACTACCTGCCGGACATGGTGTACCTGGAGCAGTACGAGGGCGCTGTCTACCGTGAGAAGCCGTCGGAGTCCGAGCGGTACCAGGCTGTGCTGAACCATCTGTGCGGCGTTGCAACTCCCGCAGACCAGACCCCGTCACTGCTGCAGGAGGCACTCGACACCTGGCGGTAATTGGCCGCAACCGCCTCTCTTCAGGAAGCAGCGACGGCTCAGTGCCTCACGAAGCCCACGCCTCCGTATTCCTCCCACTCCCACGTCAGTTGCTGGGGGACGTCGTCGTTCTGCGGCCGCCAGGCCGAAACCTCTGTCAGCCCCGGCTTGATGAGATCCAGCGGCGTGCAGAACGCCTGGACGTCGGCCTTCTCGCGTACGCGGCCCCAGTGGCCCTGGGTCTGCGCGTCCATGAACTCTGTGACGAAATCACGGACTGCCTGGCTGTCGCTGACGAGTTGGCACACGACCATCATGCTGCCGGGCGGCAGTCTGTCGGCTACGCGTGCGATCAGCTCGCCGGGCCCGCTGTCGTCCGGGATGCAATGCAGTACGGAGACGAACAACGCGGCCACCGGCTCGCTCCAGTTGATGAGGCGGCGTACGGGCTCGCTGGCGAAGATGGCGTCTGTGTCCCGCATGTCGGCCTGGAGTACTGCGGTGCGTTCGTTGGTCTCCAGCAAGGCACTGCCCATGGCACGGACGATGGGGTCGTTGTCGACGTACACCACCCGGGACGCCGGGGCGACGCGCTGCGCGACCTCGTGCACGTTGTCCTGCGTGGGCAGCCCTGAGCCGTGGTCGATGAATTGCCGGATCCCGAAGTCCGCCGCCAGGGTGTGCACCACCCGGCGCAGGAACTGCCGGTTGTTCAGCGCCAGTTCCCGCATGCTGGGCACCTGTGTGAGCAGCTCCTCGCAGGCGGCACGGTCCGCGGGGTAGTTGTCCTTGCCGCCAAGGAGGCTGTCGTACATGCGGGCCACACTCGGAACCGATACGTCCACTCCATACGGCAAATTCACCCGTGCCCCCTCCGGCCTCGTCACGAGACGTCACCTGACGCCGTGACAGCACAGTGTATGAGGTGCATCACACCGGCGTGCTGTGAAATGGCCGTTTGTCACCCCCTCGGGGCCCCGACGGAAGCAGCAGCCCGCACACATCCTCCACCGGTATGCCCAGCACCTCCGCGATCCGTTCCGAACTGAGCAGCAGCCGGCGGTGCAGCACCTGGACCTCCAGATGAAGAGAGCGCACAGGCCGGCCGAACGGGTAAGGCCGAAGATGCCCGCCGAGCGCCTGATCGATATGATCATGGAGGATGTCCCAGGCGACAGCGGCCGGCCCGGAGCTGCCCAAGACCACGGTCCATGACACCGCGAGCTCGGTGAACGCCGCGGCTACAGCTCTCTCCGCCGCTCCGTACTGGCCGATCCGCAACGCCGAGTACTGCAAGTAGGGCTCGTAAAGGCGTTCACGGAAAGCCGCGAAAGCAGCCACCGCAGACCGCTCCACCCGCAGGCCGTCGTAACGCAGATCCGCAGTTCGCCTTACGCCGGTGGGGACACAGTCGGCCCCGCTGCTAAGGGGTGCGCTCCGGGACGCAGTCACTGCTCCGCCTCAGGCGATGCGATGTGCGCGATGCCGTCGGGGAGGCCGGGGTCGTCGACCATCAAGAACGCGTAGTGCACCGCCTCCCACAGCGGTTTCACTTCCGAGGGCCGCCCCCCCAGCGTGCACACCAGAGCAGACAGCACCCCCCAGTCGGGCACGTCGCGGCCCGACAGGACGAGCCGAGCCTCCTTGGCGCTCACCGCCCTGCCGCTCAGCATTTCAATCCGTTCAGGGCTCGGCGACTTCGCCGCCCGATACAGCCCCCGCACCGCCGCATGCAACTGCTCAATGGCAGCAGGGGCAGGCTGCCGCTGCGGCACCGTCATCCCGTGGGCCGCTTCGAACAGCACCCGCAGCTCCGCCGGGTCGGAGCCGAAAATCTTGCTCAGCGCACACACCAGGTCCCAAGTCGGAAGCCGGTCCCCGGACAGGACCCGCGAGATGAACGACGGCGACAGCATGGCCAGATCCGCCACCTCGCGGATCGTCTTGCCGCTCGCGATCTGCAACTGGGTCAGTGCCGAAGCGAGCATGCCCACCGGGCCGGCCGTCTCCCGCCGGTCACCGCCCGCGTTCTCCCATCCCTCCCCGGTGGGCACGGACCGCGCAGCGCGCCACCGGGTGGGAGCAGCCTGCTTGTCGTTGGCGTGCAGCACCATCATCCGGGCGACTCGCTCCGGTCCCCACCGTGCCCGGGCCGTCTCCGGCGCTACATGCGCGGCGCGGGCCACAGCCTCCCATTTCTCACCCCGGTGCCGGGCGTCCTGAACCGCAGCAGCGGTGTAGATATCCAGCTCCCGGCGGATCGCCTCAGCGCGCTCCAGCAGCGTTCCCAACTCCTCCTGACGCATCTCGCTGTCCACCAGCTGACCCGCCAGGCGATGGACCTCCGCAGCAACTGCACTGCCCAACGGGCCCTGTTGCTCAACGAATTTCGTCTGGCTGGCCCGCCGCTGCCTCTGCGCACGTCGGCGGCAGGCGATGCCGCAGTACCGGCGCCGCCGCCCGGCGCCCACCTTCTGTACCAACGGACCGGAGCACATCGCGCACCTGTCCGGCTGCGTCGAACTATCTGCCACCACTTTTCCCTTCCTGGCCGGCCCGCTCACTTTGGCTTCCGGCGCGCGGTGGGCGCCGGGGCCATGCTCGGGGCCCACGGCACTGGTTCAGTCCAGGCGCGCCCAGAAGTATTCGAGCCGGGACCTGCCGGCTGCGGCAGCTGCGACCGCCGCGAACGCCACACACCCTGCGGCTGGCCAGCCGGAGCCCTGAAGAACGCAGGCCAGGGCCAGTACGACAATGGGGCCCAGGCTGAGCGTGACAGCGAAGGCACGCAGGCGTGCGTAATATCCGCTGCCGCTGCTACCTTCCACGCGTGCTCCAGACACCACGGTGCCGGACACAACATTGCGATCGGTCATCGGTTTCCCTCTGTGGAATTGACGACGGTTCAAAATGCGGAGGGGTCCCGGCCTGTCGGTAGCCAGCCTTGGCCCGGGACCTCTCCGACGCGACCCTAGCGCGCCCTTGCCGCGCTCGGCCAACAGAGTGAGACGTAAAGCGGGAAACGACCGCACCATCGTGCGAAAACCGGGACGACGACACCCTCCCCGTATCCCAGAAGGTCACTTCGCAACTCTTTATGATCGAATGCGCAAGAGACTGGTCGCTGGAGTTTCGAAAAGAGGCGTGATACATGTACGCCGTCACCTGAAAATCCACGCAGGACGCTCCGGCGTACGCCGTCGCCCTACGCTCACTACCGCTGGCGAAACCATCCCACCATGCCGCACCAATGTTGGAGCCATGGCCCAGGACATGACGCTCATCAACCCTTGATACAGGGTGGCTCTGGCCTGAGAAGCTGTATCTCAACAGAACTGATCCGTTGATTTTGCTGGTCAGGCATGGTGTAGCTCGGAATGAGAGAAGCATGCGGCGTCTTGTTTCTGCACAGTGAGCGAGGGGCGCGCGATGGCGTCAGTGCTGGGAATGCTGGAGGAGCGGGAGACAGCGGTCGGTGTGCGGGTGGAAGGGCTACGGGAGGAAGTCACCCGGTGGGCTGAGGTGTTGGAGGCCGCCGAGATCGAACTGGACCGGCGGGTGATCGCGCGGGAAGAGCTGGTCGAGGCCCTGGCAGCCTCGGCTGCCGAGACCAGCGCCGGGTCGGAGGCCGAGGAGAAAGCGGTGCTGTCGCTCGCGCCGGCGCAAGGGTCGACGGTGCCGCCTTGGTGGCAAGGGCTGCCTGTGATGGTTGTGGCGCCGGACTATCAGTGCATTCTGGGTGTGCTGGACCAGCAGCGATCTACGGGCCACGGACCGCTTCGGGCCAAGGAGATCGCGGTGGATCTGGGCCTTGATGCGACGCCGCGAAAGTCGAGGGACTGCGGTCGAATGCCCGGCGCCTGCGGAGCGCGGGGGGCTCCTCCTGGAGGCGTCGGGGGCGGTGAGTGCCGGCCGGCGCACACTGGCCGTCCCGGACGCCGGCTCATCTGCGTGACCGTCGGCCACCGGCTCATCGCCTCGCCGGTGGCGAGCAGGGCTTCGTAGTTCCGGGCCAGACGCGGGAGTTCATCAGCCACGCGAACGTGCGCCCGGCCACCCAGCGCCTGGGCAGCACCACGAACCCCGCGATGCCATCGGTGTGCTTGACGATCTCCAAGGTCAGGGCGAGTTTGTCCCGGCACTAACGAGCTCGTGCACGGTAGGCGGGGAGACGTCGAGGATGGCGGCGGGGCTCGGTGTTCACATCTGCCGCGCCGACGTCAGGTCCGCGGTTTGCTGGTGGGACAGCAGGCCGGCGACGGCCTGGACGGTGTCGCTCATGTGCTCGCGGCGGCCGAGGCGGCGGGTCAGAGCTCGCCAGTTCTTCAGGTGAGCGATGCCGTGCTCGACGCGGATGCGTCGTGAGGAATGTGCCTTCCGCTGTCGCTCATACATCTCCTCGTACCAGTCCGGAGCGTTCTTCTTGAACTTGCGGTGCGGCGGTGTCACCACCTGACCGCTGGTCTGCGCGCCCAGGCCCTGGTAGCCGGCATCGGCGAGAATTTCCACGGCGGCCCCGTCGGCCAGGAGCTTGACCAGCCCTAACTGGCGAGCGTGGGTAATGTCCGCGCAGCTTCCGGGCTTGGTCGGGCTGCAGAACAGCACCCGGCCGTCCCCGTCCGTGAGCACCGTGGTCTTGACGGCGTTCTGCTTGCTCTTGCCGGAGATGAACTTGTCCCGGTCCTTGCGCCTGGCGGCCGGCCGCCGGACCCGGATCTCGGTGCCGTCGACGATCCCGGTCCTACCGTCGGAGCCGAGGTGGTCGACGACCTCGGCCAGCGTCCGCAACCGCACGCCGGGACTGACGGTGCAGCCTCGCTCGGCGAGCAGGGGCCGCACCTCACCGACGGGGCGGGTGATGGTGGAGCGGTCCACGCCAAACCAGCAGGCGAGCACGTCGTGTGTGGCCCCGTGACGGAGGTGCACGAGGGTGGCCAGGAGCCGGTCGACGAAGACCAGCCGGTGCTTCGCGCCGGCGCCTACGGCCCGCTTCCGCTGCCTGGACGCAAGCCTGGCCTGATGCCGTTCATGCCACAACGGGCCCAGCTTGGCCACGAGTTCAGCGATCACGCCGGCCGACAGGCCAGTGATCCTCCGGTCGCTGATGATCGCTGCACGAGACGCGTTCCCCACCACACGACCATGATCGACGATCAGGAGCTCGACGCCTCCCCGCCTACCGTGCACGAGCTCGTTAGACGTGCCGGCGTGCCGTCGCGACGAAGGTGTTGATCAGCTCCTGGGTCGCATCCCGACAGGCGACCACGTCGGCGCGGTTCGCTGCGCGATCGATCTTGCCGATCGCCGTGAAGGCGTCGGCCGCGGCGGTGGCCAGCTCGGGATCGTCAGTGATCAGTTGGAGGCGGTACAGGGCGTGTTCGGTGCTGGAGCGCAGCTCGAACGAGAGTCTGCGCAGGGCGACTTCGTCGTCGGCGTCATTGCCCTCGTGCACGCAGAACCAGTGGTGCAGAATGGCCCGGCGGAAGTTGACCAACAGGCCGGAGTAGGTGCCGTAAGCGTCCAACCGCTCCTGGCGCAGCCGTTCCTGACGCGAGTTTTGCTCGGTGCGCTGCGCGGACCGCTGCTGGAAGACGTGCGTCACCGTCGAACCCAGCAGGGTGCCGAGGACAGCGATGACGGGTGTGGCTATGCCGCTCATGAGGCCCTATGCAACCAGATCAGCGGCACGATCGCTGTGTCTCACGGCCGCCGTCCCACACAATGATCAGGCATCGATGCAGATGGCGAACGCTCGGCTGGCCAAGTCAACCGCTCACTGGCCAAGTGAAACGCTCAGTCACAAAACCCTTGCGGCCGGGTTGGTGGTGTCGTGTATCGGGACGTCGACTTCGTAGAACTCGGTGCGCGCCATGACGCCCATCTCCTCTCCGTGCCAGTGCTTGAGGGGCCACCGCGCCCGCCCGGGCCTCCGTGGTGCGGAAGCGCCGGGCGGCACGGAGCGTCCGTCACGCTGTGAGGGGGGCGGCTCAGAGGTCGAGCTGGATGGTGATGCGGCGCCGGGGGTCGTCACGGCCGTGGTGGACGGTGCTGCGGTGTGCGGCCAGGCCAGCGCGCCCGCCCTGGATGGGCAGGTGGCAGTCTGGTCAGCCGTACGCCCGCTCATCTTCCTCCAGGAGATCGGCCGGGGTCAGGGGATGCGGGTGCGGGGTGTCGGGGCGGCTTATGACGTCCCTTCGTCGCGGGGTTGTGTGGATGCGGCGTTTATGGGGACGCGATGCAGGATCCGGGTGGTCAGGTGGTCGATACCGACTCCGAGGAGGACGGCCGTTGCGATACCGACCAGGGCCCAGACGATCGGGGCCGCATCTCCGGTGACGGGCCTGGAGGCCAGCACGCCGACGACGGTGGCAAACGAGCCGATGACGGTGAACGCGACCGTGTACGCGGCGACCCGGACGAGGATGATGTCCATACGGCTGGCCTTCATCGCACGCTCCGGTCGGCTTCATGCAGAGCGTGGTCGTCGGTCTCCCGGGGAGTGTCGTCGAAGCCGCCGTGGACGTCGCACACGCTGTCGTCTCGGTGGTCCAGCTCGCCGCTGAGCGCGCGGGGCAGGCAGATGACGCTGTAGGTCGGCGCCCAGGCGCGGCCGCTGCATTCGGGGTCGACCGGGCAGGAGACCAGCACGTCGAACCCAAGGTCGCCCTCGCCGTGGTCGTCGGTGCGCAGGGCGACGGTGAGGTACTGCTGACTGAGGCGGACCTCGCTGACGCGGTCGCCACCGGCGACGTTCGAGCCGGGCTTCCACCGCCATATCGGAAGGATCTCAGGTCCGAAGAAGCGGCGGACGAGGAGGAGGCCGCCCAGGCCGCCGCTGCCGTCCAGCCTGAGGTCGGCCTGCCGGGCCTGGCTCAAGCGCTCCATGAACGGCAGCAGCTGGCAGAGGCTGTCGGAGAAGACGACCTCGGCGTACAACGTTGGGGCACCGCGGGTGGGTGAGCCGTGCCTGAATGGCACCCCGCGCCCGTGTCGGGCGGCTCTCGGTGATCTGGCCTGCCTACGTCTCCTCGGCCGCCTGCCCGGGTTCCGCGGCGGCGTGGATGAGTTGGCGAAGGGCGCCGTAGTAGACCTCGTGGCCGACGACGGCGGGCAGGACGGCGCCGAGCTGTCCGGTGAGTACCGGGAACTCCTCTGGGTCAAGCGCGGCCAGCGCGAGCCGGGTGGCGGTCTGGGCGGCCTTGGGGTCGCGGTGGTTGACGAAGCTCGCGCTGCCGAGGGTGATCCGCCAGCACATCCCCGACCTGGACACCGTGGTGGTCGCGGTCGGCGGCGGCGGCCTGTTCACCGGCGTCACCACCGCCGCCCAGCACCACGGCATCCGCACCGTCGCAGTCGAACCGGAGAACTGCCGCGCCCTCAACGCCGCCCTCCAGGCTGGCGCCCTCATCGACGTCACCGTGGACTCGATCGCCGCGGACTCCCTCGGCGCGCGCCGCACCTCGGAGATGGCCCTGCACGCCGCCCGGCAGGACCGAGTGCACTCCGTCCTCGTGCCGGACACCGAGATCATCCGCGCCCGACAGGCACTGTGGGACCACCGCAAGGTAGCCGTCGAGCACGGTGCCGCCACCGCTCTGGCCGCGCTCACGTCACCGGACCGCCACGTCCCCGACCGGGACCTGACGGCCCGGCCCGGCGCTGTGAGCCGGAGCTACCGGCCCGGCAACGGCGAGAAGGTCTGCGTGGTGCTGTGCGGAGCGAACACGGACCCCTGCGATCTGGTGAATCGGCCCACCGCACACTGATGAGCGGCCCGAGGGAGCAGGAACTCCGTCGGCGCTGACGGAAACGGGCCCGTCCGGGCGTGGTTGCTGCGACTCGTTCCCGGATACTGGGGCAGGCTGCTCGCGGGTGTGCTCAGCGGCTGTCCCGGCGTTCCGGCCGCCTGCACCGGCCGTGGGTTCGGCCCGCGCTCTGGATGTCCTGGAGTGCCCGGCCGCCCGCCCCGGCCGCACCAGGTGCGGCCCTCGGTGATCTTCTCGCACGTGCTGGTGATCTTTCGGCTGTTCGGGCGCGTTGGCCGCAGCCCGGCTCCTAACGTTCTTCCACCGGTGTCGGGCTGCGTCGAGGGGTGGTGTGGGCGTGCGGGGGAGGAAGGGCTGGCTGGAGGCTCTGCGGGTTCTGCGCGACGCCGAGGTGAAAGCGGAGTGGGGGTGGGTGCTGTCCGGTCAGCTGCGTCCCCAGCAGCAGGCGGTGGAGGCGGCGGCCGGGCAGGGGCTGGCGGACAGGTTGGTGCGGGCGGAGTTGTCCGCCCATGCGGGCCGGCCCATCTTGTGGGCGGCGCGGCTCACCTCGTACGGCCATGACGTTCTGACGTACACCGACGCCAGCCCCGTCCCGGTGCGGCAGTGCCCGGCAGAGGGGGAGCGTTTGGTCGAGCTGCGGCCGGCGGAGATGGACGCCTTGCGCGTCTATCTGAGCAGCGGAGCGCGGCTGCGGGTGCCGCCGGCGGCTGGGTTGGCGGAGCGGGTGCGGACCGCGTGCTTTGACCGGGCCGGCAATCGGTGGTCGCTGTGCCTGGACGAGGAGCAGGTCAAGTCGGTGGCCTATGCCTTCTACCTGCGCTCGATGTGCGGTTCCACAGCGGAGGCCAACCGCTTCGCCAGGCAGTACGGCGTCGTCTTTTCACCCTGACCGGTCGACGGGCAGTTGCGACTGCCCCGGCCTGACCCGGACCACCCCAGGATCTGGCAACCTCTCTCGCCCGCCGTTCCTGGCGCACGCCGCGGTGGCCGGGGGAGGGACCCGAAGGATAGCCCGACACATCCCGCACGAGCACCTGGTCGCGGGTCCCTCCACCGCGCTGCGGGCGGGGGCCCTGACCGCGGACGCTCACACCGTCGCCCGCCCCACGCGCGCCCAACAACACCACAGACACCTGATTGGCTGCCCTGGCCGGCGCGCCAGGGATGGCCGCACGGTGTTGGTGGTCGCCCGGCATGACTGCCACCACCCACACTGGGCAGCGCGGGGTGGGTGGCGGCCGCCGACGGTGTGGCTGTTACTTCAGGCCGAGTCGTTGTTCGGCGGTCACCCAGTCTGAGGTAATGGCTTGCTGGGCTGCTGTGAGGGTGACTCGTCCGTTGCAGATGGCTGTGTGCAGGCGGGTTTCGACTTTGTCCTTGTCGTTGTTCGGGCCGGCGCCCGGGCTGTGTCCGGGGCTCGGCGGTTCTACCCAGAGGTTGCGCGGGTCGTTCGGGTCGCCGCCCAGTTGCAGTGCGACCAGGTGGTCGTACTCGGCGTCGTGCAGGCTCGCCTTATCGGTCTTGTAGCCGTACGAGGCGGCGTTCGCGAGCTTCTCACGGCCCGTCACCGAGGCCGGGGGACGGATTTTCGAGGTGTACCCGTGCGGGTTGCAGATGGTGGCCTTGAGGGTCTGGGGGGTGACCTTCGGGTTGAGTGCACCGGGGGTGCAGTGGCTGTCGGGCAGCGGCTGGGCGTGGTCGTGCCGGTAGTGGCAGGTGCCTGGTGCCGGCTGCTTCTGCACGGTGTAGTGGTCCTGGGGGCCGGGCCCGTAGGGAAGGGACGAGCTCGTGGCGCCGGCCGGGCTCGCGCCGAGGGCGAGTGCGGCACTGGCGGCAAGCATGCCCGCAGCAGTGAACGCGCGGTGTTGACTGGTCATGGACTCCCCGTTCTGCAGACCGCGGAGCACACCGGCGGCGCGGTCACTTCCACCTCTTCGTGTGGTTTGGCCTGTGATCTACGGCCGGTGATGAGCGGCCGGACCAGAACCTACCCCTCTGGCCGCGGAAGTGACCAGCCATCATGTGACGCTGTACACCCCTCGGTGGGTGGGGCCATTGGCGGCGGACCGCGAGATAACGGAGATGGGCGGCATGCCAAGAGCGCGGGGCCCTTCGGCGCCTCGCACCCGATGACGGTGAACGAGACCGGGACGGCCGGCCACGACCAGGAACCGGGGAAGCTCCGCGGCCTCCACATCCAGGGTCTGGTTCGCTCACTGGGCGGCCGCGATCTTGCAGCCGCAGACACGGCGGGCTCGCGCGTGGGCTTCACCGGGCGCGAAGGCCATAAGCGGGCGGAGGGTCGTGGGCGGGCCCACCACGGCCATTCGGGTCTCGTTGCCCGGCGAGGTGGGCCGTCTGGCGTCCCGCGGCGGGGCTGCACGCCGGCGGGGGCGCCCCCGGCCGGAGCCCGGGGGGGCCCCCCGGGGGGGGGGGGGGGGTTAGTGAACCAGTAACGGGCCCCGGGGGGGGGGGGGCCGGT
>NZ_JBHXVE010000051.1:14876-25289 GCF_042672505.1 Streptomyces sp. NPDC127190
TCCCGGCGGGGTTTGGTGGCGCGTGTGGGGGGGCCTGTGGGGGGGGGGGGGGGGGGTGTGGGGGCGGGGGGGCCCGCCCCCCCCCCCCGGGGGGGGCGCCCCCGCGGTGGCGGTGGGGGGTTACTTGAACCAGTAGCGGACGCCGTGGTGGTGGGAGCAGGTGCCCTGGGAGTGGCGTGAGTACGAGAGCGAGGCGTCCTTGCACTTCGCGGTCTCGTACTTGTTGCTGGGCTTCTTGCTGTGTGTCCAGCCGCATACCCCGGTGGTGTGGTGGACGCAGTGGTGGGCGGTGTTGGTGGACGGCAGCGTCGCCGCGGACGCGGCGGGTGCGCTGAAGAAGACGCCTGCGACGGCGATGGCCATGGCCGAGGCGGCAAGACGAGCGCGCAAAAGGGACCCCCCTTGAAGTCGAGCGAATACGGGGGGACTCTATCCAGCCTGCAACGCGTATGGGCGTGTTTGGGATTAAACGGTCGCGCACCGCGAGGGGGGTACGACGTGACGCTCAGAGGGCGAGGGCGCCGCCGGGCCCGCGGGGGCCTAGTTTCGGCCCCCCCCGGCGGGCCTGCGCGGTGCCAGCGCCTTGCGCACCGGCGACGGCGGCGGCAGCCGCTCGGTGGGCACCACGTCGTAGGAAACACCGTCGACCGGCCGTACGTGCTCGGGGGCGCGTACCCGCACCCGGTACTCATCGGCCTGGGCATCGCCGTCCAACTGGTGAAGAGGCAGTATTCCGCGGGCGCGCTATTCGGGAGGGTGGCCGGAAGGTGATGATCCGTTTGGGTGACAGTCCGGCGACTTGGCCTCAGATCAGTCCGGTGTCTCGATTATCGGAGCTGTGATCAAGAACATTGCGCGCTTCGCTACCGCGCTCAGCCTGTCTGCCGCAGCCCTGTACGCCGTTCCCGCCCAGGCCGCCGATGCCGACGTGCACGGCTGCTCTGAGGGGAAGTACTGCTTCTATTCCGAGCCTGACTACCAGGGCATCAAGAAGGAGGTCGTCCTCAGTCCACACCAGTGCTACAAGGCCAACGTCGGGTGGCCGGACGGCACATCGTCCCGGCCAGCGGCCATCGTGAACAACCGAAGCGAAGTCAGCCAGCTCGAAGCCTTCGACAACGACTCCTGCCAGGGCCAGCCCTACGCCCTCCTGCGCTATAAGAACAGCGCGCCCAAGATCAGCGACCGTGCCAAGTCCTTCCGCGTCGCGCCGGTCTGCGACATCGGCCACGTCTGCATCTACGAGAACAAGGACTTCACCGGCAAGCGCTGGCAGATCGCGCCCCCTTACACCAACCGATGCTACTCCGCCGCTGATGACGCCTGGGGCTACGGCTTCTACAACGCCACCAACTACACGGCCACCTTCTATCGGTCCGTCCTGTGCACCATCCTCCCAACCGAGGGCATTTCGGCGGGGCGGTATGGATCCTTCAACGACCAGGTCCACCTCGTGAAGATCGACTAAGAGTCAGCGGGTCCTGAGGCCGGGCGTCCCCGAGGCGCCCGGTCCCGCCCAGAAGCATTGCTGGGCCGTCGTACACGAGTGGTCCGGCCCGCAACCGTGGATGGGGGCTCCGGGCCGAACCGCTGTCGACTGCATGGGCTTGCAGTTGCCCGTACGTGTGACTGAGCGCTTTCGTTGGCCAGTGAGCGCAACACCCGGCCGGTGGTGTTCGGCAGCCACGCGTCGCCGAGCACCACACACCCCGCGCCTCCGTGTCCGATCACGGGGCGTACCATGGCGCCGCTGAGCCGCGAAGAGGGGGGCCTGACCTGTGGCTGGTGGTGCAGTGATCATCCCGTTCCTGGCGTTCTTTCTGGCCATCCCGCTGGCGATGCTGTCCTATGCGGTCGGCAAGAAGACGTCCCAGAAGATGGGCTGGCTGTTCGCCTCGGTCTTGGTTGGCCTGCCTGCTGTGCTGCTGATCGCCATGTTCATGCCTCGAGGTGGCGCCTCCGACCCGTCGCGTCCCATCATCTACGGGAATCCATACGAGCCCGGCTCGATTGCGGACGCCCAATACAAGCGCGGCTACGACTTCGCCGCCGCTCTCGCCAAGCAAGGGGAGAACCCGGGATCCGGCATGGCGGACGACGTCTATCTCTGGTGCCAGGACCGGCTGACGCCGGCAGCAGGCTTCAAGGGCAAGGTCACCACGGCGATGATGCAGGGCTGCATCTGGGGATCCCAGCAGCGCTCTGCACCTCCGTCGAATGCGCCGTAAGGCCAACTAGGTGGTGTCTTCAAGTGATCTTGCCTGGTGGATCATGGTGTCGTGATACGTCGTCATGAACTGTCGGATGCCGAGTGGGAGTTCGTCCGGCCGTTGCTGCCCGAGTCGTTGCGGGGCCGGAAGCGGCTGGACGACCGCAGGGTCCTGAACGGGACGTGTGGAAGTTCCGGACCGCCCGCCAGCAGGCTGTCCTCGCCGGCCAGGCCGGATGGCGCGACCAGGCCCTCGCCCTCGCCCTCAACGCCGCAGACGACCCCGCCCTCGGCGAGGCCGGAGCCGCCGGTGCTGCGCAGCGAGGGCTGCTCATCCAGTGCACCGCCTACACCGTCGCCTACCAGGGCGACCAGCAGGGCATGCGGCAGCTCACCGCCGGAGCCGCCGCCATCGCCAGGACTCTCGGCACACCTGCGGGGCACCGCGGGCGGCTTCAATCCCGCCACGGTCCCACTGCATCTCATCAGCGCCGAGTACAAGGCCGGAGATCCGTCAGCCGCCATCGCCGCGGCCGACGCCCTCGACCCGAAGCTCCTGCCCACCGTCGAGCGCCAGGCCCTCTATTTCATGGACCGGGCGACCGCCTACGCACGCTGGGAACGCCGGGACGAGTGCATCGGCGCGCTTCTGGAAGCCGAACGCCTGGCTCTCGAAGAGACCCACGCGCGCCCCGCTGTGAAGGCCATGCTGAGCGGTCTCCTCGTCTCGGGCCGCACCACGCCGGAGCTGCGAGGCCTCGCGGCCCGCTCCGGCGTGCCCGCCTGAGTATTGTCCCGCGGCGCACGGTCCCGGTGACCGCGCCGATCACCGCTTCCGTGGTGTCCCGGCGGCGCACCTTGTGGCCGAGCGGCTGACTCTGTCAGGGCCCGGACATGAGTGGGAAGGCGTACGGGTCATCACCTCATGAGCGTGGGGTCTGGAGGCATCCCGCCCGGTTCGTACGTCTCCGCGAGGAAGGACGTCGCCGCGTTCGGACAGGTGCCAGCCTTGGGCTGACCGGCAACGATCAGCCCGAGAGCCCTTGGCGGCGTCGGCTGCGCGGCAGGCCCGGCACAGCGGGGGGCGTTGGGCCCGTAGCGGCAGGTCAGCCCCAGGCAGCGCGCGCAGTAGCCGACCTGATTCGGGGAGCAGCCGAGCAGCAGAGCGGCGGCAGCCCGGTCCGTTGAGGGGCGATGCGTCTGGGCACCGCGGTCATGCGTCCGAATGTACGGCCGGCCCACCGCGCGGGCAGTTCGGCACCTGATGCTCATGCCAGGTCCATGCCCAGCTCGGTGTCCGGCCGGCAGAAATCACACGCAGTGATGGCCGGGTCGGTGAGCGCGGCCCGCGCCTCGTCGGCCCGGATCCGGTGGGCCGCGCCCTGGATCATCGAACAGTCAGCCAGGTGGACGACGGCCGGCTCAGGTCCGTGCGGAGTCCGCTTCTGCTCTATGACGTAGGCGGGCAGGGCCGAGTCCGGCAGTGGGCCACCCCCCTCTGGCTTGCGCCGCAGCCGGGACTGCTGAGGCGGACGCTCGGCCCGGGCAAGGGCTCTTCGGACGGCGTCCCGCTGGAGCCGCAGGTAGATGCCGACCGCGTCGGTCTCCGCGATCTGCCGCTCGAGGTGCACCAGGATCGCCCGGAGCCGCGACGGGTCAGGAGGAAGTTCGGACATGCCGGGCACCATGAAGGGCTGCCCAGCCCGCCGACCGCTGGCCCTGCACGTACGGGTGGAACAGCGCTTCCGACGACCGATGGGTGAGCCGTCGGCGGAGGGCGGTGCGCGGCCGTACGGCCAGCTCCCGGTAGGTGTCGTGGCATGCCTCTTGCGTTGGTGCGAAGTCGTCGGGAATCGGACTCATGGCCAAATCCAATCATGTGTTCGATTTCAAATGCATCCGTGGGAGGCCATAAGCTCGCCGGGTGATTGAGACCATCGTGTTCGATGTCGGCGAGACGCTCACCCGGGATGACCGCTACTGGGCTGCCTGGGCTGACTGGCTCCAGGTCCCTCGCCACACCCTGTCCGCGCTTGTCGGTGCCGTCGTGGCCCGAGGCCAGGACAATGCGGAGGCTCTCAGGCTTCTACGTCCCGACATCGACGTCGCGGCTGAATATCGTGCGCGGGAGGCGGCCGGCTGCGGCGAGCGCCTGGATGAGACCGACCTGTACGACGACGTCCGTCCGGCGCTGGGAGCCCTCCGTGAGGCTGGCATCCGAGTGGTCGTTGCAGGAAATCAGACCGCCCGCGCCGGGGACCTGCTTCGCGCGCTGGCCTTGCCCGCAGACCTGATCGTCACGTCAGGCGAGTGGGGCGTGGCCAAGCCTCAGCCGGAGTTTTTTCAGAAGGTCCTCGAGGTCGCCGAGGCGCCAGCCGACCGCACTGTGTACGTAGGCGACCACCCGGCCAACGACGTGCACCCGGCGAAGGCGGCCGGGCTGCGGACGGCGCACCTGCGGCGCGGCCCGTGGGGGAACCTCTGGGCAGACGCGCCTGAAACGGTTGCTGCCGCGGACTGGCGCGTCAGTGGGCTCATGGACTTGATCAGCATCGTGGGGTGACAACAGCTGTGTAAGCCGTCCGAGTTGATGCATCGAGTACGCGCGGTGTTCGACGCGAGTACCGTTTTGTGCGGATGCCCGAACGGAGACACTATGCCCGCCAACACCGACGGGGGAGTAGGCCGGCGGATCGCCTACTACCGAAGCGTCGTCCGCCCAAAGATGACTCAGGCTGCGCTGGCTACCGCTGCCTGCGTGTCCCTGGGTACGATCCGCAAGCTTGAGCGCGGGGAACGCGGTGTCACCGACGAAACACTCCAGGCCATCGCCGACGCGCTCGGCGTTGATCCGTCCCGCCTGCGACACGACCGCGGCCCCGCTCATTCGCAGGCGAGAGAGGGCCTCCCGGCGCTATCGGCAGCAATCGCTGCCTATGACTGTCCTGAGGACGGTCCGGTGCGCCCAATGGCCGACCTGCGGTCTGTGGTGGACATGGCAGAACGCTGGAGGCTCGGCGCCCAGTACACGCGCATCGTCCGTGACCTTCCCGGTCTTCTCGCAGAGCTGGCCCGCGCTTACCAGGGGGCGAACGGGGCTGACCGGGCTGCACTGGCCCGACTCCTGGTCAGCGCCTACCGCTCCGCCGACGCAGCCGCCTACAAGTTGGGGGCGCACGACCTGTCGGCCCGCCTTGTGGAACTCATGCGATGGGCTGCGCCGGAGGGCGGCGATCCGTTGCTGTCCGCGTCGGTCGCCTACGTCCGTACCGAGACCTTCTTCGCTGCGCGCGCGCACGCCGCCGGCCTGCGAGCTCTACAGCAGGCCGTCGACGCCGCGCCGGCGCCGTCGATGGCCGCAGAGCGAGCTGTCCGCGGAGCGCTGCACATGAGGGCCGCCGTCATCGCTGGCCGCGCCCAGGACTCGGACGCCGCGGTCGAGCACCTCGGTGAGGCTGAGCGCCTCGCCAAGCTTGTCAAGGAGGGTGTGTACTACGGCACCGCGTTCGGACCCGACTCCGTGAGGATCCACCAGGTGTCGGTTGCGGTCAGCCTTGGTGGCGATCACATCGGTGATGCTCTGGCCGTTACGCACGAGTGGAAGCCCCCCGCTAGCCTGCCGGCCGAACGCCGGTCCGGCTTCTACATCGAGCTGGCGCGGGCCCAGCTCTGGGCCGGTATGCCGGATGGGGCGTTCGAGTCACTGAAAGTCGCCAGGAAGATCGCACCTCAGCACACGCGAGACCACCGGTGGGTACGAGAGGACGCATCCACCTTGCGGCGCCTGCGGCGAGCGGACTCCGAAACGCTGACCGCGTTCGCGGAGTGGTGTTCCGCCACGTGATCTGTCCCTTCCCTAGTGCTGTGACCGCGAACCTTTGCCGGGTTGCTCGTTGTGCTGAGTGCCAGTGACGGCATTCGGCAAGGGGGCGGGTATGGCATCACCGGTTAGGGTTCGCCGGCTTACAGAGCAGGAGGGGCAGAAGCTGCAGCGGATCGTCCGGCGGGGAAGCACCAGTTCGGTGCGGTTCCGGCGGGCGATGATGCTGCTGGCCTCGTCGGGCGGCAGCCCGGTCCCAGTGATCGCGCAGCTGGTCAAGGCCGACGAGGACACCGTTCGGGACGTGATCCACCGGTTCAACGAGGTGGGGCTGGCCTGTCTGGACCCTCGGTGGGCGGGAGGCCGTCCCCGCCTGCTGAGCATTGAGGACGAGGACTTCGTCATCGAGGCGGCCACCACCCGGCCCACCGTGCTGGGCAAGCCCTTCACCCGCTGGTCAATCCGCAAGCTCGCCGAGCATCTGCGGCGCAACATCGCCCGTCCGGTGAGGATCGGCCGGGAGCCCCTGCGCTGCTTACTGCTCCGCCGCGGAATCTCCTTCCAACGCACCATGACCTGGAAGGAGTCCCCGGACCCGGACTTCGGCGCCAAGCTCGACCAGATCGAGTCCGCGCTCACCGAGCGGCCGGACCGGACCTTCGCCCTGGACGAGTTCGGCCCGCTCGGCGTCCGTCCGATCGCAGGAGCGTGCTGGGCTCCTCGGTCGGATCCGGACCGGCTGCCGGCGACCTACCGACGCACCCACGGCATCACCTACTTCCACTGCTGCTACTCGGTCGGCGACGACCGGCTTTCGGGAGTTGCCCTCGCCGCAAGGGCATCGACCACACCTGGGCGGCACTGCGGTCGATCCGCGCGGCCCGCCCGGACGGCGCCCCGATCTACGTGATCCTCGACAACCTGTCCGCGCATCTGAACCGGCGAATCCGCCGCTGGGCCGACCGGAACAAGGTCGAGCTCTGTTTCACCCCGACCTATGCGTCCTGGGCCAATCCGATCGAGGCCCACTTCGGGCCCCTGCGGCAGTTCACTCTCGCCAACTCGAACCCCCCACACCGTCCAGACCCGCGCCCTGTATGCCTACCTGCGCTGGCGCAACGAGAACGCCCGCCACCCGGACGCCCTCGCCGCCCAACGATGCGAACGCGCACGTATCCGTAGCGAGAAACACATCCGTTGGGGCGGCAGATCTCTCCAGCTTGCGGCCTGAACGGGTAGACCTGCTGGGCACAGCATCAGTCGTCGAACTCAACGCCTGCCGTCTCCGCACGGGCAACAAGCTCGCGAACCGCGCTGGGGCTCGAGATCACAAGCTCAACGGCAGTCTTGAGCTGCGTGAGGTCACTCAAGCTCCCGAGCGCACAGAACATGCCGCCCTCGCTGTCGAAGTCGAGGCGCTCAGCAAGATCCGGCCAGGCGAACTGCACAAAGCTCTCCCAGAAGTACCCGTTCGGCTCGTGTCCGGCGGCAACCACTGCCGCATCAGCGGCCAGGTCGCCGGCATCGAGGGTCAGCGAGTGCTCACCATCAAAGTCATGCAGGGTGATAGTCACGCCGCGATCTCCCCCCGGGCATTCAGACTGCCCAGCCCAGTCAAACTGCTCGTCCGCACCTAACCCGGCGAACCTTTCCGGTCACAGCACTAGGTACCCCTGGCTGGGGTACTTCTGACGTTTCCGCACCCTCACCATTTGTGCACGCGCAGGCACACAGATGGGCACGGAGATGCAGGAGGCACGCTCGCTCACTCCCACGGTTGTCGACCGTCGAGTGAGCATCGTCCGTCTTCACGGCGAGGCGTGCTTCGACTGCGGAGCCGTGAACAGGCCCCTGCACGCGTCGGGCGAAGTAGTCGTCCGCGGTGCCGCGCGCGTCTGGCAGGTCCGCAGTTGCGGCTGCCGACGCGAGGCGGTGCGGAAGGCCCTGCCCACAGCAAGCGCCACGCAAGACCCGGCGACCGCTGACACGGCCCCGGGAGTGGCCAACGCTCAAACCAGCGAGGGAGCGTCGACATGACCAAGACTACGGCCCCAGGAGGGGCCCGCACATCCCCCACCGCAGTGCCACCTGGCTACGCCGTCGTGAAGTGGCTGGCTTCCGCTCATCCCACGCCGAGTGTGGTGCGTCAGGAGTGGAGCAGTGTGGCGAAGCTCGCGCTGATCCCCCTGGGCGTGCGCTTCGACGCGGTGCGTCTACCTGACGCCATCGTGCATGCTGCGGCCGGCAGTGAGGAGCCTGCCGTTGTGCGCGCGCGGCTCACCGACTACCTGGCGGGCGGTCCGGTGGTGCATGACCCGCGCGGGCGCCGCTACTACGCGCTCGTGCCGCCGGGTACTACTGCCGGCTGGGTGTCTCCGGTCGTCGAGTGCCTGGGCACCGGCACCTACCTCGGCGTGCCGCCTATCGACTTCACCGCGTTCGACGGCCGCACGCTGTCCTCGTACTGGGCCGTGCCGGTCGCCTTCGTCGGTGCCTTGTGCCGGCCGGCCGATGTGCTCGCCCTCGTGATGGTGGGCGGCGTCCTGGGCAGCGAGGACGAGGCATGACGGCCGCGGAGCGGACGCTGCCCCTCGACCTGGAGACGATGCGGGCCGCTGTCGACCGCCTGCTCGCCGAGGACGCCGAGCCGCCCCTGCCCGAGGAACTGGAGACGCTCACCCTGCGACTGCGGGGGCATCTCATGGTCCTCATCCCGGAGGTGGAGACGGCCGCCGGGGGCTGCGAGGAGACGGCACTGCGTGCGGCGGCGCTCGCCTGCATCGGTGAGGCCAGGCGCCGCCTCGACGTGGAGCCGAAGGGCACGCTGCCCGCTGGGATCGCGCATGCTCAACGTCTTGCCCGCTCTGTCAGCTCCTTGTGCATCCATGTGGAGAACCTGGGCGCGCAGGCGTGAAAGGCGTCTTCGGCCTGCTGCTGTACGTGGCCGTGGTGACCGCTCCCGTCCTCGCTCTGGTGCTGGCGCGGACTGTGAACTGACGCACCCCCATGGCGGCCGCTCCGGGTCAGGGCCGCACCCCGCAGACCCCGTCTCGCCGGTCTCCGAAGGGGCCGGTGAGGCGGGCCCGTCCTGCCGGTGTCCCGCAAGGCGCCGGCGGGGCGGGGTTCACGAAAGAGGAACAAATGGATTCGCACCCGTCGCAGTCCACCGAGCCGCAGAGTGATCGGGACGATGAGCTGCCGGACAGGGTCAGCCAGCTCATTCTGATCCACGAGATGCCCGCGCCCGGCGAGATGAGCCTGCCCCAGCGCAAGGGCGAGCAGTGCATGTGGTGTCTGGCCACGGCCCCGGTTGAACTGCGCTTCCTGAAGGGCATGACCGACTGGCCGCCGCGCACCTGTGACCGCTGCCTCAAGGCGAGGGCCGCGAAGGTCACCACCTACGTCGCGTGGTTCCAGCACGTCGAGGCGTGCCCGGCGTGCCTGGCCGGTCCGCGGTGCGAGACCGCCGTCCCCCTCGGCGAGGCACACGGGCAGGCGCTTGAAGCGGCGACGAGCAGCCGGGACGTCGTCTGCATCCGCTGTCACATGTCGGTGGACGTCTCCAGCCCCCGCGTCATGCCCCTGCACTGGATGGGCGACGCTTCGTCGCACAACAGCTACATCCACAGCCCCACGTGTGGCCCTGCTCGACACCCGGGCGAGGTGCTGCTCCGACTCGTACCATCGAGCCGCGAATCCGCCGACCAGTTGCCTGGCGAGGGCAGCGAGTAGTGGACGCCGAGGACGGCTAGCAGCTGCCTGTCCCTCCACCGTTCATGTTCGGGTGCGCGAAATGCATGCAGCTACTGCTCAGCCTGGCGACAGCGATGCACGCACCGGCTGGCTGTTTCAGTGAACAGGTGCTCATCGCCAAGCACATCGTCGCTGTGCATCCCGATGACGTGCCCGAGCCGCACAGCCGCCACTGCAACGTATGTCCCATGTACGCCCGTCGTCCCGAGGCGGCCGAGGAGTGGGCGCAGCACTGCACTCGCGACTTGTTTCTCCCACCCCATATCGCCCGGCTGATGTAGGGCCCGGCGTGCTCACAGCCCCACTCGCGAGACGAATCCGTCCCAGGAGGCCTTCCTCCCGGTCCCCGAAGACGGGCACCTCTCGCGCAGCCCGGGGCCGCCCACCGACCCTACGAACTCCGAGGAGTCACCAGCGACGCGATGCCCACCCAGCGCGAGCACGCCGAGTACCTTCTCGTCCGGGGCGCCCACTACATCCTGATCGTCAAGGGCAACCAGAAGAAACTGCGCAGCACGAATGCCCAGGTTAGTAGTAGGCCCTTCAACCCCAGAGTGTCGACGACTATGCGGTTGTAGGTGTCGGCGGCCTGCTGGGCCGGACGGGTCAGAATCTTCAGCAGTGGGAACCG
>NZ_JBHXVE010000052.1:0-24349 GCF_042672505.1 Streptomyces sp. NPDC127190
GGGACGCCGGGCCGCGGGTCGTCGCACAAGCCGTCCAGGCCGCGTTCGATGAAGCGGCGCCGCCAGGTGCGGACCGTGTCCGGAGTGATCCGCAGTCGGCGGGACACTTCCATGATCGAGTGGCCTTCGGCGCACTCCAGCACGATCCGCGACCTCTGGGCCAGGGCCTGGGCCGTAGTCCGGCGACGTAACCAGCCCTCCAGCACAGCCCGCTGGGCGTCAGTGACCGACAACGGCGGAATCTTCGGACCCGGACGACTCATGCCCGATCAACGACGAATCTCTGACTCAGGTCACTAGATGGTGGCCGGGGGATCGTCTCCTGCCGGGCGGTACACGGTCAGGGCCTCGTCGAGCTTGTCGAGGAGGAGAGCGGGAGGGGCGTCGGTCACCTCGCCGTCGTAGGCCATGCAGGCCTCCTCGGGCAGGCCGGAGATCACCAGACGCTTCGGTGTTGCCGCCGCGTAGAAGGGTGTCCTCGTCAGGCGGCCGACGCATGCTGCCGCCAGAAGGCGGGTGCGGGCGAAGCGGCCGGCATGGGCGACCCGTACGTCGAGCATGCCGTCGGCCAGGTCGTGGCGCCGGACCGGCGCGATGCCGACGCTGCGGTACACGCCGTTTCCTGCGAAGAGCAGCCACAGGGATCGGCGGTGTCCGTTCAGCTCGACCTGGAGGGGGTCCGCCTGGCGCAGAATCCGGGCGACGCCGAGGAGGGCAGCCGGCGGCCCACCGATCCTTGGGGCCCATCGCTCGCGCAGCCGTACCAGTTCCGGGTAGGCGCCGATACTGAAGGTGTTGAGGAAGTAGACCGGCTCGGCATCGCCGTCCGCCGCGCGCAGAGGCCTGATCCGGCCGACGTCGGTACGGACGGCACGGCCCTGCATCACCGCGGTGCAGGCGTCGGCCACCGTGTCGATCCCCAGATCGGCGGCGAAGTGGTTGAACGTGCCGCCGGGGAGCACCATCAGAGGCACGTCTGCCCCGAGCGCGGCCGTCGCGGCTGCGTTCACGGTGCCGTCGCCGCCGCACACTCCCAGCGCACCGCCCCGGTTCGCAGCCTCCCTGGCCGCCTTCGCCAGCACCTTGGGCAAGGGCCCGGCCTCCTCGTCGTAGAACACGACTTCGGCGCGCGGCAGCAGTGCTTTCAACTGCCTGACCGGGGCAGCCAGTTGCGGCTGACTTCCGGAAGACGGGTTGACGACGACGACCAGCCCCTCCCCGTCGGGGAGCGCGGGCACGTCCACCCGCGGCCTGGCCGGCGGCGGCATCTGCGAGCGGGACGGCACCAGGCCGCGCACCGCATAGGCCGCGCCCACCCCGAGGGCAGCACCGGCCAGGACATCGCCTGGATAGTGGACTCCGGTGTAGACACGGGAGAAGGCCACTGATGCGGCCAGCGGAGCCAGTGCGGCGCCCCACCGGGGCGATTCAAGGGCAACCCCCGCCACGAACGCTGCGGCCGAGGCGGCGTGTCCGGAGGGAAAGGAACTGGTGATGGGCTGACGAGGCAGATGCCGCACGACCGGTACGACGTCCAGTATCGGCCTGGGCCGGCCGACGGAGCGTTTGCCGATGGTGTTCACCGTGGCGGACGCCAGCGCCAGTGATGTCATTCCGCGGACAGCGGCCCGGCGGCCCGGCGCCCCGCCGAAGACCCACATCCCGAGGGCGGCTCCGCCCCACAGCAGACCGTGGTTGGCGCTCCGGCTCATCCTCGGTAGCACCGCTTCGGCAGCGGGCCACTCACGCGCCGCCACCTTCTGGAACAGCGACTGGTCGGCGGCGCGCAGGAGACTCCTGATGCGGCGCCGGGTTCGATCACTCATGGCCCCCCTTTACCCCGCCGAGCGCCGCACACCCGTACCGACCGCATGCCGACCGGATCCAGCCCCGCACCGATCACTCTTCCGGGCGGCGGAAACCTGGCTCCCCTCACTGTCCGCTCATCGGGCGAACATCTCTCGCCCTGTCCCGGGAAGCCGATGAGGGACGAGAACGACCGTGGCGGTGACCGAAGGAGGAACAGTGATCGACCCCGATGACGGAGACGTCACGCGCGCTCCACGGCGCCTGGTACTCCGCAACCGTTCCGACGCTGCGGCGAAAGCGCGGCAGGCTGCCCGGCGGTTCGTGCGCCGGCTCGCTCCTCCGGTCGACGACCGGGCCGCCCAGGACGTGGATCTCGTCGTGACGGAACTCGTGACGAACGCGGTGCGGCACGCGCGCGGCGCGACCTGCGTGCTCAGCCTCGACGCACGGCCGGACGCCGTCGAGGTGACCGTCCTCGACTCGGATCCCGAGCCGCCTCGTCCGCGTGCTCCGGACTTCAGCGGACGGCGGGGCGGCTTCGGCTGGCCCATGATCCGCCGTCTGGCCGGAAAGGTCACCGTGGTGCTGGTCCCCAACGGAAAGGCGATCTGTGCCCTGGTTCCCCGGTGACACGCGCCGTCGACCAGGCACTCCGCCATTTCGAGGCATGGCCCACAGTCGACTTGAGGCGGTCTCGGGGTATCCGGATCCCAGAAGGGCCCCGGGCGTCACTTGTCATTTGACAATAATGACCCTAGGGCAAGAAAGTAGCCGTGTCGTGCTGCACGGGGAAGGGTGTGGAATGTTCCGGTGGGCGGACACTCCGGTGGCGCGGCCTGGTGGTCAGGCAGTCTGGTCGTCCGCGCGCTGGGCCTTGTCCTGTATCTGCAACGCCGCCGCGCCGCAGAACGCCTCCAGCCCCTCCAGCAGTGCCATGCGCTTGCTCGAGGGCATGAGTGCCAGCACGGCCTGCAACTCCTGTTCCCGGCGTGCGCGCAGGTCTTCGAGGAAGGCGCGGCCCCGGCTGCTGAGGTGCAGTCGCACTTCGCGCCGGTCGGCCGGGCTGACCACGCGCTCGACGAAGCCGGCCGCGACCAGTCGGTCGCACAGCCGGCTCGTGGACGGCGGCGTGGAGGAGAGGGTGTCACAGAGCGTGCGCAGGTTGATACCGTCCTGGTGCTCCAGGGTGAGCAGCACCCGCATCTGGGACGCGGACGCCGGGGCGGTCGACGCCCTGCCCCACAGGACTTCCAGCAACTCTCCGGCCGTCGCGGTCACACGGGCGACCTCGACGGGTTCCGGGCGGGGGCGGAAAGCAGCCACTGTCACACTCTCGCAGGCACTGGGACGGCCGCCAGCCTACTAGGCGCTCGCAGCGGCCAGAGATGTTTCGGACGTCCTGGACGGCTTGGACGGCTTGGCGCGGCTGAATTGTGCGGCCTCGTCGTGTGAACGGGGTCGGTAAGTGTCCGCCGAATGATTGGTGTGTTTACCATCGTGAACAGATTTGTGACCGCCGAGCGCGCCCTGCGCACGGCGGCGCCCCACGAGTTGTTCGACGCTGTCCGTCGTGTGCTGATCGAGCATTACGCGGCTGCGTCCGTGGAGCTCTTCATGGCCGACTACAGCCTGACCGTGCTCCAGCCGGTGTCGGCGCTGCCGCACACCACGGAGGCGGTGTCCGTGCACACCAGCGTGGTGGGACGGGCTTTCGGGGCTCAGGAACCGGTCGTCGAGTCCGCCCTCGGCGGCCGTGTGCGCGTGCACCTCCCGGTCAGCGTGCGCGGGGACCGGCTGGGTGTGCTGTCCGTGACGCTGCCGGACGACGGCGGGGTGCACGGCCTCCTGGGCGAACTCGCGGACATCGCCGAGGTGCTCGGCCACGAGGTGGTCGTGGCCGAGCGGGACACCGACGTCTATCTCCAGGCGCGGCGCAAGGACCGGCTCACCCTGGCCGCGGAGATGCAGTGGCAGCTGCTGCCCGGCCGTTCCTGCTCGCGCTCCGAGTACGAGCTGGGTGCGCAGCTGGAGCCGGCGTACGCGATCTTCGGTGACAACTTCGACTGGTCCGCCACGGCCGACCACCTGATGCTCTACGTCACCAATGGCATGGGGGAGGGCATAGAGGCCTCCCTGCTGACCAACCTGGCCATCAACGCCCTGCGCAACGCCCGGCGCGCCGGGATCGCCATCCACGACCAGGCCGCACTGGCCGACCAGGCGGTCTATGCCCACTACCAGGGCCGCTGCTACCTGTCGATGCTGATGTTCGACTTCGACCTCGCGACAGGGCACGCCAAGGTGGTCGACGCCGGCTCCCCGCAGATGCTGCGGCTGCGTGACGGCGCGGTCGAGCGCGTCACCTTCGACGCCCAGCTTCCGCTGGGCATGTTCGAGGAGACCGACTACGTCGCGCAGGAGTTCCGGGTCGAGCCCGGGGACCGGCTGGTCTTCGTCAGCGACGGGGTGCACGCGGTGGCCGACTCCCGGGGCGAGGCGTACGGCGACGTCGCGCTCGCCCGGGCGATCCAGGCCACCCGACTGCTGCCGGCCGCCGAGGTGCCGCGCGCCATCCTGCGGGAGCTGACCGGCCACCGCGGCCGGCCCGCGCCCGACGACGATGCCCTCGTGGTATGCCTCGACTGGCGTGGACGCTGACCGTACCGGGGGCGCGCAAGTTCCTTCTCGATATGTGTCGATCGTGTGTAGTTTGCACCACGCCCTCGGCGCTAACGTTTGTCATGAGGCAATAATCGCCTCTTGTGGATGGCCGCCCGGCGGCCGCTGATCCTGTACAGAGGAGACGATGTAGGTGTCGGAGCAAGAGGCGGTCGCGTCGACGGCGCGCCGGCTGGGGACCTTCCTGGAGCGCCGCCGGGAGCAGATCGCTCAGCGCTGGGCCGATGCCGCGCTCTTCCGGACGGTCTTCACCGTCTCGCGCGACGAAGCCGTGGACGCGTGCAAGGCCGTCGTGGACGCGCTCTCCGAAGTGGCGTCGGCCGGGAGGCTGGAGGACATCGAGGCACCGGGATTCGAGACCGTGCGCGAGCAGCTCGGGCGTATGTCCGGCTCCCGGACGCGCACGGGATCGAGCCCCGCGCAGATCGCGGACGAGGTCGCCGCGCTGCGGGCGCCGGTCGTCGATCTGCTGCGGGCCGAGTTCGCCGACCCGTCCGCTCCGGAGGCGGCGGAGAGCCTGCTGGCGCTGACCGCGCTGATGGGCACCCTGCGTCTGGTGGTGATGCAGACGGCGCTCAGCGCGGGGGAGGAGCTGATCGCGCGGCAGCGGCAGCAACTGCTCGAAGTGGCCACCCCGGTGATCAATCTCTGGGAGGGCGTCGTCGCCGTGCCGCTGATCGGCACCCTGGACAGCGCCCGCAGCCAGGTGGTCATGGAGGCCCTGCTGGAGGGCATCGTCGGCCAGCGCGCCCGCTACGCCATCCTCGACATCACCGGTGTGCCCACGGTCGACTCGCTCGTCGCCCAGCACCTGATGAAGACGGTCGCCGCCGCCCGGCTGATGGGTGCCGAATGCATCGTCTCCGGCATCCGTCCGGCCATCGCGCAGACCATCGTGCAGCTCGGCATCGATCTGGGTTCCGTTCTCACCCGCGCCTCGCTCGCCGACGCCCTCGCCTACGCCCTGGGCCAGCAGGGCATCGAAGTGTCCCCGCGTGCGAGCCTGACGTGACCGGTCGTCGCCCGGAGTACGCCGCCGCGGTGCCCGTCCTGGCCCTGGGGGAGACCCTGCTGGTCACCCTCCAGGGCGAGCTGCACGACAGCCTGGCCGAGCAGCTCCAGCACGACATCACCCAACGCATCGCCGACAGCGGCGCGACCGGTGTGGTCATCGACATCTCCGGCGTGGAGATCGTCGATTCCTTCCTGGGACGTGTCCTCGCCGAGATCGCGGCCAGTGCCCGTCTGCTGGCGGTTCGTACCGTCCTGGCCGGTATGCGACCGGCCGTGGCGATCACCCTGGTCGAGCTGGGCCTCACCCTGCCCGGCCTGGCCACCGCCCTCGATGTCGAACGAGCCCTGGAAATGCTCCGGCAGCCGCCGAGCACTCTGGGCGGACGCGAGAGGGGGACGTGATGCCGACGTCCGACCCTGACACGGTGACGACCCTGCCGATCGGCTCGGACGCGGACCTCGCCTGGGTACGTCAGCAGGTACGCCAGTCCGCGGCCGAACTCGGCTTCGGCCTGGTGATGCAGACGAAACTGGTCACCGCGGCCAGCGAACTGGCCCGTAACACCCTGATCCACGGCGGTGGCGGGCAGGTGCAGATCATTCCGCTCACCCGGGGCACGACGCGCGGGCTGCGGCTGTCCTTCGTCGACAACGGTCCCGGGATCCGTGATGTCGAGCTGGCCATGACGGACGGATACACCACGGGCGGCGGCCTGGGGCTCGGCCTCAGCGGCGCCAAACGCCTCATGGACGAGTTCGAGATCGACACCGGTCCCGGCCGGGGCACCACCGTCACCGTCATCGCCTGGACAGCGGGCGTGCCCGCGGCTCGCTCGGGGTTGCGATGACGCGCGTCTGGGACATCCCGGTGCACGACTCCACCCGCGTACGGGACGTCCGGGTGGCGGCCGAGGCGGCCGGCACGCATGCCCGCCTCGACCCGCACCGCATCGCGGTCGCCGCCCTGGTCGCCACCGAGCTGGCGACCAACCTGCTCAAACACGCCGGCGGCGGGCGGATCGTGATCGACCTGGTCGACTGCCCCCGACAGGACGCCCGTACCCCGGCGGTGCAGCTCACCGCCCTCGACCACGGCCCCGGCATCCCCGATGTCGACGCGGCCATGCGCGACGGCTACACCACCAGCAAGGCGTCGCTCGGTGCCGGTCTGGGCACATGCATGCGCATATCCAGCACCTTCGACCTGTACAGCACCCACCGGGGCACCGTCGCCGTGGCCCGCATCGACCAGAGCACCGGACGGGAGAAGAACCGGCCGGTCCTCCGGACGGGAGGAATCAACGTCCCGCTCGCCCAGGCCGAGCACTCGGGAGACGCCTGGTGCTGGAGCCGATCGGGTCCCCGGCTGACCCTGATGCTCGCCGACGGCCTCGGCCACGGCGCCAAGGCGGCGGAAGCCTCCAGCGCGGCGGTCGACGAGCTGCACCGCGCCGCACACCTTCCCCCCGCCGAGATCCTGCGCCAACTGCACCCTGCCCTGCGGCGCACCCGCGGCGCGGCCGTCGCCGTCGCCCAGCTGAACACGGACAGTGCGGAACTCGCCTTCGCCGGAGTCGGCAACATCGGCGCCCGGCTGTACGCCAGCGGCTCATGGGAGCACCTTGTCTCCCACCCCGGCATCGTAGGCGCCCACTTCCCGGCGACCGTGCCCGTGCAGCGCCGGTCCTGGCAGCCGGGCAGTCTGCTCGTCCTGCACAGCGACGGACTGCCCAGCAGGTGGGTGCCGCCCGACGACCCCGGTCTCCTCACCCACGACCCGGCGGTGGTCGCTGCGACCATCCTGCGGGATGCCAACAGCCCCGCCAGTCCCGTACGCGACGACACCAGTGTGGCCGTCCTGGCCTTCGACCCTGCGGACCGGCACCCATGATCACGCCAGACGTTCGGAAGATCACCTCCGCCACGGAAGCCGCCCGTGCCCGGACCTTCGCGGCGCTCCTCACCACCGCCCTGGGCGCGCCCGAGGTCGAGCGGGCCCGTTTCCTCACCGAGCTCACGGCGCGGCTGCGCCAGTGTCTCGGTCAGGGCGGTGCGGAACTCACCCTCACCGTCCGGGAGGCCGGCCCCGGCCGCGCCGGGCAGGTCCAGGCCGTCGTACGACCCACCCCGCCGACGCGCGAGCAGATGCCGCCATGGCGGCTCACGCTCGCCTGCCCAGGTCCCCCCTCACACGAGTTGCCCGTCCCGGCGGCGCTGGACGACGCCGACCCCGCCGAGGTCGTCCTCGCGGCGGACGAGGAGACCGCGGCGGTCCTGAACCGGCTCGACGAGACCGAGAAGCTGCTCGTCCTGCACCGGGAGGAACTGCACCAGACCAACCAGGGCGTGCTGGCCCTGCACGCCGAGCTGGACGCGGCCGCGCTCACCCAGCGCACACTCCTCGACGCCGAGCGGGCCGCGCGGGCCGAGGCGGAGAAGGCACGGCGCCTGCTGACCTTCCTGGGCGACGCGAGCGCGGCGGTGACCGCGTCCCTGGACCACAGGGACATCCTGCGGCGCCTTCCCGAGCTGCTGGTTCCCGAGTACGCGAGCCACGTCGACGTGTGGATCTTCGACGACGAACAGGCGGACAGGAACCGTGCTCACTCGGCCGCCGCGGTGGCCGCTGCCCGTACCGATCGCCCGCAGCACGCGGCACCCTATCCGGGAGGACTCTCGGGTATCGACGACCTCCCGCCCTCGGCGATGAACCCCACCGGGTCGGTGCTGAGCATTCCCCTCACCGTGCGCCGGACGCTGGGTGTGCTGACCCTCATCCCCCACGGCGACCGCTTCGACCCGGACACCGGCGTCATGCTGCTGGAACTGGCCCGCCGTACCGCCATCGCCCTGGACCACGCCCTGCGCTACGAACAGCACCGGGACACCGCCGAGGCACTCCAACGCGCCCAGCTCACCGACCTGCCCACCACCGACAGCCTGCGCCTGGCCGCTCGCTACCTGCCCGCCACCCGCGGACTCAACATCGGCGGAGACTGGTACGACGCCTTTCCCCAGCCCGACGGCAGCCTGCTGACGGTCATAGGAGACGTCACCGGACACGGCCTGCACGCCGCCGTCATGATGGGCGAGCTGCGCACCGCCCTGCGCGCCTACGCCGTCGAAAACGACAGCCCCGCGCAGATCCTCAGCCGCCTGCACCGCATGCTCCACCACCAGCAGCCGAACCTGTACGCGACCGCCATGATCGCCCGTTTCCGCCCGGGTGATCCGCACGTCGTGTGGTCCGCCGCCGGACATCCGCCGGCCGTGGTCCGCGTGCCCGACGGCGGCGTGCGCGTCCTGGACACCAAACCGGGCGTCATGCTGGGGGTCCCCCTGCCCTTCGAGTACGAGGACCACACCGCCGAACTGCCACCCGGCTCGACGCTCGTCCTGTACACCGACGGCCTGGTGGAGCGGCGTGCCCACGGAATCGACCCTGGGATCGAGTTGCTCAGCCAGACCCTGGCCGCCTTGGACGAGCCCGAACTGGAAGATCTCGAAACCTGCGCCGAGTCGCTGCTCAAGCCGCTGCTCCACGACTCCGAACGCGACGACGACGTCTGTCTCCTGCTGTGCCGCACCACCACGCCGGAGGTCCTGCCCGAGCGCTCGGGAACGGGCCCTCGCCGCGATAGCGTGGAGGCCACAAGGGGAGAGGGTGGACGCCGTGAATGCCTCTGAACCGTTCCCGTCCGCGGAGAGCCTGCTGCGGGCCGTCCCGCCTCACGCGCTCGTCGCCACCGCCGCCTCGTTGCTGGCCGAGCGCTTCGGTGCCCGGGACGTCACCCTCCTCCTGGCCGACTACGGCCTGGCAGTCCTGCAACCGGTCACGCACCTGCCGCACACGGGCGAACCGGTCTCCGCGTACGAGGGTCCGGCCGGCACCGCGTTCACCAGTCAGAAGCCGGTGGTCGAGGTCATTGCCGACACGACGACGGAGCGGGTTCACCTGCCCATCACCGTCCGCGGTGACCGGCTCGGCGTCCTGACCGTCCGGGTACCCGCCACCGCCGCGGACCCGGCCACGGTGCTCAGACTCGGTGAGTTCGCCACGGCCCTCGGCCACGAGGTGGTCACGGCCGGCCGGGACACCGACCTGTACCTTCAGGCCCGCCGTACCCGCCGTCTCACCCTCGCCGCCGAGATGCAGTGGCAGCTTCTGCCGGGGCGCGGCTGCGCCCGCCGGGAGTACACCATCGGCGCCCATCTGGAGCCGGCCTATGCCGTCGGCGGTGACAACTTCGACTGGAGCACCAGCGCCGACCACCTCACCCTCACCGTCACCGACGGCATGGGTCAGGGCATCGAGGCCTCGCTGCTCACCAGCCTCGCCGTCGGCGCCCTGCGCAACGCCCGCCGCGCCGGCCTCGGCCTCGCCGACCAAGCCGCCCTGGCGGACCAGGCCGTATTCGCCCAGTACGGCGGCAAGGCATATGCCTCGACGCTTCTGCTGCGCTTCGACCTGGACTCCGGGACCGTGCGCGCGGTCGACGCCGGCTCACCGCAGCTGTACCGCCTGGGCGCCACGGGCATCGATCTGATAGAGCTGGAAGCACAGCTCCCGCTGGGGATGTTCGAGGAGACCCCGTACGAGGAGCAGACCTTTCAGGTGCAGCCAGGGGACCGCCTGGTCGTCATCAGCACCGGCGTCCACAGCACCCGCTCGGCCACCGGAGACGTCTTCGGGGAACGCGCCCTGCGCCAGATCCTGAGCGCGACACGTCAGACCACGCCGCACGAGACGGCGCGCGCGGTGGTCGCCGGGCTGATCGAGCACTTCGGCAGCAAGGACCTCACCTCCGACGCGTCGGTCGTCTGCCTCGACTGGACGGGCAGGAACACCGACGCGGCGTGGCTCACCCCCGAAGCCACCTGACCCCTTTCCGTCACTGGGCGTCCGGCGGCTCTTCCGGCAGGGGCCGCGCTCGCCTCTGAGCGGCGAGAAAGGCCCTCATACCGCGGCTCAGCGCCGACCGCTCCGCCGGCTCCATGGCCGTCAGTGCGACCGTCAGCGCCTGGGCCCGCCGCTCCGCCACGTCCTCCAGGACCCGGCGTCCCTGCGCGGTGAGGCTCAGCCGCACCTCGCGGCGCTTCTCCGGATGCAGCGCGCGTTCCAGCATCCCCGCCGCCTCCAGCCGGTCACAGAGCCGACTGGCCGTGGGAAGCCCTATATCAAGCCGTTCGGCCAGGGTCGTGAGGTTCAGCCCCGGTGCCGTCTGAAGGGTCCGCAGCGCCCGCAGCTGGTGCAAGGACAGACGAAGGGCCGCCTCCTGCGCGGTCAGCGACCACAGGTTCGTGAGACTCTCCACGGCATCGGCGATCTCCAGCGCGACAGCGTCCGGGCCAGCGCCCGCTCCCTCCACACGGTCGCCGCCGGGGTCGTCGAGACGGGTCACGAACACATCGCTTTCAGTGAGATCCGCATACTGTGAGGACAATTCTCATTCAATCGCTGTACCCGAAGAAGTGAGGCGCAAGCAGTCTGCTGCGGCGCTGGACGTCGTCCGGACGCCGGCTGATGCGAATGTTCCGAGGCGATCTGGGACGTACATGTTCCTGTGGTGAAGTATTTGCAACCAAACCTCGGGTGAAGTCGGTGGAAATGGGGACATGGAGGCTGCATATCACTACTCCCTGAGGAGCGTGTGCCCATGTCGACGGGAACGCTTCTGGCGATCATCATTCCGATCGTGGTGGTGATCGCTCTGGCCGCTGTGGCGGTCTCACTGCTGATGCGACGCCGTCACCTCCGTGAGCGCTTCGGCCCGGAGTACGAACGGACGGTCGAGGGATCCGACAGCCGGCTCGCCGCCGAGCGTGAGCTCCGGGAGCGCGAGAGGCGACACGACTCGCTGGAGATCAAACCGCTGCCTCCCGTCTCACGGGACCGCTACACGCGGGAGTGGAGCAGCGTCCAGGAGGAGTTCGTCGACCGGCCGGAGGATGCGGTGCACGACGCCGACCGGCTGGTGACCTCCCTCATGCACGAGCGCGGATACCCCACCGAGGGGTTCGAGCAACAGATGAAGGACCTGTCGGTGGAGCACGGCGCCACGCTGGAGCACTACCGGGCCGCGCACGAGGTGGAGGACCTCTCCACCCGCAGGCAGGCGACGACCGAGCAGTTGCGGGGTGCCATGGTGCACTACCGCGCCCTGTTCGACGAGTTGCTCTCCGACGGCGGCGGCCGGGCGGGATCCGCCCGGGCCTGACCGCGATCACACCCCGCAGAGGAACGCCATGCAGAGAAACGAGGATGCGGACCGCATCACCGGCGGTCTGTCCACCGAGGACCTCGCCCAGACGACCGACACCGGCCTGGGCGCCGAGCCGGAGGAGACCTCCGGGCGCGCCCCTGTCTATCCGGGTGAGAGCACCGGCACGCCGAGCGAGGGCGGCACGTCCGTCACCGGCGGAGCCGATGCCGAGGGCGCGGAGTCCGAGGCGCCGCAGGCGGGCGCGTCGGACGACGAGGCCCCGCAGGCCACGGGCGCGTCGGACGACGAGACTCCGCAACTTCTGACGGACGGCGACGAGCGAGCCTTCCGCGACCGCTGGCAGACGATCCAGAACAGGTTCGTGGACGACCCCCGCGAGGCCGTGCACGACGCCGACACCCTCGTCGCGGACGTCATGCAGACCCTGGCCTCCACCTTCGCCCAGCACAAGAAGGACCTGGAAGGACAGTGGAGCCAGGGCGAGCAGGTGGACACGGAGGAGCTCCGGGGAGCGCTGCGGCGCTACCGCTCCTTCTTCAACCGCCTGCTCAGCACCTGAGCCCGTGACCGCCCCGGGCCGGAGAACAGGCCACGGCGCCCCCTTCGGCCCGGGCCGCCATGGGCTCGTTCTTCAAGACGCAGTGCCCGCCACCCGGTGACCTGGCCGGTGGCTCAGCGGCCCAGCAGGGCGTCGATCTCGCTCAGTTCGCCGGCGGTCAGCGGGGGCCGGCCGAGGGCAGCGGCGTTCTCCTCGACCTGTGCGACGGTGCGGAAGCCGGGGATGGGCACCGTGTGCGGACTGCGCGCCCAGATCCATGCCAGGGCGCCCTGGACCAAGGAGCGTCCGCCCGAGGTCAGGATCTCGCGCACAGCGTCACGCCGCTTGAGCCATTCGCCGGCCGGGGCGCCGTCGGCGAAGTACCGCATCCACGGCGGTGCCTCGTCGCCCCGTACGTCGTCCTGGCCGAGTCGGGTGCCACTGGTGTACTTCTCGCTGAGCAGCCCCATGGCCAGCGGACTGCGGTTGATGCTGGCCCAGTTGTGCTCGGCGACCAGGCGCAGCATGTCCGGCGCGTCGTTCAGCACGTTCAACTCGTGCTGGACGGCGGCGAAATGGGGACCGGCCAGCGCGGTGGGCAGGGTCGGATCGTCGGTGCTCCACCCGTAGTGGCGGATCTTGCCCGCCGCGACCAGGGCCTCCAGCGCGCCCTGCATCTCCTGCGCCTGCTCGGCGGAGGCGCCGCCCAGATGCCACTGGTAGAGGTCGATGCGGTCGGTGCCGAGCCGGGTCAACGACGCCTCGACAGCGCGCCGGACATGAGCCGGGCTCGGGTCTTCGCCCGTGATCCGGCGGCTGCCCTCGTCGAAGACGTTGCCCCACTTGGTGGCGATCAGCACATCGTCGCGGTGACCGGCCAGGGCCGCGCCCAGGATGCGCTCACTGTGCCCGGTGCCGTAGACGTCGGAGGTGTCGAAGAAGCGGATGCCCAGGTCCACGGCCCGGCGCACCGCCCGGGTGGACTCCGCGTCGTCGACCTTGCCCCAGCCGGCCGGGGTGTCACCGGCCCGGAATGGGCCGCCGATGGCCCAGCACCCCATGCCCAGGGGGGGAATGGCGGTGTCACCGATGAGGCGGTGCGCTTGCGTCATCTTGGCTCCAGACACGTGGGAAGGGCCCTGGTACCGGGGCAGCGTAGAAGAACCTTGGACGGGCTGCCGGACGGATCCGTGGGCAGAGAAGGATGGCCGGTGGGACGGGTACGACACAGTACGGGGAAGTACGCCGCGCGGGGACCGTTACCGGCCACGGCCGGTTGCGGAGAGGGGGCCGGCCGGCAGCCCCGGGTGCGGCGCCCGAGGCCACCCGAGGGCTCCCGGTAGCGCCTCGGCCCCCGGCTCGACCATCCGGGAGGTGACGTAGGCGGTCAGCCACTCACTGAACTCCGTCCCCAACTCCGAATGATCGCAGGCCAGTTGTACCACCGAGCGCAGGTAGTCAAGGCGGTCGCCGGTGTCGTAGCGGCGGCCGGAGAAGACCACGCCGTGCACGGAGCCGCCGGCCGCCAGCGTCTCCAGGGCGTCCGTCAGCTGGATCTCGCCGCCGTGCCCGGGGCCCAGCCTCTCCAGTACACCGAAGACCTCGGGCTGGAGCACATAGCGGCCGATGACCGCGTAGTTGCTGGGCTGGGCGCCGGGCGGCGGCTTCTCCACCAGGCCAGTCACGCGCACCACGTCGCCGCCGTCGGCCCCGGCGATCCGGGCGCAGCCGTACAGGTGCGTCTGGGCGGGATCGACCTCCATGAGGGCGATGACGCTGCCCCCCATGGCCTGCCGCACGTCGAGCATCCGGCGCAGCAGGGCATCCCGGGGGTCGATGAGGTCGTCGCCGAGGAGGACCGCGAAGGGCTCGTCACCGATGTGGGAGCGGGCGCAGAGCACGGCGTGGCCCAGGCCGCGGGGCACCTTCTGCCGGACGTAGTGCAGGGTGCCGAGTTCGCTGCTGGCGCGGACCTTGGCGAGTTTGTCACGGTCACCGCGCTGCGCGAGGACGGACTCGAGTTCGAAGTTGTGGTCGAAGTGGTCCTCCAGGGAGTGCTTGTTGCGGCCGGTGATCATCAGCACGTCGGAGAGGCCCGCCGCGGCGGCCTCCTCGACGACGTACTGGATGGCCGGCTTGTCGACGACCGGCAGCATCTCCTTCGGAGTGGACTTGGTCATCGGCAGGAACCGGGTTCCGAGGCCGGCGGCGGGGACGACGGCCTTGGTGACGGGGGGATGCGCGAACATGCGTACCTCTCTCATGGGGGAGCAGGCGGCAAGGAGGGAGAGATGTGCCCGGCTCAGACTTCGGAGGGGGCCGAGGGCGCCAGGTCCGCGGTGCGCCCAGGGCCGCCCGGGGCCGGACGCGGCCCGCGGCGCGCCAGCAGCGCCGCGGCGGCGAGTCCGGCGAGCGAACCGGAGACCTCGGCGAGGGTGCACGCCAGCCGGCTGACGACGACGGCCGTCACGGTCTGCTGGGTGGTCAGGACGGGAGCGAGCGCCAGGGTCAGCACGACCTCGCGGACCCCGGCGCCGTCCGGGACCACCAGCACGAGCATCCCGGCTGCGGAGGCCAGGGCGAAGCCGCCCACGCACAGCAGTACGGTGTGGGCGTCCAGCGGGCCGCTCAAGACGGCCACGATCAGCGCCAGATGCAGCCCGCCGACCGCCCAGGACACCACCTGCACGAGGATCGACCGGCGCAGCAGCCGCTCCGCGAACGGGGCCTGTGGCGGTGGCCTGCGCAGCACCCGGGCGATCGCCCCGGCCAGCATCAGCACCAGCCGGGGCCGGTGCAACAGCACGCCGAACAGCGCGAGCCCGAGGACGAGCACGACGGCGGAGTGGTCCATGACGGCCGGTGCCGCGGCGATGCCCACCACGCCCGCGGTCAGCAGCACCAGCGCCGAGTTCAGCGCGTACGCGGCGATCATGCGGGCCGCGGGCACACCGCTGGCCCGCCCGGTGTGGACGCTGGCCAGACCGCTCCAGAACGGGCCGGGGAGGTACTTGCCCAGCATCGCGGCGCCGTAGATCCGCATCGTGGGCCCGGCGCCGAGCGGATGCCCCAGACCGCTGAGCAGACTGCGCCAGGCCGTCATGCCGAGGGTCAGCCCGGCCAGGTCGAGCACGGCGGCGCCGGCGAGCACGGCGGGAGCGTCGCCGCGGGCCAGGAAGTCGGCGACCCCGTCGGTGGAGTCGCCCAGCGCCCGGTACATGCCGTAACCCGCGGCGACCACGAACGCGGTCGTGACGACAGCCCGCAGGGCCCGGCGGCGGGACAGTGAGGTCATCCGGTCTCACCGCCCAGGCCGGCCGGTTCCGGCCGGCGGCGTGCCGTCGGGGTTCCGAAGTCGGTGAAGACCATCCGCACGACGCCCCAGAGCGCCCCCAGACCGATGGTCATGTTGACGAGCAGATGGCACAGCAGGAAGAACGGCAGGAAACCGGAACCGCGGTGGCGGCGCACCACGCCGAGCAGTCCGGGATCGGAGAAGACGAAGCCGGTCAGTGCTGCGAGCGGCGCCAGCGTCCACCAGGAACCCGCGGCGACCAGCGGCAACGTGACCAGGGTGAGCATCGCCGTTGCGACACCGCCGGTGGTGTTGACCCGGAGCGCGCCCTTCTTGCGGCGGTGCGCGGCGCCGAACGGCACCAGGAACTGCGAGCGTCGGAAGGACTCGCGCAGCATGCGGCCCATCCTCGACTCCTCGTCGTGCCAGGCAACGATCCGGTCGGTCAGCAGGATGCGGTACTTGGCGGAGAGCCGGTCGCTGTACTCCACGTCCTCCGCGTCGCGCAGGGTGGTGTCGAAGCCGCCGACCTCGTCGAAGACCCGTCGCGGCATCGCGGTGGCGACGAAGATGACGGTGGATGTCTCGCCCAGCGCCTTGGTGCGCCAGTGGTGGGCGTGCAGGGTGCGATACCACTCGACGGGGCCGTCGTCGATGAGCGGTTCGGGGGCGAAAACGCCGTGCACACAGCCGAGTCCGGGGTCCTCGGTGAGGAGGCGCACGGCCTCCTTGACGGCGTTCGGCGCGATGGTCTCGTCGGAGTCGAGGAAGAACAGGATGTCGCCGCTGCTGGCCGCCACGGCGGCGTTGCGGGCGGCGGACACCCCGCCGTTGGGGTTGAGGTGCAGCACGGTGCAGGGGAACTCGGCGGCGATTTCCCGCGAGGCGTCGGTGCTGTTGTCGTCGGCCACGATCACCTCGTGCAGAGGATATTCCTGATCGAAGACGGACTTCAGACAGAGCCGCAGTGTCCTGGCGTAGTTGTAGTTGGGGATGACGACCGAGACGGTGGGTTGCACGAGGCCGGGCCTTTCGGTTCAGCGGTCCACGAGTCGCGGGACGGCGGCCGGACAGGGGCCGCCGTCCGGCCGGGCCGTCAGACGGTGAACGACATGATCTGCGCCCGGTGGTCGGAGATCCCGTCCATCGGGTCGATGCGGTAGTGGTCGGCCGCGATGGAGCCGCTGAGGAAGGCCCAGTCGAGCCGCCACAGGTGGCCCCAGGAGGCCGGATAGAGGCTGCCCCCGGCGTCGGCGGCGTCCCGCATCATGCCGCGCAGGGTGTGCAGGTCCCCCATGGCCGGACTGGTGTTGAAGTCACCGGCCACCACCGTGGGCAGGGAGTTGGTGCGCAGGTCGTCGGCCAGGCCCTCGAACTGGGCCTTCCGCGCACGTTCGTTGGCGTGCATCATCCGGTACAGTCGGCTGCCCAGCGGGCTGACGCCGATGTTGATCTGGACCGGGACGTGCACGTTGTACAGGGACACGGTGTGTCCGCCGACCCGGACGTCGGTGCGCAGCACCTTCTCTTCGGCGAACCTGGTCTGCCACGGCCAGCGCCCGTGCTCCACGCCGGCGCCGGGCCCGATGCTGTGCGCGGACACCACGGGTAGCCGGGAGAGGGTGACCAGCTCGCCGCGGACGATGATGTGGTAGCCGGGGAAGTAGCTCCGCAGTTGGGCGAGTTCGTCGATGGGATCGGACGTCGCCCCGTTGTCGTGCGAGGTGATGTACTCCTGGAGGAGGTAGACGTCCGCCTTCCGCTCCCGGATGGTGCGGTAGAACACCGCCCGGCCGGTGCCGCTGCCCCAGAGCCGGGTGTTCCAGGAGACGACCCGCAGATCGGGGGTGCCGGACGGGGAGTCGTGGACGAGCACGCCCCACTGCACCCCGCAGGAGTTCCAGCTGAGGACGAGCGCGGCGACGGCGCCGGCCACGATCGTCCAGGTGACCCGGTGCGGGGGCGCGGTCCGCCGCAGCCGGCCGGCGAGGGCGGCCGCCACCAGCAGCAACGGTACGGCCGCGTACACCAGCGGCGGCGCCAGATCCGGGAGGAGCATCAGCCACCAGCGACCCGACAGCGCCAAGTGGATCAGGGCCACGGCCAGCCAGAGCCAGGTCGCCGCCCACAGCCACCGCACTCGGCCGAGCCGCCGGGCGGCACGCCGGAACGGCCCGGGGCGGTCGGTGTCGGACGGCCGCTGCGGGCCGGCGGAGAGGCGGTCGGCGGCGGTCGGGCCGCGGCCGGTGGTGAGGTACTCGGTCACGGCAGGAGCACCCCACCGGTCTCGTCCTTCGCCCCGCGCCGCGGTGCCGGTACGCCCGGTGCCGGGCCGGCGGTGTCGGCGCGTGGCTCACGCTCGTAGAGCCGGCGGAACCCCGGGGAGATCAGCCAGTGCACCGCGCCGAAGAGGACGGCGGTGGCCACGGTGACGTTGAAGACCAGCAGCACGCCGAAGAACGGGGGCAGGAACAGCAGGCCCTTGCGCCGCGCGACGAAGGCGTACATGCCCAGGTCGCAGAGGACGACCGCGGTGAACGCCGCGGCAGGCAGCAGCCAGCCGAGCGGCCCCAGCAGGAGCGGTGCGCACAGCAGCAGGACGGCGGCCAGGCCGAACAGCGCGGCCCAGGACCGTGCCATGGTCTCGAACCCCTCGGCGTGCCGCTTGCGCTGGGCGTACAGCGGCACCCGCAACCGGCCCCGCACGAACATCTTGCGGATCAGGGCGAACAGTTCGTGGTCGTCGTCGTGCGCGCCGCGCATGCGGTTGGTCAGTCGTATCTCGTAGCGTTGGGACAGCCGCTCGCCGAAGTCGACCTCCTCGGTCTGCCGCAGCTGCGGGTTGAAGCCGCCGATCTCGTGAAAGATCTCGGCGCGCATCGCGCAGATGGCGGAGATGAGGAAGCTGACCGAACCCTCGGAGTCGTAGCGCCAGTAGTAGGCCTGGAGGCAGCGGGCCTCCTCCACCAGGCTGTCGCGGATGAGCGGTTCGGGTTCGTACATGCCGCAGACGGCGCCCAGCTCCGGGTCGGCCAGCAGCTGCTTTACGGCCTCGGTGATCGCGCCCTGGGCGAGGGCGACGTCGGAGTCGAGGAACATCAGGATCTCGCCGGAGGCGTGCTCGACACCGAGGTTGCGGGCGACGGCGGAGCCGCCGTTGGCCGGCGTGCTCAGCACGGTGATGCCGGGCATCGCCCGGGCGGTGGCCAGGGAGTCGTCGGTGCTGCAGTCGTCGACGACGATGATCTCCTTGTTCGGATAGTCCTGCTCGAGCGCGGAGCGGATGGAAAGACCCAGGGTGCGGCTGTAGTTGTAGTTCGGGATGATCACTGACACCAGCGGTGTGCCGGACATGGCGGTGCCTTCCTCGGAAGCGGTGGTCGGTGCGGGGCGGACGGCCTGAAGACGTCAGGCCGGGCCGGGCAGGAGCACGATCAGTACGGCCCACAGCAGTCCCACGGCCATCAGCACCCGGTCGCTGAGCAGCAGCCGGACCGGGTCGCCGCCACCGCCGTGGACGAGGACGACCTGGAGGTAGCGGAACAGCGCGAAGACCGCGCAGGGCACCGTCACCAGGATCAGGGCGATCGCGGCCGGGTGGGACGGCGGGACGAACAGATGGACGACGTAGATCATCACCGACAGGCTGGCGCTGACCACCACCATGTAGTCGAGCAGTTGGGTCGTGTAGCCGGTCAGCGCCGGGCGGTGCGCGCTGCCGCTCTCGCTCAGTTCGCGTCGGCGCTTGCCCAGGGCGAGCACCAGGCAGAGCGTGAAGACGCACATCAGCAGCCAGGCGGACGGCGTCAGGCCCGGTGCCAGGTAACCCTCGGCGCCGCGCAGCACGAACCCGCCGGCGAGCGCGAACACGTCGACGATCGGCAGGTGCTTGAGGCGGAAGCTGTAGGCGACGTTGAGGGCGACATAGACAGGCACTGGCCAGAACCGGTCCACGCCGCCGAGCAGCACCCCGGCGACCTGCACGGCGGCCAGCACACCGAGCGTCACCCAGGCGGACCCGGCGCTCAACTCGCCGGCGGCGAGCGGTCGGTGGCGCTTGACGGGGTGCAGCCGGTCGCGTTCGCGGTCCACCAGGTCATTGAGTACGTACACGCTCACCGAGGCGGTGATGAACAGGGCGACGGCGACGCCCACGGCACGCAGCGCCGACGGGGTCACCGGTCCGGTGAGCAGCACCGGCAGGGCGACGACGAAGATGTTCTTCACCCAGTGCTTGGGCCGGGCGAGCGCGACGAAGGCGCGTACCGGTCCCCGCCGGTACGGCAGAGGATCAGGTGGCAGCAGATGCGGCGCGGGCGGCGCGGACACGGCGCCCGGCGGCGGGCCGACGGCGAGCTGCGAGGGTGCGGCACCCTCGGTGGGGGAGGGGCGGGGGGCGGAATCCGCAACGGACATGGCTCTCCTAGAAGTGGGAGGCGCGTCGTGAACGGTGGTCCGGGAGTAAGGAGGCGTCACCGGGCGCGGCGGCGGAGGGAACCCGCGGCGGATGGGCGCCATCAGAACAGCGCCTTGCCGAGGGAGAGGGCGCCCTGCTTCCAGGGCGCACGGCTGGTCCGCCCGGTCGGGGCGCCGTGGCTGCGGGCGTGCTCGCGCCGCCACCAGTCGAAGGTACGCAGCAGCGCCTCGCGGTTGGAGTACCGGGGACGGAAGCCGAGCACCTCGGCCGCGCGCTCGGTGGAGACGTAACTGTCCACCTGGAGCTTCTGGAGCAGCCTGCCGTAAACGGGGGACAGCCCCGTCCGGCTGAGCACCTTGAGCACGGCCACGGCGGGTGCGGTGGGGAGGGCGACCACGCGCTTGCCGTGGCCCGCCGCGTCGAGCACGGACTGGAAGTCCTGGCGCAGCGTGCGGAACTCGGTGGCGGCGATGTTGAACGCCGTGTTGACAGCGTTGTCGTCCGGATGGGCCGCCGCGGCGACGACCGCGTCGACCAGGTCGTCCACGTCGAGCATCTGGGAGCGCACGTCACCACCGCCCAGCATGGGGAAGTTGTGGCCCTCGTGCGCCCATTCGAAGAGCATGGCGAACAGGCCGAGCCTGCCCGGTCCGACGAAGGTCTTGGCGCGCAACGCCGGTATCACCATGCCGGCCGCGCGGAACTCGGCCACGACCTCCTCCGCCGCGGCCTTGGAGCGGCTGTACGGGTCACAGGGCCTCGGGGGGTGCACCTCCGGCGTCGGCACGGTCCTGGGCACGCCGTACACGGCGGCGGAGGACAGGTGGATGACGCGGGGCACGTCCGCGTCCCGGCACCCGGTGAGCAGGGTGCGGGCGCCGTCCACGTTGATGGAGCGGATCTCGTGCTCGGCGTACGTGGGCAACGCGGTCGCGCTGTGCACGACCAGATCGGCTCCCCGTACCGCCTTCCCGACGGCGGCGGGGTCGCGGATGTCGCCCTCGATCCACTCCACGTCCGGGTGGGCGGCGGCGGGCGGGAGCAGGTCCAGGCCGACAACCTGACGGCCGTCCCGGGCGAAGCGGTCGACCAGGGCGGTGCCGAGCATCCCGGCTGCCCCGGTCACGACGACGCGGCTCACCGCGCGCCGGCCCGGCCGGTGCGGGCGGTGGACAGGTGCCTGACGGTCCGAGGCGTTCGCCGTCGGCTTCGAACCGGGATGGGGGAACCATGCAAGCGGGACATGCAACACCTCTTCGCGGGAGTGTGTCGTACGGCGGGGAGCGGCAGTCCGTGGGAGCCTCGCGCAGGCACGGCCTCGTTGCCGTGGGGAGGGTGCTCCTCGCGCCTGCCGCGCAGGAGAGGGCGGACGTCGCAGCGGGGGTCTGCCCGCGCCGACCGGCTGGGTCCTGCCCGGGGCGGCGGCGCCCGCATCGTTGCGGGGGGCCCGGGGCGGAGGGTCCGCGGGTCACGTCCATGTCGCGCTGTTCACTGGTCGGTGTGCCGGTCAGTCGCCGGTGGCGCTGACGGCGCCGGTACGGAGCGCGGCACGGGCGCTCCGGGCGCGGGCGGCGCGGACTACCGGTCGGTGGCCGGTGCGGTACCGGGCCGGGGGCTGCCTCCCGGTCGGCCACCCCAGGCGGTGTCGTGTGAGGCAGAGAATTCGCTCTGCGGACGACAGGGAACACACATTGTGGAGACCCTTTGATCGGCTGATGTCCTACAGATCATCGTTTCCGGCTCAAGTGAATGTACAGTGATCCTGGCTGCATCTTGATGCATGCAGCAAATGCCCTCACGGAAGGCGAAAAGTGTCGACACCAGATTCTGAGGACGGGAAACTGGAGCGCATCCAGGCGCAGGTATACGAGCGGGCCCGACGGAGAGGCGGCGTTGACGTGCGGGACGCGGCTCAGGAACTCGGAATTCCGGTGAAGGAGGCGGAGGAAGTACTGAAAAATTTACGTTCCCTTCATCTATTGCGTGCCGTCGGCGGTGCGGACGTTCCCGCCGAGCCCCCGGACGAGCGGATGGAGGCGGTGCCCGCCGAGCTGGCCTTCGGGCTGCTCACCGGCGACTTGGAGCACTCGCTGCGGGAGGCCCTGGACTGCCTCGGGTCGGCGCGTCGGGGTGTGGCCGGCCTGCGGGCGGTGTTCCAGACGCTCACCCTGGAGGGCGGGAACGGCGACGGACCGCTGCGCATCCCGGACGTCGGCACGGTCAACGAGCTGATCGAGGAGGCCGCTTCAGCCTGTGTGGAGGAGGTGCTGACCTGCCAGCCCGGCGGTGGGCGGCCGGCGCACCTGCTGGAGGAGGCGATCGACCGCGACCTGGCGATGCTGGGCCGGGGCGTACGCATGAAGGTGCTCTACCAGCACGCGGCGCGGCGGGACCGGCCCACCCAGGCGTATGTGGAGAAGGCGGTGAGCCACGGGGCGCAGGTGCGCACCCTGGCAGACCTGCCGCCGCGTTTCATCGCCTTCGACCGCTCCGTCGCCTTCCTGGCGGACGAGGAGGCGGCGGAGGGTGCGACCGTTGTGACCCAGCCTTCGACCGTGCGTTTCCTCTGCCGTGTGTTCGACATGACGTGGACCCACGGAACACCTTTCCCGTCGAATGCGGAAAACGGCGCTCTGGCCGAGGGTGTTCAGCGGTCGATTGTCAGGATGCTGGCTGACGGTATGCGTGACGACATGATCGCGCGGCGCCTCGCGATATCAGTGCGCACCTGCCGCAAGCACATATCAGAGATCATGCAGCGATTTGATTCCGAGACGCGTTTCCAGGCCGGTTTCGCGATCCGTGAATTCGTGGACGCGGAAGCCCTTGAAGCGCCGTCGGAATAGGGGTGCGGTCGGCATTCCGAATCATGGGAGCGCTCCCATATGACATCATAGCGCAACGGCACGGTCGTTGGCCACCCTGAACTCGGCACCGGGGCGCACGGGCCGGTCGCAGACGGGTCGTGGACCACACGCCCGTCGCCCCGGCGCGGGTGACTGCCGTGCGTTCGCACCCCGCCGGTCGACCGACGGCCCCCTGGCGCTCGTGCCCCTCAGGGGCCGCATGGCCAGCTGCACGGTGTTCGGGCGGAATCGGCTCTGCCGCCTACGGTCTGTCCGCCGGCCGAGGGCCTTTGGGCGAGCACGAGGACGGTGACGGTCCCAAGCCGGGTGCAGCAGTCCGGGTCCGTGAGCCAGAACCTCAAGCGGAGCCTGTGACCCTCGCTCGGTCAGAGGCGACTGGATCGATTCTGCTTACGACGTTTGGGTGAAGCGGTGCATCTGCGCCGCTGTGGTGGAAAAGACGGATAGCGTCCATCGTTCATCCGGAAGGTCGTCATGAAACGCACCCGCCTCGTAGGTCTGGCCGTCGTGACGGCCCTCGGCGTCGGCGCAGGAGTCGCCGCTGTCGTTCCACTGGCGTCTGGCCAGGCAAGCGCTCAGGGGGCCGCCGTAACGCACGTGGTCACAGGAGGGGCACGGCTGGGGCCTGGGCAGACCGGTTTCGCCCAGACCGGTGAGTGCCCGCCCGGGGAACTGGTTACCGGGGGCGGCAGTTTCGTCTCATCGAGCACCGGCAACGCGGACAGCACCTTCGTCCTGAGCCGCAGTAGCCCTCGGTTCCCCCGTGATGGTCTGCCCCTGCAGTGGTCGGTCGCGGGCAGGAACACCGGTAACTTCCCGGTGGACATCACTGTCTTCGGCCTGTGCTCCGAAAGTATCCTCGGCGCTGCGGTCAAGGGGTCGAGTGCGAGCCTGCCGCCGGTCCCGCCCGGGAAGTCACCTGGCACACACTGACCGCGGAGGCATCGTGTGGCCATGCGCACACTGCAACGGGATCACCTGATGATGAGGTTCTGTCCGGCGGATCATGTGGACTCCCCTCGTGTCAACGCACCCTTCCGCGCGGTTTCAGCGGTACTTCCGGCAGCTTCGGTGCGCGCAGTGGGGCCCCGTCGTAACCCTTCACCGCGCCGAAGCGGACGCCGTTCATCCAGTCCTCCCGCGCCCGTTCGATCTCCTCCTGGGAGCGGGCCACGAAGTTCCACCACATATCGCACTACGCCGCTGTTTCCGCAGGTCAAAGACCTGCGCGACTGCTCCTGGTCAGCAAAAGGTCAGCATCAGGTGCGAGGAGTCGATCGGGCGTGGCGCAGGATTCGTTGGTTCGGGGGATGGGCTCGTTCTTCAAGGAGTGCGAGCATCCGCGGTCTCGGTGGTCGAAGTGCCCCCACCCTTAGACGTCATTTCAGTTGGCGTGATCTTGCGGCAGTCGGGGGTGATGACTGCTGCGCTTGTCGAGCGGATGGCGCCGGAAGAACTGTGGACGTTGTTCCAGCGGGTGGTACCGCCGGCGCCGGTCCGGCCTCA
>NZ_JBHXVE010000053.1:0-22212 GCF_042672505.1 Streptomyces sp. NPDC127190
AACTGGTCCCACTGGCGCAGACGCCACCAAGCCACAGCCCGCCGCTGCCACTACCGAAAAAGAGCCAGCTCAGGACACGAAATCTGACTGGAGTATTAGTCCGGGGGTGCCGGGTTGCGTGGCAGGGTCATCGCACGTCGACGTAATCCGTCACCAGGGGACTCTTGAGGTACTGGTCGCCTATGGAGCGGTTCAAAGCAACCGCCCATGTGCCGTCCTGGGTGTCATTCTGGGTGATGTTGCAGATCCGGCCCCTGGAGTCGGTGCTCAGGTCACTGATGTAGCGGTAGGCGGAGGCTCCGCGAGGCCGGAAGTACAGGGCGGGGTTGGCGTCGGCGAGCGGCTTCCAGGCGGTACCCGTGTAGTACTGGAGCGTGTCTTTGAGGTGGATGAGGCCGTTCTTACGGATCGGTTCGGGGGCGACGTCGAACCCGGTGATCCGTGTGGGGTAGCGGCGCAGGTGGACGGACTTGGTGGTGCTGCTCGCGAGGTCGGGGTTGCCGTTGAAGCGGGCACGCCAGTAGGCGTCGTTCCGTGCGGTGAACGTCTTGTTGAAGTCTTCCGGGAAGCTGGGCTTGTTGTAGCGGATCTTCACTGGGATCGTGGCGGCGGACTTCCAGCCGGTCTTGCCGTCCTAGGAGTATTCGATGATGACGGCAGTGTGGGACGGCCAGTGGGCGCGGGGATCGCTGTACTCGATGTCTCCCGACACGTGGAGCCGGGAGTCGTCGCCGAGCGTGGCGTCCATGGTGAGGTCGGTCGTGTATGCCACGTGGAGGCTGAAGGGCTGAGCGGCAGGCTGCAGGAACGGCGTTTCACCGAGGACTGACTGGCAGGCAACGGATCGTCCAAAGGGACGCGCAGGCTGTAGAACCCGTTGTCGTCCGTGGTGGTCGTGCCCCCGAAGCCCGGCGAAGGGCCGGTGCCGACGAGGCTGAGGGACGTGTGCGGCAGCGGCTGCCAGCCGTCGGACGTCTGGATCTCCGCGCGGCCGGTGACCTTGCCCGTCGTTCCCTGGCGCAGGTCGAGACCGTGTGTGCTCACCGTGAACCAGGTCGGTGCCTGCACGGGGTTCATGTGCTGCTGGGGCGAGCTCAGGAGGATCGCCCCGGGATAGGTTCTCGAGGCTTTTGGCCACGCCGTCATGTCGGACCAGTACAAGGTGGGGACGAACGAGAAGGTGAAGTGCCCGTCGGCGCCGGCCCGCGTGGTGAACCATCCGTACGGGGCGGTGCCCTGGGAGGTGATGTCGACCGACGCATCGGCGACCGGGACGGGAGCGTCGGGCGTCCGCGGGTCCTCGGCGAGTTCGGTACCGCTGACGGTCACTTTCTGATGGAAGAAGTCCGGCCTGGTCGGCGTCACCGTGAGGTCCGGGATCGTGAGAATGGTCTGGTACTCCAGTGTCTGGCGTGACACGACACCGGTGACCGTGGCACCGGATGAGTCCTCCATGTCGACGGTGATCCGGTACTCGCCAAGGTCCGCGAGGTGTACCGGAGCCCGCCACACTCCGGACCGGCCGTCTGTGCCGGACTGCTGGGTGAAGTCGTCGGTGGACCCAGCCTCGGGGGCGTCGCCCTGGCTGCCGAGGGGGGTGAAGTGGGCAGTGATGTGAGTGATCGGATTGTCTGAGTGTGCGGTGACGAAGACCATTCCGGGATAGCCGTACCAGGCGTCCGCGTTGTCCAGAACCGGTCCACTGCTTGGAGCGGCATCGGCAAGGGCCGGCGCGGAGCCGGTGAACATTGAGGCGGCCAGCGCGGTGGCAGTGGCATCCGAAAGAGAGCAGCGCGTCGCACGGTGATATCCCCCCCAGGATCACATGGCCCCACCTCACGGCGGGCCGTCCGGTACCAGACCCGACATCACCGTTCGTCCGGTGCGGATCGTGACCGAGTGATCAATGAATATAGCGACTGGTTCGAGCATGGGCACCGAAAAGGCATGGGAGGCCACGCGGGGCCTCACAGTCGGCTCGGCACTTGAGGGAACACGTCACCAGCGGCGTGGATCGTCGTTCCGGTAGATGGCCGTGGGGGGCCCGCGCTCGCCCAGGCCGGAATACGCACGCGCGGTCAGCCGGTTGCAGCGGAGCATGTACCACCCTCAGGAGCCGCTCAGCGGCATACACCCGCTGCTTGCCGGGCGTTTCAGCCCCTACCGGTTCGATCCGTCTGCGGTTGTCGACGACCACGCCCTCGGGCTGCTGCTGGAAGCTGCGCGGTGGGCACCGTCGGCGGGGAACTCTCAGCCGTGGGGTTTCTTCACCGGCAGGCCCGGTGAGCCGGAGCACGACCGGGTGCTGCCGCACCTTGCGCCGAGCTCGGCCCGCTGGGCGACGGACGCGAGCCTGCTCGTCGTCACACTGACGCACCGACACGTCGATGACACGCAGCTGCTCTACTCCGAGTTTGCGGACTACGACCTCGGCCAGGCCGTCGCCCACATGACTGTTCAGGCCCAGGCCATGGGGCTGGCCGTGCACCAATTCCGGGCCTTCGACCTGGAAGGGCTCACCAAGGAGCTGAGCCCGAAACCAGGCTGGGTGATCGTCTCCATGGTTGCGGTGGGCAAGGCCGCTGGCGGACCTCCGGAGGCTCGGGACCGCCGCAGCCTCGCGCACTTGCGCTCCGCTCCCTGGTCAACCGGCGGAGTAGCAGACGAGTCGTGATCATGAGTGGCCCGGGCGAGGCCCTTGATCCAGGTCATCGAGGCACGGAGGAAGAAGGGCTCCCGGGTGGGCGGCCCGTCAGCCACGACGCCGAGCTCCCGGTCCCAGTGGATGGTCGCGCCTAGCCGGGCGGTGTGCTCGAGGACGTCGCGCGTGGCGTCCGTCACGGTGTCGTGGTGGGTGTGCGGCGTGGGCCGCCGCGCGTGCGCCGCTCAGCTGCTGGGAGGTGCGCGGGGGCATCCGTGGCCGCCGGCACAACGGGGACCGGCGTCGTCGGCCTGGTCTTCGGGGCGGCGGGCGCTTGCTGGGTGCGCTGATCCCAGATGCTGATGCGTCTGTGCCGCTGACGGGTCAGCCAACAGTCGGCCTCCTCGCTCTTGCTCTTCAGCTGGGCCGCCAGGCGCTGCTGCTCGTCGGGACGCAGGTGACCGCGGCTGCGCTCGAGCGTCTCCAGGAGGTCGGCGACCGCTTTGGCTGCTTGCCCCGCGCGGCTGTGGTCCGTGCGTCCGGCACGGGGGAGGCGGCTGCGCCGTGGTGCGGGGGAGGGCGGGGCGCTGAGGCCCACTCCGAGTTCCTGGCCAGTAGCAGGTCGGCGGCGCGACGCAGCAGGTCGTTCTCCTCGGCGCTCGCGCCGCCGTGGGCGGCGGCCTCTGCCTGGGGTGAGGCAGTGGCGCAGTGCGCTGGTACTGGCCCTCGACTGCCTTGCGTAGGGCCGTGAACACATCGTGGCGGTCGTCCGCCGCCCGGGGTGCGGCCACTGGCCGCTCAGTGGCATCGCAGCGGGCCGGTGTGGGGCGGTGCGGGAAGGTGGCGAGGGGGCGGCTGCTGCTGCGCAGGCGGCGGACCTCCTCGACCGCGGGCGTGGACAGCCCCCACGGCTTCAGAGGGCATTCGTCTAGGCCGAACCACTGGGGCTGACTGTGCTGTTGGGTCCCGATCATGACGCCGCGCCCGCTGTTGTCGGTGTCGCAGTGGATGCGTAGCACGTATCCGTCGACGGTGAGCCGGTGCGGGTCGTGCGCGACGCGCGGACCGCGAAGCAGCTGGGTGGCGTCCGCGGGTGCGGGCGGTGCGGCGTCCTCATCCAGCAGCACCCGCAGACAGCCGTGACCGCCCGGCCGCGGCCGCCCGGCCGCGGTCGCCTGCTGCTCGACGGGTTGTTCACTCCTTCTACCGAGCCCAGCAGACTCCGTACTGCGAATCCTCGGATTCCGCCCATACCCATGCCGTGAGACGCCCCCAGGAGGCGCGTCGGTCGGGCACCCGGATGCTTGGGCGTTGTTGGATTCCTATCGGCCGGTCGATCCATACGGGACGATCAAGTTTAGGCAAAGCGCGCCAGGGTCGCTGACGTTGCAGTTGTCTGGATCATGGCGTCCTGTTTACCGCGCTCGCCTGAAAATTGCCCATTTGAAGAATGGGTAAGACCTGTCGGTTACGCCCCAATCGGGCCAATCGCTCGCGTGGCTAAAACCATCAAGTTCGTTGCCGGTGGGCAGCTCGTGGCCTGAATGTCCGCCCTTGACCCGTGCACGTAAAGGCTGGGTAAGGTCGCACTTCTTTGAAGATCTCGTGACTTCCGGGTGGGGACTCCGTGGGGGAGAGGGCTTGTGTTGGGTGGGGTTGAGCGGACGCCTTTGCGTCGGACATGGAGAGCGCTGCTGGTGTCCGCGATCGTTGCCGGGGTAGTGCCCACTGCTGGTCTGACGGCTGCCGGGCTGGCCGCGGCGGCGCCGGTCGAGACCGCGAAGTCGACAGCCTCTGGTGCGCGCGGCTCTGCACTCACGCAGGGTGCGGCGCTCGTGCAGGCTGCTGAGACGGGACAGAAGGTGGAGATCATTTCTCTGCGGACGGAGTCCAGTGAGACGTACGCCAAGCCCGATGGCGGCCTGGAGTCGGATCAGCATCTGCGGCCGGTGCGGGCGCGGGTGGGCGGGGTGTGGAAGGCGATCGACAATACGCTGGTGAAACAGCCGGACGGCAATGTTGCGCCTGCGGTGGCGGCAGTGGGGATGACGTTCTCGGGGGGCGGCTCGAAGCCGTTGGCGACGTTGACGCGGGCCGGGCGGAAACTGTCGTACAGCTGGGCTTCGTCGTTGCCGGCTCCGACGCTCAGTGGGGACACCGCGACGTACAAGGACGTGCTGCCGGACGTGGATCTGCAGCTGCGTGCGGACACCGACGGCTTCCACGAGCTGGTGGTGGTCAACACCGCGGCCGCGGCGAAGAATCCGGCATTGGGACGGTTGACGTTCGGGGTGCAGGCCGATGGCCTGTCTTTGTCCGAGACGAAGGCCGGGGGTCTGGAGGCCACCGACAGCACGGCCGGCGGGGTGGTGTTCTCTGCGCCCCAGCCGATCATGTGGGATTCCGGCACCGATGGCACTGCCACTGCCACTGCCACTGCTGGTACTGGCGCCAAGACCAGTGCCAAGGCCGGCGTCACCCCCATGGTGGCGCACGCGTCCTCGGACTCCACCGCCGACGATCCCTCTCAGGGACCGACCGACTCGTCTCAGGTGGCGCCGATCGGGGTCACAGTCGACTCCGGCTCCTCACAGCTGACCTTGACGCCCGATCAGTCCCTGCTGACCGGGGCGGACACGTCGTTCCCGCTGTTCATCGATCCGCAGACCTACACCCCCAAAGCGGGAGACTGGACGGTGGTCTCGAGGTACTGGTCGTCCAGTCCGCAATACCGATTCAACGGCGACTCTGACGAGGGACTGGGCTACTGCGGCTGGTCCTACTGCGCCCCGTATGACACCAAGAGGCTCTTCTACTCCTTCCCAACGTCGAGGTTCGAGGGCAAGTCGATTCTCAGTGCGACCTTCGTCGCGCATGAGACCTGGTCCGCCTCGTGCAGCGCACGGCCGGTCGAGCTGTGGCGGACGAAGGGCTTCTCGTCGAGCACGACGTGGAGCTCCTCATCGGACAACTGGCTGGACCATCTGGACACCAAGAACGAGGCGCACGGCTTCTCCGGGTGTGCGGCGTCGGATGTGGAGTTCAACGCGACGTCCGGGGTGAAGTACGCGGCGGCCCACAACTACTCGACAGCCACCTTCGGTCTGCGGGCTTCGGACGAGTCGGACGCGTACGGCTGGAAGCGGTTCTCCGACGACGCCTACCTGCGTGTCCACTACAACATGCCGCCGAAGCAGATCGGCATGTCGCAGCTGTCGATGAGCCCAGGCGGAACCTGTCACAGCCCCTCCCGTCCGGTGCGGATCGGCAGGACGCCGTCGATCACCGCCAGCAACGTCACCGACCCGGACAAGGACGAGGTGGCCGTTCAGTTCGAGCTGTCGTGGGATGCCGGGGACGGCAAGGGCTTCACGACGCAGTGGACCTCGTCCAAGATCGGGCCGAAGAAGTCCGGGTCGACGTTCTCCACGACGCTGACCTCCACCCTGCCGAACGGCAAGACGATCCCGAAGAACAAGCCCATCGGCTGGGCGGTGCGGTCCGTGGACTACGACCAGGGCAAGTACTACAGCTATTCGCCGTGGTCGTTCACGGGGTCGGCGACCGACTGCTACTGGGTGTACGACACCAGTGTGCCCGCCGGCCCAGTGATCACCTCGGGTGACTATCCGGCGGTGGACGACAGCGACCCGAATGACCCGACGTATGACGGGGTCGGCCGGGACGGCGATTTCTCCTTCGACTCGTCGTCCAGCGATGTGGTCAAGTACTGCTACGGCGTGAACGCCGACCCGGTGTGCGACGCGGAACACACCGTGACGACGACGGGCGGTGCGGCGAAGTCGGTGACGTTCCGGCCGACACGGGCGGGCACGAATTTCGTGTACGCGCAGGCCTTCGACGGCGCGGGCAACGCGAGTGAACCGGAGGTGTACGAGTTCCGGGTCAAGCAGGGGCAGCCGGCCCCGGCGGAGTGGCAGCTGGACGATGCAGCCGGTGCGACGCAAGCCGTCGGTACGGCCGGCAACCGGACCCTGGACCTGGTGGGTTCTCCGACGCTCGGTGCGCCGGGCAAGGTGGGCACCGGAGCCGAGTTCAACGGGACGGACTCCTACCTGGCGTCCGACATTCCGACGGTACACACCGACACCAGTTTTTCGGTGGCGGCGTGGGTGAAGCTGGATCAGATGCCGTCGACCGCGGCGGTCGTTGCCGCACAGCCGGGCAACAAGGCGCCGGGATTCGAGCTGTACTACTCTCAGGGCTACAACCGGTGGGTGTTCAGCCAGAACACATCCGACTCGGCCTCGGCCACTCCGGTGCGCGCGATGTCGTCGACCGCTGGTGGGGTGTCGCCGGGCCAGTGGTACCACCTGCTCGGCAGTTATGACGCGGTCAATGGTGTGCTGGCGCTGTACGTCAATGGACAGCTGCAAGGATCGACCAGGTACACCACACCGTGGGATGCGCGACGCGGTCTGCAGATCGGCGCCAGTAACTACTCCGGTTCGGCCGTGAACTTCTTCCCGGGCACGATCGATGATCTCCGGATCTACGACAAGGCACTGGCGGCCGGTGACGTGGCGCACCTGTACAGCGGCGAGCCGATCGGGGCAGGGCGTCCGGCTCGGGCGGTCTTCCCGCTGGACGAGCCGGCCACGCAGTCCGACGGCACGCCGACCACCGAGGTGCACGGACGGGCGGACGTGGAGCCGGCGGTCTTCCACGGGGGCGTCACAGCGGGCGGTCCGGGGGCTCAGGACAAAGCGCTCACGCTGGACGGCACAAGCGGATACGCGGCCACCCGCTCCTCACACATCAACAATGCGCACAGCTTCTCGGTGGTGGGATGGGCCAAGTTGTCGTCCAAGCCCGACCACGCCGGCACCATCGCTACGCAGACGGGCACCCATCGGCCGGGATTCGAGCTGTACTACTCGGCCACCTACGGCTGGTCGTTCGACGCGTACACCGAGGATTCCGACAGCGCGTCGATCGTGCGTGCCGCCCAGGGCGACACCACCCACTCGCCGGCGGGCGTGTGGACCCAGCTGGTGGGCTCGTACGACGCGAACACCGACGACATGCGGCTGTACGTCAACGGTGCGTGGGCGGCCACGACGACGTTCGCCACACCCTTCTACGGCGGTGGCCCGACGCAGATCGGCGCCAGCTCCTTCGACGGCGCCCCCGGGAATTTCTTCCCCGGCCAGATCGATGACGTGCAGTTTTACGACCGGGCCCTGTCCGGGCCAGAGGCTGCGGCGATGTACCACAACCGGCTGCAGGTCAAGGGTCGTTGGCAGATGGAGTCCGCCTCGGGCAGCCCACAGATCTCACCGGACACAGTGCCGACGGCGGCCGACCGGCACGCGCTGACCCTGGGCAGCGGCGCACAGGTCGATTCCACCGGTACCAACAGCATGGTAGGTACGGGCGGGCTGGTGCTGAACGGCACATCGAGCGGCTACGCGTCCACCACAGGCTCCCCGACCCACACCAATACCAGTTTCACCGTCAGCGCATGGGTGTCCACCCCCGGACGGCCGACCAAGCCGGTGACGGTGATGAGCATGGCCGGCGCGAACTCCAGCAGCTTCTCCGTCCGGTATGTACCCGACGCCACCGACCCGGCCCATGCGGGCAGATGGCAACTGCAGATGGCGAACGAGGACAGCGCCACAGCGGACACCTCGATCGCCCCGGACACCAGCTTCCAGAACAACGGCGCCTGGGACCACCTGGCTGTCGTCTACGACCTCATGGCCGGACAGATGAGGCTCTACGTCAACGGTGAGCTGCAGCAGAACGTGTGTGCAGACAGTGACGACGACGGCACGCCCGACGACCCGACGTGCACGGAGTCGGTGTCGTGGAACTCCACCGTGCTGCCGTTCGATGCGACCAAGGGACTTCAGCTCGGCCGCATCAAGACCGGCGCGTCCACCTGGGGCGAGTACTGGCCAGGCGTCATCGACGACGTGTGGGTCTTCGCCGGGGTGGCCTCCGATACCCAGATCGCCTCGCTCGCCAGCGGAGACGACCTGGACACGACCACCGGCCCCTGACCGGGCGGCCGCACCGACGGCACACAGCGAACACATGGGCAACAGGTCCCGACAGCTTCTTTGACGGCGCCCCACGAGTAGAGGGCAGGGCGCCGTGCGGGCCCGGACCCGGGCAGAGTGATGGAGCCACGCATGACAGCCAAAACACACGCGCGACTGCGGCGAAGAGTCGCCCTGACGGTTTCGGCCGTACTGGTCGGCACCCTGATCCAGGCGACGATGGCGGATCCCGCGGAAGCCACCGGCGTCAAAGTGCCGGCCTCGGAGAAACCACTGTCCGGCCACGGCGTCAAGCCGCTGCCCCGTCGGACGGACGGCCAGCCGCGGGTACCGAAGACCGCTCCCAAACGGTCCTGGCCCGCGGCCGGCACGGCAACCACGACGCTGGCCCCCGACGCCGGGACCGGGACAGTCCGGGCCGGTGACCTGCCGGTCTCGCTTGCGGCTGCGAAGGCTCAGTTCGGCAACGGCACGCAAGAGGAGAAGCGCGGGGGACGCACGCCGCTGACTGGCGACGCGTTGGTGCACGTTTTCAGCCGGAAGACGGCGAGGCGCGCCGGTGTCGACGGTGTGCTGTTCTCCGTACAGCGACGGCCTGGCGCGAAGGGTGACGAGGTCGGCGTCCGCGTCAACTACGCGAAGTTCGTGCAGGCTTACGGCGGCGCCTACGCGGCTCGACTGAAGCTGGTGCAACTGCCCGCCTGTGCCGCGACGCATCCCGGCACCAAGAAGTGCTCGACCGCCCGCACGCTCGCCTTCCGCAATGACATCAAGGCCAAGACGCTTACCGCCACTGAGCTGAACCTGCCCGCCGGGAGCAGCACCTCGGGCACCATGCTCCTGGCCGCCACCACGGGTACGTCCAGCGACCAGGGTGACTACAAGGCGACCCAGCTGTCGCCCTCGTCCGCCTGGCAGACGAACCTGAACACCGGCGACTTCAGCTGGTCGTACGACATGCCGGTCCCCGGCGTGCCCGGCTCGTTCGCACCATCAGTGAAGCTCTCCTACTCTTCCGGCGAGATCGACGGCCGCACCGCCAACACCAACAACCAGGCTTCCTGGGTGGGTGACGGGTTCAGCCTGTGGCCAGGATTCATCGAGCGAAGCTACAAGCCGTGCCTGGACGACGGCGAGAAGAACGCCGACGGCACGAAGCCGGGCGACGTGTGCTGGGCCTACGACAACGCGACCCTGTCCTTCGCCGGACACTCCGGCGAGCTCATACCGACCGGCACCGATTCCTTCAAGCTCAAGGATGACGACGGCACCAAGATCGACCGGATTCACGGGACGTCACGCGACAACGGTGACAACGACCAGGAGTACTGGCGTGTCACCACCCCCGACGGCAGCCAGTACTACTTCGGCTACAACAAACTGCCGAACTGGCAGACCGGTGACGAAACCACCGACTCCACCTGGACCGTCCCGGTCTACGGGAACAACTCCGGCGAGCCCTGCCACGCCTCCGCCTTCGCCGATTCCTGGTGCCAGCAGGCCTGGCGATGGAACCTCGACTACGCCGTGGATGCGCACGGCAACGCCATTTCTTACTACTACAACAAGGAAACCAACTACTACGCCCGCAATCTCAAGGCTTCGGACGAGACGGTTTACGACCGTGGCGGCTATCTCGACCGCATCGAATACGGCCTGAAGTCCTCCGCCATGTACACGGCCAAGCCCTTGGCCAAGGTGGACTTCACCTCGTCCGAACGCTGCCTGCCCGAAACGGGCGTGACCTGCGACGCATCCACCATCGGTGACAAGTCGTTCTACTGGTACGACACTCCCTGGGACCTTAACTGCAAGTCAGGTGAGGACTGCACCAAGGCGTACTCACCCACTTTCTGGACACGTAAGCGGCTCACCGCAGTCACCACCGAGGTACTCCAGTCCGATGGCACCTACGCGCCGGTCGACACCTGGACTCTCGACCACCGCTGGGGCATGGCGGACATCGACTACCAGCTCCTGCTGGCCTCCATCCAGCACACCGGAAAGTCCACAGCAACCGCGATCACCCTGCCCAAGGTCACATTCGGCTACGACCAGCGGACCAACCGTCTCAAGATCGACGGCGACAACACTTCAGCGTTCATCAAGGAGCGCTTGTCCACGATCGACGACGAGTCCGGAGGCCAGACCGACGTCACCTACGACGGTCCCGCCTGCGACGCCACCACGCTGCCCAAGCCGGAAACGAACACAACGCGCTGCTTCCCCGTGTACTTCACGAAGGAAGGCGACACCGATCCCACCCTGCAGTGGTTCAACAAGTACCTGGTCAGCGCCGTCACCCAGACCGACCGCACGAAGTCCTCACCGGACATGGTCACCAACTACAGCTACCTCGACGGAGCTGCCTGGCACTACGACGACGATGACGGCCTGACCAAAGAGAAGTACAAGACCTGGTCCAGCTGGCGCGGCTACGGCCACGTCCGTGTCCAGACCGGCGGCCAGGACCCGGTCGGCATGAAGACGCAGATCGACCACTACTTCCTGCGAGGCATGGACGGCGACAAAGCCTCACCCACCGGTGGAACCAAAACCGTCGCCGTCTCCGACGACGACGGCGGCACCATCACCGACCACGAGTCTCTGCCCGGTTTCGAGTACAAGACCGAAACCTACAGCGGCCCGTCCGGCAAGGTCTTGGAAAAGACCGTCAACACCCCCTGGCACCACGAGACAGCCAAACGCGTGCGTTCGTGGGGCACCACCACGGCCAACCTGACCGGCACCGCCGCCACCCGCACCTGGACGTCACTCGACGACGGCGCGGGAACCCACTGGCGCACCACCTACCGCACCAACACCTTCGAGAACAAAGCCGGCCGCATCACCGAGACCGACGACTACGGCGACGAGTCGACCTCGAAGGACAACCAGTGCACCCGCACCACCTACGCCGACCCGGCAGACGACGCTACCCCCTGGATCCTCATCAAGCCGTCCCGGGTGGAGACCGTCGCCGTGAAGTGCGAGGACGCCCCGGACCGCTCCAAGGACGTCATCTCCGATGTCCGCACCGCCTATGACGGGCACAACTACGGAGCGGCACCCACCAAGGGCGACGCCACCCACGTCGCCTCACTGGTCTCACACGACGGCACCACCGCGACATACCAGGAAGCTGGCGCGTCCTTCGACTCCTACGGCCGCCAGCTCACCGCGACCGACATCACCGGAACCGTCACCGCAACCGAGTCCACCACCCCCCAACGCACAGACCGCAGCGACGGGCGGACCACGACCACCGCGTACAGCCCCACCACAGGCTTTCCCACCAGCATGACGGCGACCACCCCGCCGGCCACACCGGGCAACCCCGCCACCGCCCAAACCACGACCACGACCTACGACCCCGTCCGCGGAATGCCGGTCACGGTGCTCGACACCAACAACAAGCGCACCGACACCACCTACGACGCGCTGGGCCGCACCCTGAAGGTCTGGCTCCCGAACCGTTCCAAGGCCAACAGCGACACCCCGAACTACGAGTTCACCTACACCATCGCCGACGGCAAACCCGTCGCGGTCGGCACCACCACTCTCTGGGGAACAGGACGCAAGACCTCCTACACCCTGTACGACGGTTTCCTGCGCGCCCGCCAAACCCAAGCCCCCGGACCCAACGGCGGACGACTGGTCGACGACACCTTCTACGACGAACGCGGCCTCACCGCGAAGACGTTCGCCACTTACTACAACACCAGTGCCCCCACCACCGACCTGCTCGTCCTGGACGACGCGCTCGCTGTCGAGACCCAGACCTGGAATACCTACGACGGCCTGGGGCGCATCCACAAATCCCAGCAGATCGCGGGCAACAGCGACGGCGGCACCGTTCTGTCGACGACGACCACGGACTACGGCGGAGATCGGGTCACGGTGACACCGCCGAAGGGTGCCACCCCCACCACCACCGTCACCGACGCCCGCGGTCATACCACCGAGCTGTGGCAATACCACGCCGCCACTCCCACCGGCGACGCCGACAAGACCCTGTACGAGTACAACCCGGTCGGCAAGCTCACCAAGCTCACCGACCCCGCCGGCAACGTGTGGACCTACACCTACGACCAGCGGGGCAACGAAACCGCAGCGACGGACCCCGACAAGGGTGAGACCGACACCTGGTACAACGACCGCAACCAGGTCGACCATACGATCGACGCCAACAAGAAGAAGATCACCCACATCTACGACGGACTCGGCCGGGAGACCGAGACCCACGACGGCGACGCAACCGGCCCATTGCTGACCAAGCACGTCTGGGACCCCACCGGCTTCAAGGGCCAGCTGTCCTCCGCCACCCGCTACATCGGCGGCGCATCGGGTTCCGCCTACACCGTGGCCTATCAGCTGTACGACAACCTGTACCGGCCACACCGCACCACCACCACGATCCCCGCGGCCGAGGGGGCGCTGGCCGGCTCCTACCAGAGCAACGTTCAGTACAACACCGACGGCACTGTCCAGTCGATCGGCTACCCGGCCGCAGGCAGCCTCACCGCCGAAGCGGTCGCGCCCACCTACGACGACTCACTGCGGACCAAGACTCTCTCCGGTAGCGGCGGCCAGACCTACGTCACCGACACGGTCTACAGCTACACCGGCAAGCCGATGCAGTACACCTACCAGGCGGCAGGTGCCAAGGCGGCCCAGGTCACCAACTCGTACGAGTGGGGAACTCAGAGGCTGCACAACTCCCGCGTCGACCGACAGGACGTCGCCGGAACCGACAAGTCCGCCACCTACGGCTACGACGAGGCCGGCAACATCACCTCCATCTCGAACGTGTCCCGGGACGGCACCGACAACCAGTGCTTCACCTACGACTACCTCAATCGCCTCACCGAAGCCTGGGCACAGAACACCACCACCTGTACCACCACCCCGTCCTCCTCGCTCCTCGGCGGACCGGCACCGTACTGGCAGTCCTACACCTACGACCTCAGCGGCAACCGACGCACCGAAACCCAGCACGACCCAGCCGGCAACGTGGCCAATGACGTCAAGCGCACCTACCACTATCCCGCCCCCGGAAGCGCTCGGCCGCATGCACTGACCCAGGTCGACACCAACGGCCCCAACGGCATCTCCCAGGACACCTACCACTACGACGACGCCGGCAACACAGACGCACGCACCATCGACGGTGACAAACAGACCCTGGTCTGGGACCCCGAGGGCCATCTGACCAAGGTCACCCAGCCCGACGGCAATGGCGGCACCAAGACCACGACCTACCTCTACGACGCCGACGGCAACCGCCTGATCACCCACACCGACACAGACACCACCCTCTACCTCGGCAACACCGAGATCACTCTGCCAAAGGGCAGCACCACACCCAAAGCCACCCGCTACTACGACCTCGGCAGCGGAAACCAAGCCGTCCGCACCGACGACAACAAGCTGTCCTTCCTCATCGCCGACACCAACGGCACCTCCCAACTCGCCGTCAACGCAGCAGACCTGACCACCCAGCAGCGCCGCTCGACACCCTTCGGCGCGGGGAGAGGGACTACGCCGAAGAGCTGGCCGGGCGAGAAGAGCTTCGTCGGAGGAACCAAGGACGACACGACCGGATTCGTGCACCTTGGGGCCCGCGACTACGACGCATCCACCGGCCGATTCCTGTCAGTGGACCCGATCCTCGACCCGACGGATCCCCAGCAACTCAACGCCTACGCGTACAGCAACAGCAGCCCGGTCACCTACAGCGACCCGAGTGGCCTGATCCGCATCAATCCGGACGGCACTCAGTGCAGCGGCGGCTGGAACGAATGCGGCCCCGGAAAGGTAGACACCGAAGGAAGTTCCGGCTCGCCCAGCGGCGGCAAGAGGCAGAACGATGGCCCGGTCCTGAACGCGAAGCAAGCCAAGAAGGTCTACGACTACTTCTTCACCAAGAACGTCTGCTCGGGCTTCGCACTGCAATACGGGATCGGCGACCAGCTGTGTGAGACCCAAGCGCAGGCCGACGCGGAAAAGGGCCTCACGGAGCAGCTCCTCTCCGCTCTCGGCGACATGACGCTTATCGTGCCGGGGATTCGCTGCACTCTGGGCAACCAAGCTGAGTGCAACGTGTACGGCTACGCGGCGTCGAGCTACGACATCGCGGGAGTCGAAGTCGGTACGGCCAAGTTGATGCGCATTCTTACCCGCGCAGCGGTAGATGCGTGCAGCTTCACTCCTGATACCAAGGTCTTGCTGAAGGGAGGGAAAAAAAAGAAAATTGCAAGAATTAAGCCGGGGGACGATGTCGAAGCGGCCGATCCAAAGACTGGTAAGCGTGTAGGTGCCCGTAAGGTTACTGCTCGGCTCGTCCATCAGGACGGCGATCTTGTAGATCTGTCAATACGCCTTAAAAGCGGAAAGGCGGTGAAGATCCACACCACTCGCAACCATCCATTCTGGGATAAGACGGCGCATGTGTGGGTCGCCGCGGGAAAGCTGCGCCGCAGACATGAGTTGAACACGATCAATGATCAGCGTGCCTTTGTGGACAAAGTCCAGGATCATGCCGGCGTGGCCGACATGTATAACCTTACGGTCAAAGAGCTCCACACGTATTATGTGCTGGCGGATGATACGCCTGTCCTGGTCCATAATTGCAAGGCGGATATCGCGAAGGTGCTTGCCGGTCTTGGCGGAAAGCATGAGACGACGGGTGTGCCCACGGACGCGGAGGGGAAAGTCATAGGACCTGAGTTCATGAGCCGCCAAGATGCAGATGCTGGTCGAGTAAACGCCGCGCTCCGCCGAATCACGGGCAGGAAGGCTGGCTGGTGGGCCGAGACGCATGCAGAACCAAAGATCGCGCTGTGGATGAATGAAAATGAAATCGACTTTGCAAACGTCGTTATAAATCAGGACTACGTTTGCGGCAAGCCTGGGGGAGCGGGATGCTTGAACATCATTCCTCACATCCTTGAGGAGGGGCGAACTATGGTAATTTGGTATCGGAATAAAGCGGGCGACTTGGTGAACTCTGGACCATTGGAAGGTATGGCCTCAAGGTAGACGCCCAGTTGCGGGCCGTGAAAGGGGCACTGGGTCCCCATGCATGGCCCGCAGGTATCAGAACCGCCTGAGTATGATGCTGGCGCACGGTATAGGATGGAGCTTGTTACGATGAAACGGAGTGTAAGCTTGTGTCGCTGAAATGCGAAGCCCTCGGTGACGGCGATCGAATCCAGTGGTCTGTAGATGAACTTGAGCGGGTCGGACCTCTTCATTTCGGGATGGATCAGAAGGAAGTCGAAGTCGTTCTTCGCGGTGTCTATGTAAAATCTCCCGCTGAGGTCAACTCTCTTGATTCCCTTAACTCCGTCGAATTTTCCATTCTCGACGCCAAGCCGTTGACTCCATCTTCTGCGCTCTCGACATATTATGACGAAGCGGGCTTGCTTTCCTGTGTTGCCGTCGATGCCCGCAGTGGACCGCAGGTTTCTCTCGAGGGTATTCGGTTGGCTGGGCGTGTTCCGTCTGAACTGGAAGATGAGTTCGCTCGGTACTTGGAGTCTCGTGGCCAGGCGATAATGTATTCTCAATCTTGGGACCCTTCATCCAGCCTGCTTGGTGTGGTATTGCGTGCGCAGCGCGTAGATGACGTTGTTTTGACGCGTCCCGTCTTCGTGTGTCGTGCTTGGGCTGACCGCTGCGGAGACGAAACTGAAGGGTCAATCCCTTGCGCCGAATGGCAACGTCGTTGAATGTGAGCTTCGAGTGGTAATGTCAGGTCCCACGCTTTCGATGAGGTGGACGGTGTTGAGTCGCCGTGCGTTGGTCTTCAGGAGTCTGCAGGCTCGTCTATCCGGCGAGGGTGAGGTTGCGTAGGCGCGCGATGCCGAGCATGGCGTGGTGGACTCCGTTGCCTTTGAAGTCAGCAGTCGCGGAGGGTCTTCCAGGTATTCATGCCATTCGGGCAGGTCTTAGGGCTTGCCGGGAAACAAGCCGTGGCTTCCAGCTGTGGGACTCGTTGTTCTGGTATGGGGAGACCGGAGGGGATCGAGGCCGTCCTGGCTGCGAAGTTCCAGGTGTTGTTGCCGCATCTGGACGAGCGTCAGCGTCGGCTGGCCATAGGGGCGGAAGCGCTGTCGCTGGGGCGTGGTGGGATCAGGCTCGTCGCTGTCGCGGCCGGGATTCGGGAGGGCACAATCTCGCGCGGAGCGGCTGAGCTGGAGGCAGGTTAGGCTCTGTTGGGGCGGGTCCGTCGTCCTGGTGGGGGCCGGAAGAAGGCTGTGGACCTTGATCCGGGGCTGCGGCCGGCGCTGCTGGCGCTGGTCGAGCCGGACGAGCGGGGCGACCCGATGTCGCCGCTGCGGTGGACGACGAAGTCCACTCGGAAGCTGGCAGCGGAGCTGACCCGGCAGCGCCACCGCGTCTCCGCCGACACGGTCGCCGGCCTGCTGCGGGAGGAAGGCTTCAGTCTGCAGGCCAACGCCAAGACCATCGAGGGTGCTCAGCACCCCGACAGGGACGCCCAGTTCCGCTACCTCAATGAGCAGGCACGAGACCACAGAGACGCCGGTGACCCGGTGATCAGCGTGGACAGCAAGAAGAAGGAGCTGATCGGCGACTACAAGAACGCCGGGCACGAATGGCGGCCCGTGAAGGTCAAGACGCACGACTTCCCCGGCCAGGCTGAGGAAGCGATCCCGTACGGAATCTATGAGATGGCGGCGAACACCGGCTGGGTCAGCATCGGCACTGATCACGACACCGCGGCGTTCGCCGTCGCCTCGATCCGGCGCTGGTGTGGCAGGCCCGCAGCCAGCACGACTACCCTCGCGCCCGTCGGCTGTTGATTACCGCCGACGGCGGGGGCTCCAACGGCTACCGCACCCGCGGCCGGAAGACCCAGCTCGCTGACCTCGCTGCCGAGACCGGTCTTGAGATCACCGTGTGTCACCTTCCGCCCGGCACCTCGAAGTGGAACAAGATCGAGCACCGGCTGTTCTCTCACATCACCATGGGCTGGCGCGGCAGACCCCTGACCAGCCATGAAGTCATGCTCCAAACCATCGCCGCGACCACCAGCCGCACCGGCCTCACCGTCCATGCCGAACCCGACAGCGGTGAGTACCCCACCGGCATCCGCGTCAGCGACGAGGAGATCGCCGCCCTGCCCATCACACGCCATCGCTTCCACGGCGGCTGGAACTACACCCTCCACCCCCAGCATCCGATGGGCGCGGCGACAACCGGCAGCACATCGGACGAGGCCCGGCGGACAGACCGACTCGCCTCACGCGGCGTTCGCTCCAGTACCCGGAACTGACCGGGATGACCCGCCGGCAGCTCAGCAAGCTCATCGACTCGTTGACTCCAGCGATGGAGGTTCAACGCGAGCAAGTGCTCCACACACGTCGAGGCCACGAGCGCCTGGTGGCCCCGGGCGCAGGTGCCAAAGCCAAGCTCACCTCAGCCGACCGGATGCCGGTCACCATGCTCCACCTGCGAAAACTCGCGACCATGGACCTCCTGGGCCAGCTCTTCAGCACCACCGCCATGACCATCAGCCGTGCAGTGAAAGACGTCCGCCCGCTCCTGGAAGCCCGTGGTGTCCATCTGCCCGCCTCACCAGCCCGTTTCCGCACACGGAAGACGTCGTCAGGTTCCTCGACCCCGACAAAACCAAGATCAAACCGACGTGTTGATTCCCGGCAAGCCCTTACAACGGCTAACACAATGAGCCGAGCTGTCGATGGGTGATGAGACAGCAGGCGAGTTTGAGGAACGCTTCATGGATGTCGGCCCGCCGTTCCCAGCGGATGCGCAGGCGGCGGAATCCGTGGAGCCAGGCGAAGGTCCGCTCGATCACCCACCGGTAGGTGCCCAGTCCTGTGCCGTGCCGGGTGCCGCGGCGGGCGATGGCTGGCACGATGCCTCGCTCGCGGACCTGATTGCGGTAAAGGTCGTGGTCGTAGCCGCGGTCGGCGAAGAGCGAGTCCGGCTTGCGGCGGGGACGGCCGACCCGGCCACGGACCGGTGGGATCGCGTCGAGCAATGGCAGTAGCTGGGTGACGTCATTGCGGTTGCCACCCGTCACCAGGACCGCGAGCGGGGTGCCGTGCCCGTCGGTGATCAGGTGGTGTTTCGAACCGGTCCGGCCCCGGTCGACCGGCGAGGGGCCCGTGTCGATCCCCCACGTGCTGTGGGCCCTGATTCGGGACCGGCGCCTCTACGAAGTCACCCCACCCAAGCCCACCGGTTAGGTTCTGCATCGAAATCGAAGCGACGAGCCTTGTCCGTGCTCGGCAGACTACAGACATGTCCACCGATGTGAGCGGGATGATCGAGTGCAGACCACTGGCCCGGATCTGGGGTGAGGACGACGAGGACGCGGTTTGGCACGCCGCCATCGACCTCTTCCTACTCAACACCGGCAACGCCTATGACGCACTCGCCTGCCTCTTCGGCGTTCGCAACTCCTTCGGGTTCCGGCCGCTGGCCGAAGACCGTGGCCTGCCGGACGACGCCTCGGACGGGCTGTGGGTTGCGTTCAACGCGTGGGGCGGCCCACAAGACGCACACGGAACAACGTGGATCAGCTGGGCCGAGTTGGCAGCTGCCAACTGGGACGAGACCGATCGGTCCGGCACGCGCAGCCGCAGCACGGTCGCCGGGCCCGGGACCCACTGGGCGCCGGTCTGGGACGTGATGCGGACGCTTGCCGAGCTGCATGGACCAGAACACGTGCGACTCGTGGTTTGGTTCGACTGATCACGGAATCCGTCCCCCGACACAGCTTTACTTCCCGATTGGGAAGCCAGTGAGCGCAAAACCCGACCGGTGGTGTTCGGCAGCCACGCGTCGCCGAGCACCACGCACCCCGCGCCTCCGTGTCCGATCACGGGACGTAACATGGCGCCGCTGAGCCGCGAAAGGGGGGCTGACCTGTGGCAGGTGGTGCAGTGATCATCCCGTTCCTGGCGTTCGTTCTGGCCATCCCGCTGGCGATGCTGTCCTATGCGGTCGGCAAGAAGACGTCCCAGAAGATGGGCTGGCTGTTCGCCTCGGTCTTGGTTGGCCTGCCCGCTGTGCTGCTGATCGCCATGTTCATGCCTCGAGGTGGCGCCTCCGACCCGTCGCGTCCCATCATCTACGGGAATCCATACGAGCCCGGCTCGATTGCGGACGCCCAATACAAGCGCGGCTACGACTTCGCCGCCGCTCTCGCCAAGCAAGGGGAGAACCCGGGATCCGGCATGGCGGACGACGTCTATCTCTGGTGCCAGGACCGGCTGACGCCGGCAGCAGGCTTCAAGGGCAAGGTCACTACGGCGATGATGCAGGGCTGCATCTGGGGATCCCAGCAGCGCTCCGCACCTCCGTCGAATGCGCCGTGAGGCCAACTAAGGCGCTCAGTGACAGCAGTCCTGTGACTGAGCGCTTCACTTGGCCAGTTGAGCGTTGACCGGGCAGGCTATCGCCAGAGTTGGGACAGCGATTCCGGTCTGGGTGATTTCGCCCCGCCGCTCGGGGACATGCGGCGTCCTTGGGGCTGTGGCTGGCGTACAGGGTGAGAGCACCGGTAGGGGCCGGTCCGGTCTCATACCTACTCGCTGGATGATCTTTTAGATCCGTACGGGATTTGTGCCGGGCGGCCGAGTGTCTGCGCGTGTCGCGGCCTTGGGGGGGGGCTCGGCCAGCCGGGTCAGTGCCCTCACAACGTTCCGAGGGAGGCATGAAGATCATCTAGCTGTAGTCTCCAATCCCGCCCCGCCTCCCCTGTCCTGAACCGGCATCCCTTCACGGTCTAGACGTGCCGGCGTGCCGTCGCGACGAAGGTGTTGATCAGCTCCTGGGTCGCTTCCCGACAGACGACCACGTCGGCGCGGTTCGCTGCGCGATCGATCTTGCCGATCGCCGTGAAGGCGTCGGCCGCGACGATAGCCAGCTCGGGATCGTCAGTGATCAGCTGGAGGCGGTACAGGGCGTGCTCGGTGCTGGAGCGTAGCTCGAACGAGAGTCTGCGCAGGGCGACTTCGTCGTCGGCGTCATTGCCCTCGTGCACGCAGAACCAGTGGTGCAGAATGGCCCGGCGGAAGTTGACCAACAGGCCGGAGTAGGTGCCGTAAGTGTCCAACCGCTCCTGGCGCAGCCGTTCCTGACGCGAGTTTTGCTCGGTGCGCTGCGCGGACCGCTGCTGGAAGACGTGCGTCACCGTCGAACCCAGCGGGGTGCCGAGGACAGCGATGACGGGTGTGGCTATGCCGCTCATGAGGCCCCATGCAACCAGATCAGCGACACGATCACCGTGTCTCACGGCCGCCGTCCCACACAATGATCAGGCATCGATGCAGATGGCGAACGCTCGGCTGGCCCCTCAGGTGCGTGCGTGGATGTGCGAGCGGCGTGGATCGCCACCTCCCTCGGCTAGGAGCACGAGGAATGACCTGGCCTCGTTCTACGCCAGCGAGGCAAGATCGGCCGTGTGATACGCCATCCTGAGGACGATGCCGAGCTACTGGCCCTGGTTCGCCGCTATGTCACGCCCGAGCGGCGCTACCTGAAGCTCGGTGGCGGCTTGCTGCGCATGCAGAGTCCTGAGTCCGACCGGGTCATGCGAGATCTCCGTGAGGACGCTGGACTCATCACCGCCGATGAAATCGCCACGCTTCTTGCCGGCGGCTGGCGCGAACGAAGAACTGCGGCTTGGCTCGTCGCTGTCTCCCGCCGGACCGAGTTCCGTGAGCGTCTCGGGGAACTCCTGCTGGGCAGCGAAGTCTGCTGCGTGGGGCTGGCCTATTGCGTGGCCCTGGCCAGTTTCGGAACGGCGCGCGACGCTGATTTGTTCGCTGCCTACCTTGATCGCTATCTCCGTCGCCCTGACCTCGGATACGACCAGGCCATCGTCATGGGCGCTCTCCGGTTCGTCGACCTGAATCTTGGAGGTGATCAAGCCGACCGTTTCCTGGGCCCAGGCGGTCTGTGGCAGCAGTGGCTCCAGGACGCCCCTCACATGCAGGCCCACATGGACCCCACCCCCTCCTTCTTGAGTCTCATTCGTCGGCTTTGCGCTTTCGTTGACGAATGCGCCGAACCCCGTGCTCTTTGAGGACATTGTCCTGATCAGGGATAGCGGATCACACGTCTGACCTGTCGTTGCGACGGTTCCCGACGCCTGTGAGCAGCAAAGAAGCCGCCCCCCCGTCGACGGAACCCACGGGGACAGGGTCAGGTCCTCAAGGCCGAACTCGTGGAGGCCGCCGCCCGGCTGCTGGCCACGCTTGAACGGTTCCTCGGATCCGTCGTCGCTTCCCTGGCCGGCGCCCGGCAGGACCAGCCGGAACACCAGGACCGTCTCGGCCCCGAGCAGGAGTGGCAGGCCGGCCTGCTGCTCTGGACCGCCCTGCACGGCCTGGTCGCGCTGTAAAACGCGCATGGGAACATGCCCTCGCCCGACCTCACCGACCTCATCGCGCAGACCCTCGCCCTGCACACCGGAAGGCCCGTCGACGAGATCGTGGAGCTCGCCCGGACGGCGGACCGCCCAACGTGAGCGGCTCACGCCAA
>NZ_JBHXVE010000054.1:0-19256 GCF_042672505.1 Streptomyces sp. NPDC127190
CTGGCGTTGATTTTTGGCACGCTGTTGAGTTCTCAAGGAACGGTCGCTTCCTTTGTACTCACCCTCTCGGGCTTTCCTCCGGGCGCTTCCCTTCGATCTTGCGTTTCCGACTCTATCAGATCCTTTCGGCGTCTGATCCCCAGTCAGCGGGGTTTGTCTTCCCGGCCGTTGGGCCGTTCCGACGAGTGAGACTTTAGCGGATTCCTGGCTCCCGAGCTAATCGGGGGCCGTGCCCTTTCGAACGCGGATTCCTCATTTCGCAAATACGCACGCCAAAACAGTCGGCGCCGGAGCGTCGATCGAGTGGGTGGTTCCTGCGAAGTGGCTGTCCGGGGACCGACCGGAGTCGGCGCTCACGTCGGACAACTCGGAGAACAGTACGGATCGGGGTGGGGCGTGTCAACTCATCCCCGCGATGCCCCCCTGAGGCGTACGCTGTGAGGCGTGATGACGCGTACGTGCACCCAGCTCTGGTGGGCCGCCTGACCGGCGGCCGTACTCACGTATGCATTCAACGGCCGCCGCCTCGGCGGCCGTTCGCGTATCTCCCTCCGGAACCCGGGGGCCGGCCGCAGCGGCGGCGGTCCCGACCAGAAGGTGGAGTGGAGATGACTCGGGTCTTCAGTGGGATTCAGCCGACCGGGCACCTGACCCTGGGGAACTACCTGGGGGCCATGCGCCGGTGGGCCGAGGTCGACCAGCACCGGGCGGAGTCCCTGTTCTGTGTGGTGGACCTGCACGCGCTGACCGTGGACCACGATCCGGCGCGGGTGCGCAGGCTGAGCCGGCAGACGGCGACGCTGCTGCTGGCGGCCGGGCTCGACCCCGAGGCGTGCACCGTGTTCCTCCAGAGCCATGTCGACGAGCACAGCCGGCTGTCGTACCTGCTGGAGTGCGTGGCGACGGACGGCGAGATGCGGCGGATGATCCAGTACAAGGAGAAGGCCGCGAAGGAGCGGGAGCGCGGTGGGAGCGTGCGGCTGTCGCTGCTGACGTATCCGGTGCTGATGGCGGCGGACATCCTGGCCTACGGCACGGACGAGGTGCCGGTCGGGGAGGACCAGGCCCAGCATGTGGAGCTGACCCGGGATCTGGCGGTGCGGTTCAACCAGCGGTACGGGCACACGTTCGCCGTGCCGAGGGTGACGCTGCCGCCGGTGGCGGCGCGGGTGATGAACCTCCAGGAGCCGGCGAAGAAGATGGGGAAGTCGGACGAGTCCGGGGTGGGCGTCGTCTATCTCCTGGACGAGCCGGACGCGGTCCGCAAGAAGGTGATGCGGGCCGTCACCGACAGCGGTCGGGAGGTCGTGTACGACAGGGAGGGGCGGCCCGGGGTGGCCAATCTGCTGGAGATTCTCTCTGCGTGCACGGGCGGGAACCCTGAGTCACTGGCGCGCGTTTACGACTCGTACGGCTCTTTGAAGAAGGACACCGCCGAGGCCGTGGTGGAGGTCCTCAGGCCGTTGCAGGAGCGGCACCGGGAGCTGTGTGCGGATCCCGGCTATGTGGAGGGGGTGTTGCGGGATGGGGCGGAGAAGGCACGGGCTATGGCTCGGCCGATCGTCGATACCGCGTACCGGGCGATCGGGCTGCTGCCGCCGGTGACGGAGCCGGAGGCAGGGGCTGTGGCGGGTCCGGGGGTGCGGGCCGGGCGCTGAGCGCTGCCGCGGGGCAGGGCCGGCGGGGCGGCGGGGTGGGCCGGTCTCGGCCGTCCGCCGCCTCTGCCGGGGTGCGGGGTCAGTCCTTCTTGCCGGAGGCCAGCTCGCGGCTGCGGTCGCGGGCGGCTTCCAGGGCGGCGATGAGGGCGGCGCGGACGCCGTGGTTCTCCAGCTCGCGGATGGCGTTGATGGTGGTGCCGGCCGGGGAGGTGACGTTCTCGCGGAGCTTCACGGGGTGCTCGCCGCTGTCGCGGAGCATCACGGCGGCGCCGATGGCGGACTGGACGATGAGGTCGTGGGCCTTGTCGCGGGGCAGGCCGAGCAGGATGCCGGCGTCGGTCATGGCCTCGACCAGGTAGAAGAAGTAGGCGGGGCCGGAGCCGGAGAGTGCGGTGCAGGCGTCCTGCTGGCTCTCGGGCACGCGGAGCGTCTTGCCGACGGCGCCGAAGATCTCCTCGGCGTGTGCGAGGTGCTGCTCGGTGGCGTGGCTGCCGGCGGAGATGACGGACATGGCCTCGTCGACCAGGGCCGGGGTGTTGGTCATGACGCGGACGACCGGGGTGCCGGCGGTGAGGCGCTCCTCGAAGAAGGAGGTGGGGATGCCGGCGGCGCCGCTGATGACCAGGCGGTCGGCGGGGACGTGCGGGGTGAGTTCGTCCAGGAGGGTGCCCATGTCCTGCGGCTTGACCGTGAGGATCAGGGTGTCCGCGGTCTTCGCGGCCTCGGTGTTGGTGACCGGGGTGACGCCGTAGCGGGTGCGGAGTTCTTCGGCGCGTTCGGGGCGGCGGGCGGTGACCAGGAGGTCGGCGGGGGCCCAGCCGGCCCGGATCATTCCGCTGAGCAGGGCTTCGCCGATCTTGCCGGTGCCGAGGACTGCGACTTTCTGGCTCATGCGGTCAGTTTGGCACCGGGGGCTGGGGGCGGGGGGTGTGTGTCCGGTGGGCGGAATGGTGATCAGGGCGTTCTGCGGCGGAGGGTTGCGGCGCCCAGGGTCAGGACCAGCAGGGCACAGCCGGCGACGATCAGGACGTCCCGGACGAAGGTGGCGGTCGTGCCGGTGTGGGTCAGGACCTGGTTCATGCCGTCGACGGCGTACGACATCGGGAGGACGTCGGAGAGGGCCTCCAGGACGGGGTGCATGTTCGAGCGGGCCGTGAACAGGCCGCAGAGGAGGAGCTGGGGAAAGATCACGGCGGGCATGAACTGGACCGCCTGGAACTCGGAGGCGGCGAAGGCGGAGACGAAGAGGCCGAGGGCGGTGCCGAGCAGGGCGTCGAGGAGGGCGACGAGGAGGAGCAGCCAGGGCGAGCCGGTGACGTCGAGGCCGAGGCCCCAGAGGGCGAGTCCGGTGGCGAGGGCCGACTGGACGATGGCGATGGCGCCGAAGGCGAGGGCGTAGCCGGCGATGAGGTCGGCCTTGCCGAGGGGCATGCTCAGGAGGCGTTCGAGGGTGCCGGAGGTGCGTTCGCGCAGGGTGGCGATGGAGGTGACCAGGAACATCGTGATCAGCGGGAAGATGCCGAGCAGCGAGGCGCCGATGGTGTCGAAGGTGCGCGGGCTGGCGTCGAAGACGTAGCGCAGCAGGACCAGCATCAGGCAGGGGACGAGCAGCATCAGCGCGATGGTGCGCGGGTCGTGGCGGAGCTGGCGCAGCACGCGGGCCGCGGTGGCGGTGGTGCGGGCGGCGTTGAGGGTGCGGGTGGGCGCGGGGGTGGTGGGCGCGAGGGTGGTGGTGCTCATCGGGTGCGCTCCTTGGTGCGGTCGGCCGCCGCGGCCTGGTCCACGAGGTGCAGGAAGGCGGCTTCGATGGTGTCGGTGCCGGTACGGGTGCGCAGGGCGTCCGGGGTGTCCTCGGCGAGGATCCGGCCTTCGCGCATGAGGAGGAGGCGGTGGCAGCGCTCGGCCTCGTCCATGACGTGGGAGGAGACGAGGAGGGTGGCGCCGCGGGTGGCGGCGAGATGGTGGAAGAGGTTCCACAGATCGCGGCGGAGGACGGGGTCGAGGCCGACCGTGGGTTCGTCGAGGACGAGGAGTTCGGGGGCGCCGAGGAGGGCGACGGCGAGGGAGACGCGGCTGCGCTGGCCGCCGGAGAGGGCGCCGGCGAGAGCGTCGGCGTGGCTGGTGAGGTCGACGTCGGCGATGGCCCGGGTGACGTGGTCGCGGCGGCGTTCGGCGGCGGCGCGGCCGGGGTCGAGGACGGCGGCGAAGTAGTCGAGGTTCTGCCGGACGGTGAGGTCGTCGTAGACGGAGGGGGCCTGGGTGACGTAGCCGATGCGGGTGCGCAGACCGAGGTGGCCGGCGGGGTGGCCGAGGACGTCGAGGGTGCCGGTGACCTTGGCCTGGGTGCCGACGATGGCGCGCATGAGGGTCGACTTGCCGCAGCCGGAGGGGCCGAGCAGTCCGGTGACCTGGCCGCGGGGGACGGTGAAGCGGAGGTGGCGCAGGACGGTGCGGGGTCCGCGGACGACGGTGAGGTCGTCGGCGTGGATGGCGGGGAGGTGGTCGGCGTGGGCGGCGGCTGGGGACGGGGGCCCCGACGCATAATTCATCATGTGATGAATACTCCGCCTGGGAGTGCCCGTGGTCAAGGGCCGGACGGGGCGCGCCCGCGTGCGGAACGGCAGCGGTCAGGGGGTGGTGACGGCGACCAGCAGAAGGACGTCGTACGCCTCCTCGACCGTGCCGTCCGGGAAGGCCTTCAGCAGATGGGCACGCTCGGATTCCAGGAAGGCGGTCCTGCGTTCCTCGGGCAGGAGGAGGAGAGCCGAGTGGCTGCCCATGTTGGCGAGGTGGGTGTCGACGGACACGCGGCGGCTCCAGCGGACCGCGCGCCGGGTGAAGCGGAGCCGGCCGCTGGGGTCGGCCAGGTCGGTGCGCTCGACGGCCCGGCGCTTCTCGGCGGCGATGTCCCGGCCGAGCAGACGCCCGGTGCGGTCGGCCCGCTCGGCGATCCACTCGACGTCCAGGGCGTCGGTGTTCCACCACAGCGCCAGCGCGCCGCCCGGCCGCAGCACGCGCAGGGCCTCCGGTACCGAACGGGCCGGGTCGGTCCAGTGCCAGGCCTGGGCGTAGGTGAGGAAGTCGGCGTGGGCGTCGGCCACCGGGAGGGCGTTGCCGTTGCCCCGGACGAGGGGGACGTGCGGGAGTCGGCGGCGGAACTCGGCTGCCATGCCCTCGCCCGGTTCGACGGCGACGACGTCGGCGCCCCGGGCGTGCAGCAGGGCGGTCGCGATGCCGGTGCCGGCGCCGGCGTCCACCACCGTGGCGCCGGTCAGGGACCGGCCGGCCAGTTCCTCGACGGCGTCGAAGAGGGCGGGCGGGTAGGAGGGGCGGTTCGCGGCGTACTGGGCGGCGGCGGAGTCGAAGGAGCGGGCGCGGGCGGCGTGGGCCTCGGCGTCCCCGGGCGGCTGGGTGGCGGTCATGCCGTCATGGTGCCGGGAGGTGACCGGGCGGGGGCAACGCCTTATCTGCTGCCGATCCGCTTATCTGCTGCCGATCCGCCGCCGATGTGCCGGCGCTGTCATCCGCGGCGCTTCTTCTTGCCCGGGTTGCCCGAGCGGCGGGTGGAGCGGCGGGCGTGGTCGGCGCGGGCCTGGTCGTACTCGGCGCGGTGCAGTTTCTCGCCGGGGGCCTCGGTGAGGGAGCGGAAGAAGTAGGCGAGGAGGGAGCCGACGAAGCCGATGGCGAGCAGACCGCGCAGGGAGGCCTGGCGGGCCGGGTCGTGCCGCTTGTCGAAGCCCTCCCAGGTGTTGCGGAAGGCGAGCGCGGTGCAGATCGCGAACATGCCGATGACCAGGACGGTCACGAAGGTGCCGGTGTCGGCGATCTGGATGCCCTGGTAGGCGACGCGCAGCACCAGGCAGGAGACGGCGGCCGCGGCGAGGGAACCGACGGCGACACCGGCGCGGCGGGCCGCGTAGCCGTTGTCGTGGTTCACCCAGGAGGTGCCGAAGAAGCGCAGGGGCTCGGGTCGGGGTCCGCTGTTCGCCGCGGTGCCCGCCGGGCTGTCCGGGCTGCCGGTCTCATCGCTCACCCGACGATTATGGCTCCGGGCGGCCGCGGGCCGAGGCCGGGTCCGGTGGCGCCGGCGGCCTCGGCCCGCAGGGGTCAGGAGCAGCGCGGGGCTATGTAGCCGTCGCTGCCGGTGTGGATGTAGGCGTCCGAGGCGTACTCGCCGTTGTCGACGTTGTCCCAGATGTTGGTGGTGCCGTAGGGGCCGCTGACGGTCGTACCCGAGGTCTGGCAGTAGATCGGCACGTGGGAGCCCTCGGGCAGGACACGGACGATGGGGTAGCCGGTGCCGGGGCCGCTGCGGATGTTCAGGCGGACGCCCGGTGCGACGGCGTACGTGCGCACGGCCGTCTCCGTGACCAGCTGGTCAGGAGCGTCCTGCTCGCGAGAACCCTGCTCAAGGGACATGTGTCGTCTCCCCCCGAAAATCCCATGCCCGGCATGGGATGCCGTTGATTGTCTGGACGCGAGTGCTTAAACACCAGTTCGCGACTCGCACGCGGAGGCTAGCAAGCCGCCTCTGTCTCGTACGAGTCATCGACTAGGCTCCGTGCGTCGCGCGCGGACGATCAGCACGGGGGGCGGTCCATGACGCCACAGCGCAGCACCGGAATGGGCCCGGAAGCCGAGCTTCCCGAGTACGTCGGCCACTACCGCCTGGAGTCGTGTCTGGGCTCGGGCGGCATGGGGGTCGTGCACCTCGCCCGCAGCACCTCCGGGCTGAAGCTCGCCGTGAAGGTCGTCCACGCGGAGTTCGCGCGGGACCCCGAGTTCCGGGGGCGGTTCCGGCAGGAGGTGGCGGCGGCCCGGCGGGTCAGCGGTGCCTTCACGGCGCCGGTGGTGGACGCCGATCCGGAGGCCGAACGACCCTGGATGGCCACCCTGTTCATCCCGGGTCCGACGCTGTCCGAGCAGGTGAAGCGGAACGGCCCGATGAATCCGGCGCAGGTGCGGCGGCTCATGGCCGGGCTCGCGGAGGCGCTGCGGGACATCCATCGGGTGGGCGTCGTGCACCGGGATCTCAAGCCGAGCAATGTGCTGCTCGCCGAGGACGGGCCGAAGGTCATCGACTTCGGCATCTCCCGGCCCAAGGACAGCGAACTGCGCACGGAGACGGGGAAGTTGATCGGCACGCCGCCGTTCATGGCGCCCGAGCAGTTCCGGCGGCCGCGGGAGGTGGGGCCCGCGGCGGACATCTTCGCCCTCGGGTCGGTGCTGGTGCACGCGGCGACCGGGCGGGGGCCGTTCGACTCCGACAGCCCGTACCTGGTCGCGTACCAGGTCGTGCACGACGAGCCGGATCTGACCGGCGTCCCGGAGAGTCTGGCTCCGCTGGTGCTGCGCTGTCTCGCCAAGGAGCCGGAGGAGCGGCCGACCCCGGACGAGTTGATGCGGGAACTGCGGTCGGTGGCGGCGTCGTACGACACCCAGGCGTTCATACCGGCCCAGCGGGCCGGTGCGGGGGAGGTGCCATCGGCGCCGGTCCCACATACGGGTGCGGGTGCGGATCGCGGTGCGGGTCGGTGGCGGATGTCCCGGGTGGTCTCCCGACTGGGTTCCCGCCTGGGTTCCCGCCCGGGCTCCCGGTGGCGGTCCCGGCGGGTTCTCGTCGCGGCCGTGTCCGTCGTACTCGTGCTGGGTGGGGTGCTCGCGGCGGTGCTGTGGCCGGAGGGTGCCGCGGGGCCTGCGGTGACGAAGGGCGCGCGGTCTGCCGGGGCCGGGTTCGCCGGGTGGCGGGTCCGGCCGGTCGGGGGCGGCGCGGGCATGCCGCAGTGCACCTACGGCGTGGGGCGGGTGCTGTGTGTGCGCTCGGGTACGGCCTTCGCCCTGGACGCCCTGGACGGCCGGCTGCTGTGGCGGCGCACGGTCGGCGGGGCGCCGGCCGGCGGGGTGCCCGCGCTGGCGGACGGGGTGCTGCTGCTGCCGGCGAACGGCGGGCGGCGGGTCGTGGCGCTCGACGCCGCCTCGGGGCGGCCGCGCTGGCACCGGGAGCTGCCCGGGGCGCCGAGTGTGCAGGTCGCCGGCGGCATGCTGGTGATCGCCGGTGCGGACGGCACGATGACGGGGGTGTCCGGCACATCCGGCGAGACCGGCTGGCGGCGCCGGGTGACGACGGGCGCGACGGGCGGCACGCCGTCGCTCGCCCGGTACGACGGTGATCCGCTGGTCTACGCGACGACCACCGCGCTGGACGGCACGGCCACGCAGATCACCGCGTTCGATCCGGCCGGCGGTACCACCCGCTGGCAGGCGCGGCTGCGGGGGACGCTGCGGCCGCTCGGCAGCCGGGACGGCTCGCTGTTCCTGATGTCCGTGGACAACGCCTCCGCGACCACGGACGAGGTGCTGCGGTACACGCCGGCGACGGGGACGGCGCGGCGGGTCGCGCTGCCCGTCGCGCTCACCACCCCGGCGGCCGCCACCCACGGCGATGTCGCCTACCTCCTGGGCACGGGCGGCTCGCTGGACGCCGTCTCGCCGGGCGGTGAGGGCGGCGACGGTTCGGGCGGGGTGGGCAGGCGGCTGTGGCATCTGGAGACGGCCGTGAGCCGGGGGTCGGCGCCCGTGGCCACGGGGGCGTATGTGTACTTCAGCGCGCCGGACGGGCGGTTGCTCGCGGTGGACGCGCGGGACGGCCGGCTGGCCGGGCAGACGCCGCTGCGGCTGGGGGCCGGGTCGGGGCAGGTCGCCGGGGCGCTGTCGGCTCCGCTGGTGGTCGGCGGCCGGGTGTACGCGAGTGCGCCGGACGGGAGCGTGTTCGCGGTGGACGGCGGGGACCCCCGGGCCTGGTGAGCTGAGTAGGGCCGCCCCCGGAGGTTCCGGAGGCGGCCCTACTCGGTGCCGTGCTCGGCCGGTGCCTCAGCCCAGCTTGCTGACGTCCCGCACCGCGCCCTTGTCGGCGCTGGTGGCCATGGCGGCGTAGGCGCGGAGGGCGGCGCTGACCTTGCGGGTGCGGTTCCTGGGGGCGTAGACGCCGTTCAGGGCCTGCTCGCGGCGGGCCAGCTCGGCCTCGTCGACGAGCAGCTCGATGGTGCGGTGGGGGATGTCGATGCGGATGCGGTCGCCGTCCTGGACCAGGGCGATCGTGCCGCCGGAGGCCGCTTCGGGGGAGGCGTGGCCGATGGACAGGCCGGAGGTGCCGCCGGAGAAGCGGCCGTCGGTGATCAGGGCGCAGCTCTTGCCGAGGCCCCGGCCCTTCAGATACGAGGTCGGGTAGAGCATCTCCTGCATGCCCGGCCCGCCCTTGGGGCCCTCGTAGCGGATGACGACGACGTCGCCCTCCTTGACCTCCTGGGTGAGGATCCGCTGGACGGCCTCTTCCTGGGACTCGCAGACGACCGCCGGGCCCTCGAAGGTCCAGATCGACTCGTCGACGCCGGCGGTCTTGACCACACAGCCGTCGACCGCGAGGTTGCCCTTGAGGACGGCCAGGCCGCCGTCCTTGGAGTAGGCGTGCTCGGCAGAGCGGATGCAGCCGCCCTCGGCGTCCTCGTCCAGGGCCTCCCAGCGCTCGGACTGGGAGAACGCCTCGGCGGAGCGGACGCAGCCAGGGGCCGCGTGCCAGAGTTCCACCGCCTCCGGGGAGGGCGAGCCGCCGCGGACGTCCCAGGTCTTCAGCCAGTCGGCGAGGGAGGGGCTGTGCACGGCGTGGACGTCCTCGTTGAGCAGGCCCGCGCGGTGCAGCTCGCCGAGGAGGGCGGGGATGCCGCCGGCGCGGTGCACGTCCTCCATGTAGTAGGTGCGGTCCTTCGCGACGTTCGGGGCGACCTTGGCGAGGCACGGCACGCGGCGCGAGACGGCGTCGATCTGCTCCAGCCCGAAGGGCACGCCGGCCTCCTGGGCGGCGGCCAGCAGGTGCAGGATCGTGTTGGTGGAGCCGCCCATCGCGATGTCCAGGGCCATGGCGTTCTCGAAGGCCTGGAAGGTGGCGATGTTGAGCGGCAGGACGGAGTCGTCGTCCTGCTCGTAGTAGCGGCGGGTGAGGTCCATGACCGTGCGGGCGGCGTCGACGTAGAGCTGCTTGCGCGCGGTGTGAGTGGCGAGGACCGAGCCGTTGCCGGGCAGGGAGAGGCCGATGGCCTCGGTCAGGCAGTTCATCGAGTTGGCGGTGAACATGCCGGAACAGCTGCCGCAGGTCGGGCAGGCGTTCTCCTCGATGCGGAGGATGTCCTCGTCGGAGATCTTGTCGTTGACGGCGTCGGAGATCGCGTCGACCAGGTCGAGGGTGCGGACCGTGCCGTCGACCAGCGTGGCGCGGCCGGACTCCATCGGGCCGCCGGAGACGAAGACGGTCGGGATGTTCAGGCGCAGGGCGGCCATCAGCATGCCCGGGGTGATCTTGTCGCAGTTGGAGATGCAGACCAGGGCGTCGGCGCAGTGGGCCTCGACCATGTACTCGACGGAGTCGGCGATCAGGTCGCGGGAGGGCAGGGAGTACAGCATGCCGCCGTGGCCCATGGCGATGCCGTCGTCCACGGCGATCGTGTTGAACTCGCGGGGGATGCCGCCCGCCTCGGTGATCGCCTCGCTGACGATCCGGCCGACCGGCTGGAGGTGGGTGTGGCCCGGCACGAACTCGGTGAAGGAGTTGGCGACCGCGATGATCGGCTTCCGGCCGATGTCCGCACCGGGTACACCGGAGGCACGCATAAGGGCGCGGGCGCCCGCCATGTTGCGGCCGTGGGTGACTGTGCGGGACCTCAGCTCGGGCATCGTCGCTCGCTCCTTCAGAGACTGCGATCAGGGAGACTGACCGTCAGAGAGACTGGCCGTCAGAGAGACTTCTGACTCCTTACGAGCCTACGCCGCCGCTCCACGGATTGGACGCCACTGTCCGGAATGCGGGACGGGCGTTCCAGCTTCGCCGGGTCGTCGGCGGCCTCAGGGAGCCGTCAGGTGGTGCTGCACCACGGGCGCCAGGCGGGCGACGATCTGGTCCAGGTCGGCCGAGGCCAGCGGCTCCAGCTTGATCACGTACCGCATCATGGCCGTACCGACCAGCTGGGCGGCGGCCAGTTCGGCGCGCAGCTCGGCGTCGGGAAGGTCCAGCTGGGCGGCGATGCGGCGCATCAGCTGGGTGGCGACCAGGCGGCGGAAGACGGCGGCGGCGGTCTCGTTGTTCACCGCGGAGCGCACGACCGCGAGCAGCGGGGTGCGGGTGACCGGGTTCTCCCAGACGCCGAGGACGAAGCGGGTCATCCGCTCCCCCACGCTGTCCACCGGGCCTTCGGCCAGCGCGTTCGGCGCGTCCAGCGCGGGCGCGAAGACGACGGAGACGGCCGCCTCGAAGACCTGCTCCTTGGTGCCGAAGTAGTGGTGGACGAGCGCCGGGTCCACGCCGGCCGCTTTGGCGATACCGCGTACGGACGTCTTCTCGTACCCGCGCTCGGAGAACTCCTCGCGGGCCGCGGTGAGGATGCGGTCGCGGGTGTCGGCGGACTCGGCGCGCGGCGGCCGGCCCCGCCGCCGTGCCGCGGTCCCGCTCATCGCCGGGGCACCCGGACCGCCGCGGCCAGGTGCCGGCGGGTGAAGGCCAGGGCCTCGGCGAGGTCGGCCTCGCGCTCGGCGCTGGACATGGCCCGCCGGGTGTTGACCTCGATGACGACATGACCGTCGAAGCCGGAGACGGCCAGGTGCTCCAGCACCTCGGCGCAGGGCTGGGTGCCGCGGCCGGGGACCAGGTGCTCGTCCTTGGCCGAGCCGCGGCCGTCGGCCAGGTGGACATGGCCGAGCCGGTCCCCCATGCGGCCGACCATGTCCAGGGCGTCGGTGCGGGCCGTCGCCGCGTGGCTGAGGTCGATGGTGAAGTGCCGGTAGTCGTGCCGGGTGACGTCCCAGTCGGGGGCGTAGGCGAGCATCTCGCGGTCCCGGTAGCGCCAGGGGTACATGTTCTCGACGGCGAACCGTACGTCCGTCTCGTTCGCCATCCGCCAGATGCCGTCGACGAAGTCCCGGGCGTACTGCCGCTGCCAGCGGAAGGGCGGGTGTACGACGACGGTGCTGGCGCCCAGCTTCTCGGCGGCCGTCCGGGCCCGCTGGAGCTTCACCCAGGGGTCGGTGGACCAGACCCGCTGGGTGATCAGCAGACAGGGGGCGTGCACGGCCAGGACGGGGATGCCGTGGTAGTCGGACAGCCGGCGCAGCGCCTCGATGTCCTGACTGACCGGGTCGGTCCACACCATGACCTCGACGCCGTCGTAGCCGAGGCGCGCGGCGGTCTCGAAGGCTGTCGCCGTGGACTCCGGATAGACGGAGGCGGTCGACAGCGCGATACGCACGTCTGCGTCCCTTGGTTCAGCCACGTCCGTCACCTTACGGGGTTGAGTGGTGAGGGTGTTTGGTGCGCCTGTTCGCCGTTGGGGGTTTGCTGGTCGCGCGGGTGCGGGTCCGTGTTGGTTGCTCGCGCCCACGCGGCGGAGCCGCATATCGATACAGCCCCGCGCCCCTTCGGGGGCGCTACTGCGACTCGTTGCCCATGTGGTCCAGGCGGCGGAGGATCACGCCTTCTCTCAGGGCCCAGGGGCAGACTTCCAGGTTTTCCACGCCGAAGAGGTCCATGGCGCCCTCGGCCACCAGGGCGCCCGCGAGGAGCTGGCCGGAGCGGCCGTCGGAGACGCCGGGGAGTTCGGCGCGCTGCTCGGAGGTCATGCCGGCCAGGCGCGGGACCCAGGCCTCCAGGGACTCGCGTTTGAGTTCCCGCTGCACATAGAGGCCGTCGGCGCTGCGGGCGGCGCCGGCGAGGCGGGCGAGCTGCTTGAAGGTCTTGGAGGTGGCGACCACGTGGTCGGGGGCGCCGAAGCGGCTGAACTCGCCGACCGTACGGGCGATCTCAGTGCGGACGTGGCGGCGCAGGGCGCGGACGTCCTCGGGGTCGGGCGGGTCGCCGGGCAGCCAGCCCGCGGTGAGCCGGCCGGCGCCGAGCGGGAGGGAGACGGCCGCGTCCGGTTCCTCGTCCATGCCGAAGGCGATCTCCAGGGAGCCGCCGCCGATGTCCAGGACGAGCAGCTTTCCGGCGGACCAGCCGAACCAGCGGCGGACGGCGAGGAAGGTGAGCCGGGCTTCTTCGGCGCCGCTGAGCACCTGGAGTCGTACGCCGGTCTCCTCGGCCACGCGCGCGAGGACGTCGTCGGCGTTGGCGGCGTCCCGGACGGCGGAGGTCGCGAACGGCAGCATCTCCTCGACGCCCTTGTCCTCGGCGGCCTGGAGCGCGTCCTTGATGACGGCGATCAGCTTGTCTATGCCGGCGTCGCCGATGGCGCCGCTGTCGTCGAGGAGTTGGGCGAGCCGAAGTTCGGCCTTGTGCGAATGCGCGGGCAGCGGGCGCGCGCCGGGGTGGGCGTCCACCACCAGCAGATGCACCGTGTTCGAACCCACGTCCAGGACACCGAGTCTCATACACGGAACGCTACTGCCAGAACTCCCCTGCTCGGTCCCCGTACCGGTTCCCGGCGACTTACCCTGGACGGGTGCCAAAGACGAAAAAGGCGAAATCCGGCAAAGCCGACAAGGTAGCCAAGGCGGACACGGTTCGTAAGGACGCCAAATCCCCCAAGGGGGCGAAGGTGAGCGACGAGAAGGGACTCGACTTCGCGCGCGCGTGGGTGGAGTTTCCCGACCCGGCGGACGACGAGCAGGTCTTCCGCTGCGATCTGACCTGGCTGACCTCCCGCTGGAACTGCATCTTCGGCAGCGGCTGCCAGGGCATCCAGGCGGGCCGCGCGGAGGACGGGTGCTGCTCGCTGGGGGCGCACTTCTCCGACGAGGACGACGAGAAGCGGGTCGCCGAGCATGTGGCACGGCTCACGCCGGAGATCTGGCAGCACCACGCCGAGGGCACACGGAACGGCTGGGTGTCCGAGGACGACGAGGGCTCCCGGCAGACCCGGCCCTTCCAGGGGTCCTGCATCTTCCAGAACCGGCCCGGCTTCGCGGGCGGCGCGGGCTGCTCGCTGCACATCCTCGCGCTGAAGGAGGGGCGGGAGCCGCTGGAGACCAAGCCGGACGTGTGCTGGCAGCTGCCGATCCGGCGGACGTACGACTGGATCGACCGGCCCGACGACACCCGGGTCCTCCAGGTGTCCATCGGCGAGTACGACCGCCGGGGCTGGGGGCCGGGCGGCCACGACCTGCACTGGTGGTGCACGTCGGCGACCTCGGCGCACGGCGCGGGCGATCCGGTGTACGTCTCCTACCGGGCCGAGCTGACGGAGCTGATGGGGAAGGCGGGGTACGACCGTCTCGTCGAGCTGTGCGAGCAGCGGCTGGCCTCTCAGCTGCCGCTGCTCGCTCCGCATCCCGCCGACCCGGCACCCTAGGGCCTCTCTCTCAGGCGGCGTCGAGGGCGGCGGTGATCTTGCCGGTCATCGCGGTGAGGGCGGGGCTGGGACCGCCCTTGTGGGCCTGGGTGCCGGCTTCGAGGGCGATGAGGACGGTGTTGCGGAAGTTCTCGGCCTCGGCCGCGTCCTGCTTCTTGAGCACCTGCATGGTGGTGGTGAGGGCGGGCAGGACGTGGTCGGCGATCTCGGCGGCGGACCTGCCGTTCAGGCCCTTGATCTTCCCCTTCTCGGCGAGGACGTGACCGACCTGGCCGGTGGCGGAGACGAGGGCGAGGACGCCGTGGGTGGCGACCTTGTGCGGGGAGCCGGCGGCGTCGGCGGCGGCCATGAGGGAGACGGCGCCGTGGGCGGCGGTGCGGAGGGTGTCCTTGTCCTGGGCGGTGAGGGCGAGCGACATGGTGTGGGCTCCTTCGGTGGGGTTCTTTCCTGCGGTCTTGCTGACAGGAAGAAGCCTGCGCCCGACCGGTTTCACCACGGCTTCACGATGCCCTCAGCGCGCTTTCAGCCGGCCCACGGCGCTGAGAGGCCCTGAAAAGCTAGCTGCCCGAGGGGCTCGGGGTCTCGCTGTCGGTCGCCGATGCGGACGGGGTGGGAGTCGGGGTCGGGGACCCGGGGTCCGAGGGGGGCGGGTCGGTGGGCCCGGCCGTGGGGCTGCCGGCCGGTGGGCTCGCGGGCGAGGTCGGCGGCGGGGCCGAGGACGCGGGCGGGGCGGTCGAGGAGGGCGGGGGTGTGGGGCGGGTGGGCGCCACGCCGTAGCCGTCGATGGTGACCACCGCGCCGGCCGGGGCGATCGCCAGCTGTGCGCGCCAGTGGCCGGAGGGCTCGCGCAGATGGTCGACGTACGCCTTGATGGTCAACGTCCGGCCCGGGTCGAGGGTTCCCGTGGACTGGCTGAGGTAGATCCAGGCGGCGGAGGTCGTCGCGGACCAGCGCACGGGCGCGGCGCCGGACACGGTGAGGGTGATCAGTGTGGTGTCGCCGTCGTTCGCGGCGCTCACCGCGAGCTGCCCGGCCGCCTGCGCACCGGTTCCGCCGACGGTGACGACCTGCACGGAGACGTCCGCCGTACCGTTCTTGCCCAGTCGGCTCCCGGGCTTCACGCGCGCGTTGCCCGCGTTCTCGTAGCCGCCGGCGGTGTCGCTGCCGAGGGCGTCGGGGCCCTGTTGTTCGCGGGCGGTGGCGGACGGGCCGTCCGGCTCCCCGGTCGGCGCCCCCCGGTAGGCGGCCCACAGGGCGAGGACGGGTGCAGCGACCACCGTGGCCACGACGGTCGTGGTGACCGCGCGGGAGCGCAGGCGGTCGCGGCGGGCCGCCCGGTCCTTGGGGTCCATCGGGAAGCCGCGCCGGTCGAAGCGGGGCAGGGCGGCGCCACGCGCGCGTGGCTGGTGCGCGAGTGCCATGGACAGGGCGGCCCGGGGGGCCTCCAGGACGGGCAGTTCGGCGGGGGTGACGGTGGCCCCGGGCCAGCGGCCCGGGACGGCGCGTTCCGCGGTGCGGCGGCAGCGCGGGCAGTCGTCGACGTGCCGGACCAGCTCGCGGCGCAGCGCCGTGCTGAGGACGAGCCGGCTGTCGCCGGTGAGGTGGGCGACGGCCGGGCAGCCGCCGGTCTCGACCACGGCGAGGGCCGCGCGGGTGCGTTCGACCTCGCAGGCGGCGGCGGAGAGCAGTTCGCGGGCGGCGGCCGGTGCGAGGCCGAGGACGGCGGCGACCTCGTCGGCGGCGAGATGGTGGCGGACGGCCAGTTCGAGGGCCTCGCGCTGCTCGGGGCTGGTGCCGGCCGCCTCGGGCCAGGCGAGCAGGGCGAGTTCGCGGCGCCGCTGCTCCTGGACCTCCGGGTCGGGGAAGCCCGCGCCGGCTCTGTCGGCTCTGTCCGCCTTATCGGCTTTGTCAGCCTTGCCGGTCTTGTCGGCGGTGGTGCGGCCCGCCGCATGGGTGGCCTGACGTTTCTGCTTGGCCTCGGCCAGCTTGCGCAGGCAGGCCCAGCGGGCCAGCGCGTACAGCCAGGCCCTGCGGTCGCCCGGGGCCTCCGGACCCCGGTGGCCGCGCCGCTCGGCCAGGGCGAGGACGTCACCGAGGGCGGCGATGGCGGCCTCGTGGTCGCACAGCACCGACAGGCAGTAGGTGAACAGACCGTCCAGGTACGGCTCGTAGCGCGCCGGCGGCCGCTCGGCGAGGGTGTGTGCGGCGGCGCGGTCGCGCGCCTCCCGTGCCTGCCGCGCCTCGCGCGCCCCTCGCGCTTCCCGTGCATCAGCTCGTGCTTCACGCGCCTCACCGCGCGCCCGGTGCGCGCCGGTGCTGCGGACGGTGGTCTCCGGACTGCTGCTCATCACCCGGCGACCGTAGGCGGCCCTGGAGTACCCCTTCGGGAACCTTGAGCACTTTTAATCCGTACGGGTGAAACGATCCCTCATAAGGGGACAGGGGCCCCGCATTCCCTGGCCGGTTCCCGATGGAGGGTGGCCGATACCGCACCCTACGGCACATTCCGCCCGCGGCCCGGGCGCCCGTTGTCAGTGCCGCGGGCTACGGTTTTCCGCATGGCTGCCCGTACGAAGACCACCAAGGACCGCCCGTCCTACCGCTGCACCGAGTGCGGCTGGCAGACGGCCAAGTGGCTCGGCCGCTGCCCCGAGTGCCAGGCCTGGGGCACGGTCGAGGAGTACGGCGCGCCCGCGGTCCGTACGACGGCACCGGGCCGGGTCAGCACCTCCGCGCTGCCCATCGGCCAGGTCGACGGCCGGCAGGCCACCGCCCGTACCACCGGGGTGCCCGAGCTGGACCGGGTGCTCGGCGGCGGGCTGGTGCCCGGCGCGGTCGTGCTGCTCGCCGGCGAGCCCGGCGTCGGCAAGTCCACCCTGCTGCTGGACGTGGCCGCCAAGTCGGCGAGCGCCGAGCACCGCACCCTGTATGTGACCGGCGAGGAGTCCGCGAGCCAGGTCCGGCTGCGCGCGGACCGCATCAACGCCCTGGACGACGATCTGTATCTGGCCGCGGAGACCGACCTCTCCGCGGTGCTCGGCCACTTGGACGAGGTCAAGCCGTCCCTGCTGATCCTCGACTCGGTGCAGACGGTGGCCTCCCCGGAGATCGAGGGCGCGCCCGGCGGCATGGCCCAGGTGCGGGAGGTGGCCGGGGCGCTGATCCGCGCCTCCAAGGAGCGCGGCATGTCCACCCTGCTCGTGGGCCATGTCACGAAGGACGGCGCCATCGCCGGCCCCCGCCTGCTGGAACACCTGGTGGACGTCGTCCTGCACTTCGAGGGCGACCGGCACGCGCGCCTGCGCCTGGTGCGCGGCGTGAAGAACCGGTACGGCGCCACGGACGAGGTCGGCTGCTTCGAGCTGCACGACGAGGGCATCACCGGTCTCGCCGACCCCAGCGGTCTCTTCCTGACCCGCCGCGCCGAACCGGTCCCGGGCACCTGCCTGACCGTCACCCTGGAGGGCCGCCGCCCGCTGGTGGCCGAGGTGCAGGCGCTGACGGTGGACTCCCAGATCCCCTCCCCGCGGCGCACCACCTCCGGTCTGGAGACCTCCCGGGTGTCGATGATGCTGGCGGTGCTGGAGCAGCGCGGGCGGATCAGCGCGCTCGGCAAGCGGGACATCTACTCGGCGACCGTGGGCGGGGTGAAGCTGTCCGAGCCGGCCGCCGACCTCGCCGTCGCGCTCGCGCTCGCCTCCGCCGCCAGCGACACTCCGCTGCCGAAGAACCTGGTCGCGATCGGCGAGGTGGGGCTGGCCGGCGAGGTGAGACGGGTCACGGGCGTGCAGCGCAGGCTGGCCGAGGCGCACCGGCTGGGCTTCACCCATGCGCTGGTGCCGGGCGATCCGGGGAAGATCCCGGCCGGGATGAAGGTGGTGGAGGTCGCGGACATAGGGGACGCGCTGCGGGTCCTGCCCCGCTCCCGTCGCCGAGAGGCCCCACGGGAGGAGGAGCAGCGCCGGTAGACTTTGCCCAGGTCTCGCCTGTCCGTACGAACCGCGTGCGGGTACGGGAGCGCGTCAGAACCTGCGACCGGAGGAGTGCAGTGGCAGCCAACGACCGGGCAGCAGCTCCCGGAAAGTCCGGTGGGAGTGCCGGTGCCGATGGCCTGATGCGTGCCTCCCTGAGTGCCGTGGCACCCGGTACGGCCCTGCGCGACGGCCTCGAGCGCGTCCTGCGCGGCAACACCGGCGGACTGATCGTGCTCGGCTCCGACAAGACGGTCGAGGCGATGTGCACGGGCGGTTTCGTGCTGGACGTCGAGTTCACCGCCACCCGGCTGCGGGAGCTGTGCAAGCTGGACGGCGGCATCGTGCTCTCCTCGGACCTGTCGAAGATCCTGCGCGCGGGCGTGCAGCTGGTGCCGGACCCGACGATCCCCACGGAGGAGACGGGCACCCGGCACCGCACGGCGGACCGGGTGAGCAAGCAGGTGGGCTTCCCCGTGGTCTCCGTCTCCCAGTCCATGCGGCTGATCGCCCTCTACGTCGACGGTCAGCGGCGCGTGCTGGAGGACTCGGCGGCGATCCTGTCCCGCGCGAACCAGGCGCTGGCCACGCTGGAGCGGTACAAGCTCCGGCTGGACGAGGTCGCGGGCACCCTCTCCGCGCTGGAGATCGAAGACCTGGTGACGGTCCGGGACGTGTCGGCCGTGGCGCAGCGGCTGGAGATGGTCCGGCGCATCGCCACCGAGATCGCCGAGTACGTGGTCGAACTGGGCACCGACGGCCGTCTTCTGGCCTTGCAGCTGGAGGAGTTGATCGCCGGGGTCGAGCCCGACCGCGAGCTGGTCGTGCGGGACTACGTCCCCGAGCCGACGGCGAAGCGGTCCCGCACGGTCGAGGAGGCGCTGTCCGAGCTGGACGCGCTGAGCCATGCGGAGCTGCTGGAGATGGGCACGGTGGCGCGGGCGCTGGGCTACACGGGTTCGCCCGAGACCCTGGACTCCGCGGTGTCGCCGCGCGGCTTCCGGCTGCTGGCCAAGGTGCCGCGGCTGCCGGGCGCGATCATCGACCGGCTGGTGGAGCACTTCGGCGGCCTTCAGAAGCTGCTGGCCGCGAGTGTGGACGACCTCCAGACCGTGGACGGCGTCGGCGAGGCCCGCGCCCGCAGCGTCCGCGAAGGCCTCTCCCGCCTGGCCGAGTCCTCCATCCTGGAGCGCTACGTCTAGCTTTGGCACCGGGCGCCTGAGAGCTCGGGGGGCGTGTGCTGTTCGGCGGCTGCGGATCCGTCGCGGCCGTTCGCGCAGTTCCCCGCGCCCCTTCAGGGG
>NZ_JBHXVE010000055.1:0-9517 GCF_042672505.1 Streptomyces sp. NPDC127190
GACCAGATACGAGAAGACCGCCGCTTCCTACGAAGCGGCGGTCACCCTCGCGTCGTTCCTGCTGTGGGCAAGATCCGTTTGAAGACGGACCCTAGCTCGAACACGGCCGCACCGCCTGAACGAAGATCACAAAACGTCACGAGACGTTACCGAGAAGAGTTCACTGTACGGCGGCTCTCACCGCGGCTCATGCGTCCGCCTCGCGCAGGGCGCCGCGCACCAGCTCGTCGGCCGCGCCTGTGTAGGCGGCGGGGTCGAGCAGGTCCGCGAGGCGCGCGAGGTCCAGCGGCCCGTGCGTCGCGTCTTGCGCAGCGAGGGCCGACACGAGCGATCCGCCGCTGGCGGCCGCCTCCGCGGCGGCCCGGCCGACGGCGGCCTTGGCGGCTGCCTTGCCGAGGGCCGGTGCCAGCGCCGCGGCCAGGCGCTCGGAGACGATGAGCCCTCCAGTCAGGTCGACGTTGGACCGCATGCGCTCGGGGAACACCTCGAGGCCTGCCACCAGTTCGCGGGCGGTGTGGGCGGCGCCGCCCGTGAGCCGCAGGCACTCGCGCAGCGGCTGCCATTCGGCGTGCCAGGCTCCGGCCGAGCGCTCGTCCTCACTGAGCAGGCACTGGGTCAGAATGCTGGCCTGAGCAGGTACTTGCAGAGCGGCGGAGCGGATCAGGGTGGCCAGGGCCGGATTCCGCTTCTGCGGCATGGCCGAGGACACTCCACGGCCCTCCGCGCCCGGCTCGGCGACCTCGGCGACCTCGGTCCGGGCCAGGGAGAGCACATCCACCGCCATCTTCCCGAGCACGCCCGCCACCAGGGCGAGTTCGCCGGCCAGGGCGGCGACGGGCATACGGTGGCTGTGCCAGGGCAGTTCGGGGGCCACGAGTCCCGTCTCCGCGGCGAACCGCTCGGTCAGCTGCCGCGCATAGCCCTCCGTCGGCGGCTCCCCCCGCTCCTGGCGGTGGAGCTGCTCGTAGGCGACGTATCCGGCCAAGGTGCCAGCGGCGCCGCCGAGCTGGACGACGAGATCTTGGGAGCGCAGCCGGTGCAGGCGGGCCGCGGCGGTGCGCACCGAGACCAGCCAGCCGGCCGCTTTGAGCCCGAACGTCGTCGGTACTGCGTGCATCGCCAGCGTACGGCCCGGCATGAGAGTGCCGGTGTGCTCGGCGGCAAGCCTGTGCAGGGAGTGGACGATGCCGTCCAGGTCGGCCAGTACGAGGTCCAGGGTGCGGGCCGACACCAGCATCAGCGCGGTGTCGAAGATGTCCTGGCTGGTGGAGCCTCGATGTACGTAGTCGGCGGCCTCGGGCGCCTTGGCGGTGAGCAGCTCGGTGAACTGCTGGACCAGGGCCACCACTGGGTTGGCCGCGCCCCTGCTGCGCCGGGCCAGTTCGGGCAGGTCGAAGTGGTCGGCGCGGGCCCAGTGCGTGATGGCCCGCGCGGCCTGTTCCGGTACGTTGCCGAGGGCGGCCTGGGCGCGCACCAGCGCCGCCTCGGCGTCGAGCATCGCCTGCAGCCAGGCCTCGTCGGACGTCGCGGCCTCGGCGGGGGTGCCGGACCGTACCGGGCTGAGCAGCCCGGCATCGATGACGTTCATCGCGTCAGTTCTCCGATCATCGGGCGGTGGTGCCGCGTACTTGGGTCGGCGAGGGCGAGCACGGCCCGGGCGATGGCGTCCGAGTCCTGCAGGGTCACCGAGTCGACCCCCGGGCGGATACCGGCCGCCGTCGCCCAGTGCACGGACTCGGTGGGCACGCCGAAGGCGAAGAGGCCCGGGTGCACGTCTCCTGCGGAGTCGATCAGCCGGCAGGGCGTCTGAGTGACGGCGAGGCCTCCGGTCTCGTACGACTCCTCGCCGGGGCCCGGGATCTCGTAGCTGCGGCAGCGTCCGCTGCTCAACAGGTGCCGCAGCAACGGATCCGCGGTCACCCGCACATCCGTCTGCGGGAGTCGCGCCTCGATCAGCGTGGTGACCCGGGTCAGCGAGCCGGGCACCGCTCCCGATTCGAGGACGAACACGCCCTGCGCCCCGTCTGCATCGGCCCGGACGCCGGGACCGAGCACCCGCAACACCCCGGCCTCGATGAGGGCGATGGCCTCCTCGATCCGCCGCGCGGGCGGCCCGATCGATAAGAACGCGTTGAGCGGGGTGTACCAGGCGTCGAGATCGCGCCGGTAGGAGTCGCCGGTGAGGCCGCCGTGATCGACCACGAGACGCACCTCGTTGCGCAGGTCGCGCAACACGTCGAGTGCCGACTTCAGCGGGCCCGCCACGTTGCCCTCCCGCGCGGCGCGCAGGTCCGCGCGCAGGTGGTCCAGGAGCCAGCCCTGGAAGTCCTCGGGCGAGGCGAAGTCCCGGCCCGCGTACGGCCGGGCGATGCGGTCCCAGTCCCAGCGCCGGTCCGCGCCGATGCCGAACTCGCCCGGCAGGAGCCTCTCCTGAGCGCTCCCGGGCGGGGCCGCGAGGTAGCGGGCGCGCAGTTGCCGGGCGTCCGACGGCCGGCCCTCGGCCGTCAGCAGCGCCGTGTAATACACGGTCTCCACTTCCTTGGCCACGAGCGGCCACACGGCGGCGCGGAAGTCGATCCCGCCGTGCCGTCGGGCGCGCCGCCGAAGGTCGCGGATCACCTCGGCGGTCAGCACGGCGGGCTCGTGCCGGCCGTGCGCCCCCTTCTGGTTCTCGCCCCGCGAGTGGAACGGCAGTCCGCGCCGCGAGCCCGCGACGAGCCGCGGTTCGCGCCCGGACGCCAGATAGCGCAGCCGCCCCTCGTGCTCCTCGAACCGCCCGCCGCGGCCGAGCGTCAGCAGTGCCATGTAGTCGAAGAAGTTGAGGCCGAGTCCGAGCAGTCCCACCGTCTCCCCGGGCCGCACCGCCGACAGGTCCACGTCCGCGGGGTTGGCGGGCAGGACGTAGCCCAGGCCGTGGGCCCGTGCGAACCGTGCCCGTTCCCGCTGGCGTGCCGACGGCCGCACCGGAAGGTGGCCCTGCGCGAGGACCACGGCGTGCAGACCGGCGAGCAGCGTGTCGTCGTCGAGCAGGACGCACTGCGTACCGCCGGGCTCGTCGTCGAGCGCCACCGCGCGGGCCCGGTGCTCGACGACGCTCAGCGCGCCCGGCGCGGTCCTGACGACCCGCTGGAAGACCCACTCCAGATAGCGGCCGTAGAAGGAACGCGACGGATAGGAGTCCGGGCCTAGCGCTCTGGCCTCGGCGAGCACCGCCTCGTCGTAGGGACGATCGTCCAGCGGCCCGATCAGGGTGAGGAAGCGCGCCCACTCGTACAGGCTGGGCCCTGGCACCAAGGGCCCGTCGATCGTCACGCTCTCGTCGGTGAACATCGTGACCTGCGAGGCCACCGTGTTCATCAACAGGTGCACGGGCTGGTCGGTGCGCCACACCTGACCCGCCCCCGGCGGAAACGGGTCGATCACATGTACGGTGATCGCCACGTCGCCGGGGGCCGACACCGCGTTCGCACACAGCCGTTCCAGGACCGAAAGTCCCCGGGGCCCGGCACCGATCAGGCAGACGTCGAGCCGTCGGTTGGTCATAGTCCCTCTCTCCACGAAGTCGGAATGAATCTGAGTAGTCGGAAAGCGTCGGAGTTCGCCCGGGATGTGACACAGGCTCTGAGGTCGTACGTGTCTCGGCGCCCCTGTCCTGCGGCGGCTTCAGCCCCGCGCGGCGGCGACACTCAGGCGCCGGCCCGGCGTGGTGCTGTCAGGGCTGATGCGCGCCTTCACGGCCGAGGAGATCACCGCGGCAACGGCACAGCGACTCGAGTGCACGCACACCTGAAGCACTGGCACGTGTACAGTCATGCCGCCTTCCAATTCTCAGCTTGACTCTGTCGGGGATCCTGAAGTTTCCCAGTGCGCTGGCGTGATCGGCGGGCATGCTCGGGATGTTCCGAGAGCCCATGCAGTTGTCGAGGTGCCCGTTGTCGCTCCGTCCTCGTTCCGGTGAGCAAGTTCCGACTCTGACCGCGCAGATCGCGCATGGCGAGCAACCCGGATGATGCGGCGGCGATGTGGGTGAGAGACCGCCTGGACGGACTGTGGAGTGACGCAGGACCGGAGCAACGGCCGTGACGCGCCGGGTCGAAACCGCGCTTCACAGAACGTCGCCTTCCGTGGACAGGTAACTTCCGCTGGAGTTCCTTGAGCAGCGGATGGTCGGTGGCCAGACCGGTGCCCGCGATGCCCGCGATGCCCGCGATGGCGCGGACGCCCACGGCGGTGTTGGCGGCGAAGGCAGCCTCCGCCGTGAGGGCCTGCTCCACGGTGACTGGGGCGGTGACGTGGTCGTGGCCGCTCTGGCGCAGGAGGGCCATGGTGACGCCGGGCAGGACTTCCGCGTCGGGCCAGACGAGCTGACCGTCGAGGATAAAGCCCACGTTCCAGGTCGGGCCCTCGGAGACGAGCCCGACGGCATCGTGGAAGAGCGCGTCGTCGGCTCTGGCGAGCTGGGCCCGGCGCCGGGCGTGGAGCGCGCCGAAGAGGCCGACGTGCTTGACGCGGGGGAGGTCCCGTTCGTACCGCACCGGCTGCACGCGCAGCGGAGGCGGCGGTGTGGCGCCCACCCCACGGGCCACCGGGCGGCCGACCGGCACGGTGTCGCCGAGCTGCGTCTCCGTCAGGTCCGTCCAGGTGGCGGTGATGGTGCACTCGGAGGGGCCGTACCCGTTGAACAGGCGGACCCGTGAGCCCGCCTCGGTCTGCCAGCGACGCACCCGGTCGGGGGCCGCGGCCTCGCCGCCGATGCAGACCAGACGCAGGTCCGGGCAGACGGCGAGGGCGGCGCTCGTCCCGGCGTCGACGAGTTCGTGCCAGTACGCGGTGGGCAGGTCGAGCACCGTGACGCGGCGCTGCCGGCACGACTCGGTGAAGCGGACGGGCGACAGGTCGAACCTCTCGTCCTGGACGATCAGCGTGGCACCTGTCGAGAAGGCCGCCACGAGTTCCTCGACAGAGGCATCGAAGCTGGGTGAGCTGAACTGGAGCACCCGGTCGTCGGCTGTCATCGCCAGGGGCGCGATGCCGTGCTGGATGAAGGACTCCAGGCATCCGTGCTCGATCATGACGCCCTTGGGGCGTCCGGTGGAACCGCCGGTGTAGACGACGTAGGCCAGGTCGTGCCGCCGGGGGGTCGCCTCCACCGCGTGGACCGGATCGGGCGCCCCGGCGGGCTCGCTCAGGGAAACGCCTCGGCGCGGGTCCAGGAGCAGCGTCGGCAGGCCGCCGCCACGCGAGCGCAGTGCCTGTGCGGTAACCACGATGCGGGCCCCGGAGTCGGCCAGGGCGTGGTCCACCCAGGCGCCAGTGAAGCGGGGATCGACGCCGAGGTATGCGGCGCCGGCCCGCAGGACCCCGACCACGGCCACGCTCACGGCGGGCGAGGGTGGCAGCAACGGGGCCACCACGTCACCGGGTCCCACTCCGCGGCTGCGTAGTTCCGCAGCCAGGCGGCCGGCACGTTCCCACAGATCGGCGTAGCCGAGTGTCTCGTCCCCGTACATGACGGCGGGTGCGTGGGGACGGCGGCGTGCCTGTTCGGCGACGCAGTCGTGCAGGGACCGGCGTGGCACCTCGGTCCGCGGCCCGCCGGCCAGTTCGCCGAGAAGCTCCCGGAGCTCGTCCGCGGCGAGGAACCGCGCGTTGCGTACGGGGAGTCCCGGGTGCCTGAGCAGCTCGTCCACGAGGGTGACGAAGTGCCTCACCACCCGCTGGGCGGTGTGCTCGGTGAAGAGGTCGGTGCTGTACGACAGCCAGCCGGTCAAGCCGTCGGCCGTTTCGTTGATGTACATCGATAGGTCGAAGTCGCTGGCCTGGGGCTCGGGCCACACCCGTCGGCATTCCAGGCCCTGCAGCGAGAGTTCCGCGGGGCCCCCGGCGTTGTACTGGAACGTGTGCTGGAAGACGGGATTGTGCGAGAGCTGACGCCCGAGGCCGAGGTGATTCACCACGAGGTCGAACGGCACGTCCTGCCGGTCGAGCCCTTCGAGCAGTTCGTCCCTGACCTGCCGGACTAGTTCGACAAAGGTCGTCTCCGGGCCGAAATCGGCGCGGATCGCGAGCGTGTTGACGAAGAAGTCGACGAGATCCTGGTACTCGGGGCGGCGACGTCCGGACACCGGTGTGCCGACCGCCAGGGAATCCTCGCCGCTATACCGGTGCAGGAGGACGTGGAAAGCGGCCATCAGCGTGGTGAAGACCGTGCTCTTCTGCTGTGCGCTGAAACGCCGGACGCGTTGGCTAATGTCCTCGGGCAGGGTGATCTCCACCGCGTTACCGCGAAAGGACTGACGCGCACTGCGAGGTCTGTCCGTGGGAATATCCAGCGCATCAGGAAGCCCTGAGATCCGGTCCTTCCAATAGGCGATCTGACTTTTCCAGTCCTCGCTCCCCAGCCGCTCCTCTTGCCAGCGAGGGAAATGTGCGTATTGCACGGGAAGCGGAAAGATTGGTGTATCCAACGTTTCTGTCGCGCGCGCGTACATACGCTGGAGGTCACGCAGAAGAACGTCGATCGACTGCCCGTCTGAGGCGATGTGGTGGAGGCTGACGGCGATGACGCTGCGCCGCTCGCCCAGTGCCCACCAGGATAACCGGACCGGCCATTCCCGTTCGAGCGCGAAGGGCCGATTGACGAATGCGGTCAGCTGTCGACGGGCCTCGGACTCCCAGGCCTGGTCGGTCAACCCATCAGGGCGCGGCACAAGGGAGAGGCGGCTGTCGGCGCCGAGGGTGTCCACGTGTTGCAGCGGCACCCCGTCCGCACCCTCCACCAGGCGTGTCCGCAAGATGCCATGGCGGACCAGCAGTCCGTTGACCGCTCTGGCCAAGGCCTCGACGTCGCAGGGGCCCAGCAGCTCGAAACAGGCCGAGCTGTGGTAGAGCGAGCTGTGCGGGCGGAGCTTGTAGAAGAACCACAGCCGGCGTTGGGCGAGGGAGACGGGCACCGGCCCCTTCGCTTCGGGCACAGGCTGAACTGATGTCGCCGACCGCTTTCGCGCGGCTGCGAGCAGGAGTTTCCGCTCCAGCTCACGGCGTTCTTCGATAGTCATCCCTGAAACAGCGGGACCGCCTAACACTACTTCCCCCTAGATCATGCGACGAAATACCGCGCGCGACGCCCGCCGGGGCGTCCGCAAGTCTCCGACCGCGATCATCAGACGTCCTCGCGAAGGGAGGCCGGACGCATGTCGACCCACACTTCGGTGATAGGTGCCAGACACTCCTGCTTGCTCCCGAAGAAGCCGGTCTGCCGCCAGCCGGACGGGACTTCCCGTCCCGACCTCCAGATGGAAAACTGTTCTTCCTCATTCACGACAACCGCGTATTGCGGCATGTCGGACACAGGTACACTCAAGGCACTATCTCCCCGTCACATCCTCGCCGGAGTCGGAGGGCGTAATGCGTCATTGATGGTCAGTCAAGGCGTGAGGTAAAAAGGTCCCAAAGGTCTGTCGGTGCGGCTGGCCAGCCCACATCGCCTGTGGTCCTGATCTTACAGTGAGATTATCGCGCCACAAGTGATCCGCGCCACATGGCGTTTTGATGGCCGGATTCCTATGGTCGAACGGTGATTTCGTCACCCACCTACCCTCTTACCGACGGGCATGTCGTCGTCTGGTGGGCGTCGGTATTGGGAGATCTGAGCGGGTTCTTCCGAATTCTTTCATCCGAAGAAAAAAATCGCCTTACACAGTGTCGAAGCGATGTGCTAGCTGCCGAATTCGTCACCGCTGCCGCCGTGCTGCGCGTCGCGCTGGGACGGCACGCGGGCACCGCACCCGGCGACGTCCGTGTCGAACGCCGGTGCCCGGACTGTTTCGGCCACCACGGCCGGCCGCGGCCGCTCGACTCTCCCGAACTGGATGTCTCCGTCGCGCACGCCGGCGGGAGGGTGGCCGTCGCCGTCGCGCACGGCATGCGGACCGGTGCCGATGTCGAGCAACTGGCGCGCGTCGCGGACGCATGCATGCTGTGCGGACACTGCGCCAAAGGCTGCCTGTGCTCTCGCCCGCGGAGGCCATCGAAGAGGCCATCGAATACGTGAGCGCCTTGCTGGAGGGCGATGCGCCCGCGCGCCTCGTGGCCGTCGCCACCAAGGAACTGGTGGAGCCTCTCAACCCGGTGCTTGCGGTGAAGGCCATTCTGAGCGGGGCGGCGATCCGAGCCGGTCAGAGACCCGAGGGGTGACTGGAAAGCCAGTCGGCGTGCCGATCGCGCATCTGGTCCCGTTCTTCGCGCGTGGTGAGGACGACGTCGGCACCACCGTCGTAGGGGTGGTGGATGCGCTGCATGCGGGTGTCGGTGATGAGGATTCCCGCCACCTTGTCGTCGGCGGTATCTCGGAGCAAGTCGTCGATGCAGCCGCGCTGCCAGGGCCGGTGTGCGGCGAAGAGATGGCAGTACATGCGGAACTCGGGGGCAGGCTCGTCCTCAACCAGCAGGCTCTGCCAATACCCCGTGACGGGTTCTACTGACGGAACCTCGGCTTCGGTCATCCAGAGCGGAGTGATCACATACACGTCCGCACCAGCGAACAGCTCATCGAGGACGGTGTTGTAACGCTCCAGGACGATGGTGTACTCGCTCTCGTCCTCCGCATACCGCTTCGACTCCGGCAGGCTGTGAAAACGTACCCAGACATCCCGATATGGGTCGCGAAGCTTGTACCCAACCGGCGGGCAACCGGGCCAACGCTGCTGCCACAGCTCCGTCAGATCCGCCTGCCCGTCTCTAGACACCCGTCGCACTCGTCCTCTCGCGCGTGAACCTACCGACGACCATGATGCCGGTACTCACGAACGAGAGACACCGACTTCTTACGGCCCATCTCAATGGGCGATCAGAGGCTGGGAAAGGTGCTGGCCGGGCTGGTGCAGCAACGGTTGAATGCCGCCGTGGAGAACATCTGGACACCGGCCCACCAGGCGGTGGAGGACGAGGACGCAGCGGCTTTGGCTCAACTGCTGGCCAAGGGCGTCGACCCTGATGAGGTATGCGGCAGCATGACGCTCCTGACGCACGCCATTGACGCGGAAGGCGATGGCGCCTTGCAGAGCGGCTGTCCGCTGACCGTGTATACCACTGCAGTGCTCCTGGCCTTCGGCGCTGACCCACAGCTCCCGGCATCCGATGGGCGAGCGCCCATGGACCTCGCCGTTTACTACGGCCATGACCTGGCAATCAAGCTGTTGGAGCGGCACATCAGCAGGTCAGGCGGCGCAGGCAGATGAGGGTGCTGGCGATGCTCGTGAAGGCGAGGAAGTGTTCGGCCTTGCGTTCGTATCGGCGATGAAGGCGGCGGCAGCCGGCCAGCCAAGAGACGGTCCGTTCAACGACCCAACGGTGGCGACCCAACCGCTGGGAATTGTCCGTTCCGGCCTGCGCCGACCGCGGCGTAGCTGGTTGGCGAACGGCTAGTAGTACTTCGTTAGGTTCTGGCTCTGGTTCTGCTTGTGGTTAGTGGTCGGCCGCAGGTGGTGCATGTGCCGGTCCAGCACCTCAGCAGGTC
>NZ_JBHXVE010000056.1:0-8922 GCF_042672505.1 Streptomyces sp. NPDC127190
TGCTCTGCACCCCCCCGCGTGCGCGCCCCCTCCCCCTAACACTACACTCGTGGTGCCCCCGGGGTGTGGCGTGCCCCCCCCCCCCGCCGGCGGCGGCCCCCACGGCGCGGGCCGCGGCGGACGCGGCCCGGGGCGGCGCCGGCGGAGGCGGCCTGTTCGGCGGCCGTGGCGGCCGCGGACTCGGCGGCTTCGGCTCCCTCGGCGGCCCGGCCGCGGGCGGCGCGGCGGGCGTCCCCAGCGGGCCGACCCGCGCGGAGTTCGACCAGGCCATGGACGACCTGCGCGACCTGCTGGACCGACGCGGCGAGGCGGAGCAGGCCCAGGGCGAGATCACCGTGCGGTGGGCGTACGAGGTACTGGCACCGGTGATCGCGGGAGCGGTGCTGCTGGGAATCCTGCTGGCGCTGGGCTGAGGGCCCCTCCGGGGAGGGGCGTGGGGGGTCGCCTGGCGGGCGGGGTGCGCCTGGGTCACGGTGGTGACGTGGGTGCGGTGTTGTTACGGCGGTGAGCAGGCGGCCGTGTGGGCTGCGGGTGGCTGGGTGTCGTCGTGTCGTGTGGCGGGCCGGGCTCGGTCTGCTGGCCGTCGTGGCAGGGGTGGTCTTTTGCGATCGCCGTCTCCCTGGCTGGGAACGGTGCGGCGTTGCCCGTCGGGTGGGGGCATCCTCGGCGCGGCCTGGTGGTGTCCGCCTGTGTCGTGGTGGCCGCCCTCGGCTTCTGGTGGCTGACGCCGGCCCCGGCGGTCCGGCTGCCCCGGCCACGGGGGTCCGGCTGCTCCGCCCCCGCTGGGGCGGGCCCCGTCGGATGTGGCTTGGCAGCAGCAGCCTTCTGCGATGTCCCCAGGGCGCCCGGCGGCGGGGCAATGACCGGCGCCCCGGCGTCACAGGGTGACGGCCGGGGCGCCGGTGGGGTCGTACCGGGGGCCGGGGTCAGATGCCGGCCGCCGCGGAGAGGTCCCGCTTGATCGCGGTCAGGAGGTCCGTCGCGCGGGTGCGGGCTGCCGGCAGGTCGGCGTGGGTGGCCACCGGGACGACGACCTCCAGGTAGCACTTCAGCTTCGGCTCGGTGCCGCTCGGGCGGACGATCACCCGGGCGCCGTCCAGCGTGTAGCGCAGGCCGTCGGTGGGCGGCAGCTTCTCCGTGCCCCGGGTCAGGTCCTCCGCGCGCGTGACGGGCAGCCCGGCCAGCTCGGTCGGCGGCTGCTCGCGCAGGCGGCGCATCGCGTCGGCGATGAGCGAGAGGTCCTGGACCCGGACCGACAGCTGGTCGGTGGCGTGCAGACCGTGCTGCACGGCCAGGTCGTCCAGCAGGTCGAGGAGGGTACGGCCGTCCTCCTTGAGCTGCGAGGCCAGCTCGGTGACGAGGAGCGCCGCGGTGATGCCGTCCTTGTCGCGGACGCCCTCCGGGTCGACGCAGTAGCCGAGGGCCTCCTCGTAGCCGTACCGCAGGCCGTCCACCCGGGCGATCCACTTGAAGCCGGTGAGGGTCTCCTCGTACGCCAGCCCGGCCCTCTCGGCGATCCGGCCGAGGAGGGAGGAGGAGACGATCGACTCCGCGAAGGTGCCCTGGACACCGCGGTTCACCAGGTGCGCGGCGAGCAGCGCGCCGACCTCGTCGCCGCGCAGCATGCGCCAGTCGGCGCCGTCCTTGACGGCCACCGCGCAGCGGTCGGCGTCGGGGTCGTTGGCGATCACCAGGTCGGGGTCGGTCGCGCGGGCCCGGGCGAACGCCAGGTCCATCGCGCCCGGCTCCTCCGGGTTGGGGAAGGCGACCGTCGGGAAGTCCGGGTCCGGCTCGGCCTGCTCGGCGACCAGCACCGGCTCCGGGAAACCGGCCCGGGCGAAGGCGGCGAGGAGGGTGTCCTTGCCGACGCCGTGCATCGCGGTGTAGACCGTGCGGGCGCCGCGCGCGGAGCCGGGGGCCAGGACCGCGTCCGTGCGGGCCAGGTAGGCGTCCAGGACCGCGTCGTCCAGGGTCTCCCAGCCGGAGTCCGGGCGGGGTACGTCGTTCAGCGAGACGATCGCGTCGATCTCGGCGGCGATCTCCGCGTCCGCGGGCGGGACGATCTGGGAGCCGTCGCCGAGGTAGACCTTGTAGCCGTTGTCCCGGGGCGGGTTGTGGCTGGCGGTGACCTCGACGCCCGCGACCGCGCCCAGGTGCCTTATGGCGAAGGCCAGGACCGGGGTGGGCAGCGGGCGGGGGAGTACGGCGGCCCGCAGGCCGGCGCCGGTCATCACGGCGGCGGTGTCGCGGGCGAAGTCGGCGGACTTGTGGCGGGCGTCGTACCCGATGACGACGACTCCGTCGCCCTGGCCGTTCTTCTTCAGGTAGGCGGCGAGACCGGCGGCCGCGCGGATGACGACCGAGCGGTTCATGCGCATCGGACCGGCGCCGAGTTCGCCCCGCAGGCCCGCGGTGCCGAACTGGAGCGTGCCGCTGAAGCGGGCCGACAGCTCGGTCACGTCCCCGGCCTCGATCAGCTTGGCCAGTTCGTCGCGGGTCTCCGCGTCCGGGTCCTCGGCGAGCCATGCCGTGGCCCGGGCGATGAGATCGTCGTGCACCTTGGGATCAACCTCTCCGTGTTTGCCTGCTCCACCAGGGGCTCAGGGCCTGTCTTTCGGATCTTGCCGGCGTCGCGGGCCCTGGCACGCACATCTGCTGCGTTGTCGTCCCTCTCCCCCACGCTCGGCTTCGCTCGCGCGGGGGGACCCCCATCGCTCCGCGTCGACTCGGTCCTCCGCCTTGCATCTGCACGCTCCCCCAAGCTCTCGACTCCGCTCGAGCAGGGGGCACCCCCATGACCCCGCTCGGGTCGGCCGAGAAGGCGCCGGCGCCGCAGCCGACCTGATCCGAAAGACAGGCCCTCCGCCCCCGGACCCCCGTCCGCCCACCCTCCCGACGCGGTCGGTGCAGGGTGGGCGAGGGCCCTTGCGGGGTGCTTACAGCTTGCCCAGCACCTGGGCCAGCAGCTCGCCCATCCGGGCGGCCGAGTCGCGGCCCGCCTGGAGGACCTCCTCGTGGTTGAGGGGCTCACCGGTCATACCGGCCGCGAGGTTGGTGACCAGGGAGATGCCCAGCACCTCGGCGCCCGCCTCACGGGCGGCGATGGCCTCCAGCACCGTGGACATGCCGACCAGGTCCGCGCCGATGACGCGGGCCATGCGGATCTCGGCCGGGGTCTCGTAGTGCGGGCCGGGGAACTGCGCGTAGACGCCCTCTTCGAGGCTGGGGTCGATCTCCTTGCACAGGGCGCGCAGACGCGGCGAGTACAGGTCCGTCAGGTCGACGAAGTTGGCGCCGACGATGGGGGAGGTCGCCGTCAGGTTGATGTGGTCGCTGATCAGCACCGGCTGTCCGGGGCGCATGCCCTCGCGCAGACCGCCGCAGCCGTTGGTCAGCACGATCGTCTTGCAGCCGGCGGCCACGGCGGTGCGCACACCGTGCGCGACGGCGGCGACGCCACGGCCCTCGTAGTAGTGGGTACGGCCGAGGAAGACCAGGGCGCGCTTGTCACCGAAGGTGTACGAGCGGATCTTGCCGCCGTGCCCCTCGACGGCCGGCGGCGGGAAGCCGGGCAGCTCGGTGACCTGGAACTCGGCGTCGGGGGCGCCCAGCGCGTCGACGGCCGGAGCCCAGCCGGAGCCCATCACGAGGGCGACGTCGTGGGTCTCGGCGCCGGTGAGTTCGCGCAGGCGTGCGGCGGCGGCGTCGGCGGCGGCGTACGGGTCGCCCTGGATGTCGTCCGGAAGAAGAGATGCGTTCACGACGACGAGGGTAGCCGGTATTCGCCTACGCGCGTAGATGACGAAGGCCACGGGATTGCCTTCGTTGTCTTGTCGTTTTCCACAAGGGCGGGCGAAGAGGGAGGAAACACGCGGGGGCGCGGCTCAGCAGGGGCGCTTGCGGAGTTCCATCACATAGTCGTGGGGAGCGCCCGCGGACTCCGCGGCGTCGGCGATCTCGCCCAGGTAGCGGGCGGAGGGAAGACCGCCCTCGTAGCCGTTCAGGACGTACGCCCAGGCCTGCTCGTCCCCCTCGAGGGTGTGCACCCGCACCCGGACCCGGCGGTAGACGCCGAGGCCGACGCCCTCCCAGCGGTCCAGCGACTCCTCGTCCGGCGGGGCGATGTCGTACAGGCCCACGAAGACCTGCGCGAGCGGGTCCTCGACGATCGTCGCCAGCGCACCCTCCCAGCCGAGCTGCTCGCCGCCGAAGGTCAGCCGCCAGCCGTCCAGCCAGCCGGTGGCGCGCAACGGGGAGTGCGGGGCGCGGCGGGACATCAGACGCGCGTCGAGGTTGCCGGCGTACGCGGCATAGAGCGACATGGAGAGAGGGTACGGCAGCGAAAACGTTCCCTTTCACGCCCCGGCGGCGGCGCCGCGGCAGCTGTGAAGGGGGCTTTCCTCCCCCGGGCAGTAGCACCTTGAAGGGTGCGGGACAATGGGATACGTGACTCGGATCGTGATCATCGGTGGCGGACCCGGCGGATACGAAGCGGCGCTGGTGGCCGCTCAGCTCGGGGCGGAGGTGACCGTCGTCGACTGCGACGGTCTGGGCGGAGCGTCGGTGCTGACCGACTGCGTGCCGTCGAAGACCCTTATCGCTACGGCCGAGGTGATGACCACCTTCGACTCCTCCTACGAGGAGCTGGGGATCATCGTCGCCGACGACACCCCGCCGCTGGAGCAGGCGGCCCGGGTGGTCGGGGTGGACCTCGGGAAGGTCAACCGGCGGGTGAAGCGGCTCGCGCTCGCGCAGTCGCACGACATCACGGCGTCCGTGACGCGCGCCGGCGCCCGGGTCATGCGCGGCCGCGGCCGGCTGGAGGGCATGCAGGCCCTCGACGGCTCCCGGAAGGTCGTCGTCACCTCCGCCGACGGCACCGAGGAGACCCTTACCGCCGACGCCGTCCTCCTCGCCACCGGCGGTCACCCCCGCGAGCTGCCCGACGCCCAGCCGGACGGCGAGCGCATCCTCAACTGGACCCAGGTCTACGACCTCACCGAGCTGCCCGAAGAGCTGATCGTCGTCGGCTCCGGTGTGACCGGTGCCGAGTTCGCCGGCGCCTACCAGGCACTGGGCTCCAAGGTCACGCTCGTGTCGTCCCGCGACCGCGTGCTGCCCGGCGAGGACCCCGACGCCGCCGCCGTGCTGGAGGACGTCTTCCGGCGCCGCGGCATGAACGTCATGGCCCGCTCCCGCGCGCAGTCCGCCAAGCGCGTCGGCGACCGGGTGGAGGTCACCCTCGCCGACGGACGCGTCATCAGCGGTACGCACTGCCTGATGGCCGTCGGCGCCATCCCCAACAGCGCCGGGCTCGGGCTGGAGGAGGCCGGGGTCAAGGTGCGCGAGTCCGGGCACATCTGGACCGACAAGGTGTCCCGCACCACCGCCCCGGGCGTGTACGCCGCCGGTGACGTGACCGGCGTCTTCGCCCTCGCCTCCGTCGCCGCGATGCAGGGCCGCATCGCCATGTACCACTTCCTCGGCGACGCCGTGGCCCCGCTGAACCTCAAGACCGTGTCCTCGAACGTCTTCACCGACCCCGAGATCGCGACCGTCGGCTACAGCCAGGCCGACGTGGACGCCGGCAAGATCGACGCCCGGGTCGTCAAGCTGCCGCTGCTGCGCAACCCGCGCGCCAAGATGCAGGGCATCCGGGACGGCTTCGTGAAGATCTTCTGCCGCCCGGGCACCGGGATCGTCGTCGGCGGTGTGGTCGTCGCGCCCCGCGCCTCCGAGCTGATCCACCCCATCTCCATCGCCGTCGACAACAACCTGACGGTCGAGCAGATCGCGAACGCGTTCACCGTGTACCCCTCCCTCTCCGGCTCGATCGCGGAGGTGGCGCGCCAGCTGCACACCCGCAAGGCGGGCGCCGAGGCCTGACGCCCCGGACCCGTCCCGCACCCCCTGGCGCTGCGCACCAGGGGGTGTGCGGTACCGGTCCGGGACGCCCGGACCACCGCACAGCTCTCACCCTCACTGCCGGCCGGGCGATGTTCGCAGGGTGGGGACGCGACGGCGGACGCCGCGCACGTGGTGCCGGCGAGGCGTTCGCGTTCCCGGTGCTCCCGAGAAGACGTGGGCCGCTGGTTCGGATGGTGACCAGTAGGGTACGAGTACGGACTGTCCGTCAGCAAACGGTTCTTGACGATTGATCAGCTCGTTCCGATCCCTGCGGGTCACGGGTGGTCCCGTGGTGCCCGGCTTCGATCGGAAGCGCCGCCGGCCGACGTGCGGCGAGCGGGGCGGGGCCGGGCGGCCGGTTCCGGGTTCCCGCTGGTCACGGGGAGTTGCCGCGCATGCGGGCGGCATAGTCGGGCTGGATAGGCCCTATACCACTTCCCACCCTGTCGCACGAACAACTTCTGTTATTCGGCGCAAACTGCTGAAAGCAGACGGTCGCTGGGGTTACTGTCAGTTTCGTGTTCGCTGCTGAACGTCGCCAATTGATCCTCGAAATGGTGCGAGCGAACGGTGCGGTCTCGCTCCGTGAACTCGCCCGCGTCGTCCAGACCTCCGAAGTGACCGTACGGCGGGACGTGCGGGCACTGGAGGCAGAAGGACTCCTCGACCGCCGGCACGGCGGTGCGGTACTGCCGGGTGGCTTCACCCGCGAGTCGGGCTTCCCGCAGAAGTCCCATCTCGCGACCGCCGAGAAGACGGCCATCGCCGACCTCGCGGCGGGCCTCGTCGAAGAGGGCGAGGCCATCGTCGTCGGGGCGGGTACGACCACACAGGAGCTGGCCCGCCGGCTCGCGCGGGTCCCCGGCCTGACCGTCGTCACCAACTCCCTCCTCGTCGCACAGGCCCTGGCCCATGCCAACCGGGTGGAGGTCGTGATGACCGGTGGCACCCTGCGCGGCTCCAACTACGCCCTGGTCGGCTCCGGCGCCGAACAGTCCCTCCAGGGGCTGAGAGTGTCCAAGGCCTTCCTCTCCGGGAGCGGGCTCACCGCCGAACGCGGGCTGTCCACCTCCAACATGCTCTCGGCATCCGTCGACCGGGCCCTCGTCCAGGCCGCCGCGGAGGTCGTGGTCCTCGCCGACCACACCAAGCTGGGCACGGACACCATGTTCCAGACCGTGCCGACGGACCTCATCACCCGGCTGGTCACCGACGAGCCGCCCGGCCATGACGACCGCGCCGGCACCGAGTTGCAGGCCCTGGCCGACCAGGGGGTGCAGATCGCCGTGGCCGGGGCGGGCGGAGTCCCTTCGGGGGGTGAGCAGGCCCCGGCGCGACGCGCGTCCCTGCCGGGGCCGCGGCGGGGCGTGCCCGGAGGCGGGCTGCGCGGAGTACTGGGCGAACAGCCGGCCGGCGAGCGGGGACGCGTCGCCGACCTGCGGCGCCGCTGAGGCCGCCCGCCGCCCGCCCGGCCGCGGGGCTCAGGGCGCGGCGGGGGGCTCGGGAGGCCTGACCCGGTAGGGGGCGAAGGCGGTGGCCGCCGCCGGGGCGTAGGGCCTGCGGGACATGCGGGTCACCAGCTGCCACATGGCGCGCTCCTGCTCGAGATCGCCCGGCAGGACCAGACCGAGCGCCTCGGCCAGCGGCTTGCGGCCCAGGTTGACCAGGGCGCGCGTCGCCGCCGCCCACTCGTCGGTGGCGGCCACCGCCGCGTGGTACCACACGGGCATCAGCAGGAGCAGTACGACACCCGTGACCACCAGCACCGGGCGGTCGGCCCGCCCGGACGCCAGCGCGGCGCACGCCGTGCCGGCCACCGCCGCATGGCCGTACAGCAGGGCCACGAAGAAGTCCACGTTCGTGCGGGCGGTGTCGTGCTGCCTGCGGGCCCACTCCGGGGCGACACTCGTCAGCTCGTTCCACAGCACCTGGGTGTCGAGCCGGTAGCGGTCGTGGCCGTACTCCTCGAAGCGGCGGATGGCGTTGCCGAGCCGGGTCGGGGCGATCTGCTCGTCGCTGACCGGATAGCGGCTCAGCTTCTCGGCGAGCAGACCCCGCCGGATGGTCGAGCCGGCCGGGATGCCCGCCAGCCGCTCGGCCGTACGCCGCCGACGGGCCAGCTGGGTCCGGCAGCCACGCTCGTACGCCACCGACGGCCACAGCGCATAGCCCTCCAGCAGGCGGTACAGGGGCGTCTGGAGGGCGTTGAGCACCAGGCCGAGCAGCACGGCCGCGACGAGGAGCAACAGCGCCGTACGGCCCCCTGTCGCCGGCCAGTGCCCGGACAGGAGCGCGGGGCGGTGCAGGCTGGGGGCGACCGCCAGCAGGAACACGGACAGGTTCAGCGCGGTCGGCAGGATCCAGCCGACGAGCAGCGTCCAGCCGCCCCCCAGCGCCCCCTTGGCGATGTCTCCCACCGGCTACCGCTCCCTCACTCCCGGTCCCAGTCGTCATCGGGGTCGAGGACGGGACCGGGGGAGGTGTGGCGCGCGGACCCCGTGATGTCGGTATCGCCGGTGGTCGGGAGGCCCGTCACCGGCCCCGGGCCCCGTGGAGCGCTCAGCGCGGAGACCAGGCGCACGAGCGTTTCCGGGTCGTCGGTTCCGCCGGTCAGCTCGACGCTTCGCCGCACCGGGGGCATTTCCACGGTGACGGTGAGGGTGGGGGAGCCCGGACCTCGCTGGGTCAGCCAGGTCACCAGCCCATCCGCGTACAGGACGAGCGCCCCGGGCCGGTGGCTCCTGAACCGCACGACCCGGCCGTCCGGGCCGTCAGGCAGCTCCAGCTCCAGCTCCAGCTCCGGTGCCGGGGTCAGCGCCCTGTCCCGCAGCCAGGCGCGCAGCTCCCCGGCTCGGCCGGGGTCCGCCACAGTGACGGTGAAGACGAATTCCACGCGGCCAGCTTAGGGACCGGCAAAGCGAGTTGGGGGGGGGGGGGGGGGGGGCGCGCGGCGGCCCGCCCCCGGCCCCGCGCGGTGGGGGGTGGGGGGTGGGGGGACAGCGGGCGCGCGGCGGG
>NZ_JBHXVE010000057.1:0-8286 GCF_042672505.1 Streptomyces sp. NPDC127190
GGCGGGGGCGGGGGGCGCCCGCCGCCCCGCCCCCCCCCGGCCCGGGCGCCTCCGCCAATCCGCACCCGCCAATGGGGGGGCGGGTGTTTCTCCCCCCGCCCCCCCCTTTCGTCGTGCCTGCGCCGAGAACGGCTCGCCGTTGCCGAGAACGGCTCGCCGCTGTCTAGAACGGCTCGAAGTCGTCGAACTCCTGGCTGGCCTCGTCCCGTTCGGCCTGCTTGTCCCGGCGGCGCTGGGTCGCGGGCCGCGGGGCGTCGAAGCGGTGGTCCTCGCCACGGCGGCCCAGCATCTCCGCACCGGCCATGACGGTCGGCTCCCAGTCGAAGACGACCGCGTTGTGCTCGGGGCCGATGGCGACCCCGTCGCCGGACCGGGCGCCCGCCTTCATCAGCGCCTCTTCCACGCCGAGGCGGTTGAGCCGGTCGGCGAGGTAGCCGACGGCCTCGTCGTTGTTGAAGTCGGTCTGCCGCACCCAGCGCTCCGGCTTCTCGCCCCGCACCCGGAACAGCGGCTCGCCGCCGACCTCCTCGCGGGTGACGGTGAAGCCGGCGTCGTCCACGGCCTTGGGCCGGATGACGATCCGGGTCGCCTCCTCCTTGGGCTTGGCGGCCCGTGCCTGGGCGACCAGCTCACCGAGGGCGAAGGACAGCTCGCGCAGCCCGATGTGGGCAACGGCCGAGACCTCGAAGACGCGGTAGCCGCGGGCCTCCAGGTCGGGGCGGACCATCTCGGCGAGGTCCTTGCCGTCGGGCACGTCCACCTTGTTCAGGACGACGATCCGGGGCCGGTTGTCCAGGCCGCCGTACTCCCGCAGCTCGGCCTCGATGATGTCGAGGTCGGAGACGGGGTCGCGGTCGGACTCCAGGGTCGCGGTGTCCAGCACATGCACCAGCACACTGCACCGCTCCACGTGCCGCAGGAACTCCAGGCCGAGGCCCTTGCCCTGGCTGGCGCCCGGGATCAGACCCGGCACATCGGCGATGGTGTAGACGGTCGAGCCGGCGGTGACGACACCGAGGTTCGGCACCAGGGTGGTGAAGGGGTAGTCGGCGATCTTCGGCTTGGCCGCGCTCAGCACCGAGATCAGCGAGGACTTGCCCGCGCTCGGATAGCCGACCAGCGCCACGTCGGCGACCGTCTTCAGCTCCAGGACGATGTCCTGGACGTCGCCCGGGACACCGAGCAGCGCGAAGCCGGGCGCCTTGCGGCGGGCCGAGGCCAGCGCCGCGTTGCCGAGGCCGCCCCGGCCGCCCTGCGCGGCGATGTACGACGTCCCGTGCCCGACCAGGTCGGCGAGGACATTGCCCGCCTTGTCCAGGACGACGGTGCCGTCCGGCACCGGCAGGATCAGGTCCTGGCCGTCCTTGCCGGAGCGGTTGCCGCCCTCACCGGGCTTGCCGTTGGTGGCCTTGCGGTGCGGGGAGTGGTGGTACTCGAGCAGCGTGGTCACGGACTGGTCGACGGTGAGGATGACATCCCCACCGCGGCCGCCGTTACCGCCGTCCGGGCCGCCGAGCGGCTTGAACTTCTCGCGGTGGACGGAGGCACAGCCGTGGCCTCCGTTACCCGCGGCGACGTGCAGCTCGACGCGGTCCACGAAGGTGGTCATGGTGCAGTGCCTCCAGAAATGTTCGGGTGTTTCTCTCTTAACACGCGAAAGGCGGACCCGCCTTCCCGACCGGGAAGTGAGGTCCGCCTCGCGAATCGAAACGTTCGGGCTACGCCTTGGTTCAGGCGACCGGAACGATGTTCACGACCTTGCGGCCACGGTGGGTACCGAACTCCACCGCACCGGCCTGGAGGGCGAACAGCGTGTCGTCGCCGCCACGGCCGACACCGGCGCCGGGGTGGAAGTGGGTACCGCGCTGGCGGACCAGGATCTCACCCGCGTTGACGACCTGACCGCCGAAGCGCTTCACGCCGAGCCGCTGGGCGTTGGAGTCGCGACCGTTCCGGGTGGACGATGCGCCCTTCTTGTGTGCCATTTCTCCTCAGTCCCTTACTTCGCAGCCGTGGGGATCGACGTGACCTTGATCGCCGTGTACTGCTGGCGGTGACCCTGCCGACGGCGGTAGCCGGTCTTGTTCTTGTAGCGCAGAATGTCGATCTTCTGCCCCTTGTGGTGGTCCACGACCTCGGCCTGGACCTTGATGCCGGCCAGCACCCACGGGTCGCTGGTCACAGCGTCGCCGTCGACAACGAGCAGGGTCGAGAGCTCGACCGTGTCGCCAACCTTGGCAGTGGAAATCTTGTCAACCTCGACGATGTCGCCGACAGCAACCTTGTGCTGGCGACCGCCGCTGCGCACGATGGCGTACACGCGGATCTCACTTTCGCTCGTAGAAACGGCACCCCCGCAGGCCAGCCGCCCGGGAAGACCACGGGCGACCTCTCCCGGCCCACCAGGTGTCCGGGAGGAAAAGGTTTACGGGGATGTAGGCATGTGCAAAGGACACGCCGACGGTCTAGGTTACGGGGCCCGACCATGAGGGTCAAACCGGGCCCCGCTCAGCCGGAGACCGCGGCCGCGTACTCCGCGTACGCCGTCCTGATCCGCTCCGGCGTGAGGGCGAGGTGCTCCAGGATCGTGTAGCGGCCGGGGCGGGTCTCCGGCGCGAACTCCACCGCCCGGGCGAACTCCTCGTCGCTGAAGCCCAGCTCCGCCGCCGTCACCGGCAGCCCGTGCCGGCGCAGGGTCTCGGCCATCAGCAGGCTGCCCTCCTCGTCGCCGCGCAGCCGCATGGCGAAGGCGGCCGCGAGGCCGACCTGCTCGCCGTGGCTCGCCGCCCGCCCGGGGTGGAGCAGGTCCAGCGCGTGGCCGATCTCGTGGCAGGCGCCGGAGGAGGGGCGGGTGTGCCCGGCGATGGACATGGCGATGCCGGACAGCACGAGCCCCTCGGCCAGCACGGTCAGGAACGCGTCGTCGCCGCAGCCGCCCGGGTGCCGCAGCACGGCCTCGCCGGCCTGCCGGGCCATGGCGGCGGCCAGACCGTCGATCTTCTCGCCGTTGACCTGGTGGGACAGCTCCCAGTCCGCGACCGCGGAGATGTTGGACACGGCGTCGCCGATGCCGGAGCGCACGAACCGCAGCGGCGCCTCGCGGACCACGTCCAGGTCGATGAGGAGGGCGACGGGGGTCGGCACGCCGTAGGAGCCGCGGCCCGCGTCGTTGTCCAGGATGGACACGGGCGAGCAGATCCCGTCGTGGGCGAGGTTGGTGGCGACGGCGACCAGCGGCAGGCCCACCCGGGCCGCCGCGAACTTGGCGCAGTCGATGACCTTCCCGCCGCCCAGCGCGACCACCGCGTCGTAGTGGCCGGACTTCATCTCGCCGGCCAGCCGGACCGCGTCGTCCAGGGTGCCGCCGCCCACCTCGTACCAGGTGGCGCCGGGCAGCGAGGGCGAGACCCGCTCGCGCAGCCGGGCGCCGGAGCCGTTGCTGACGGCGACCGCCAGCCGGCCGGACTGGGCGATCCGCTCGTCGGCGAGGACCGCCCCCAGGTCGGCCAGGGCACCCGGGCGGATGTCCACGACGACCGGCGAGGGGGTCAGCCGGGTCAGGAGCGGCATGCGATCTCCCGGCCGCGGGCGAGATCGTCGTGGTTGTCGATCTCCACCCAGTCGACGTCGCCGATCGGCGCGACGTCGATCCGGAAGCCGCGATGGACCAGCTCCTGGTAGCCGTGCTCGTAGAACTGCTGCGGGTCGGTCTCCCAGACCGTCTTGAGCGCGTCGGCCAGCTCGGCGGCGGCGTCGCCCTCGATGAGGGTGACCCCGATGTACTCGCCGGTCGCCTCGGCCGGGTCCATCAGCTTGGTGATCTTCGTCATCCCCTTGGCCGGGTCGACGACGACCTTCATCTCCTCGTCGGCCAGGGACTTCACGGTGTCCAGCGCGAGGATGATCTTCCTGCCCTCACCGCGGGCGGCCAGCAGCGTCTTCTCGACCGAGACCGGGTGCACGGTGTCGCCGTTGGCGAGGATCACGCCGTCCTTCAGGGCGTCCCGGCCGCACCACAGGGAGTAGGCGTTGTTCCACTCCTCGGCCTTGTCGTTGTCGATGAGGGTGAGCTTCAGGCCGTACTTCGCCTCCAGGGCCGCCTTGCGCTCGTACACGGCCTCCTTGCGGTAGCCGACGATGACCGCGACCTCGGTCAGACCGACCTCGGCGAAGTTGGCCAGGGTCAGGTCGAGGACCGTGGGCTCGCCCTCGATGCCCGCGGGCCCCACCGGCACCAACGCCTTGGGCAGGGTGTCGGTGTAGGGGCGCAGTCGCCGTCCGGCGCCGGCTGCCAGCACGAGGCCTATCATCGCGGTCTTTCTCCTTCGTTTCGCGCTTCCGCCGGTGTCCGACGGTGGATCGGGCCCCCCGGAAAAAACCGTGTGGCCCCGCCCTGACGACGGGGCCACACGGGATGGGACGAGTCGGGCGTCAGCCCTCGTCGGTGGTGGAGACGGTGGCGGTCTTCTTCGCCGTCGTCTTCGCGGCGGCGGTGGTGGCCGACTTGGCCGCCTTCTTCACCGTCGTCTTCTTCGCGGCCGTCTTCTTGGCCGCGGTCTTCTTGGCGGCCGTCTTCTTCGCCGCGGCCTTCTTCGCCGGTGCCTTCTTGGCCGCCTTGCGGGCGGTCTTCTTGGCCGGCGCGACCTCCTCGACGCCGGGCGCCTCGGCCTCCGCCGGGGCAGCCTCGGCCTCCGGGGCGGCCTCCGCCGCGGCCGACGGGACGACCACGACGGCCGCCTCCTCGGGCGCGGTCGGCGCGGTGGCCTTGCGCACCGCACGGCGGCGCGGACGGGCCGGCGCGGCGGCCTCGGCGGTCTCGGCGGGCTGCACGGGCGCGTCCTCGGCAGCGGCCGGGGCCTCCTCCACCGGAGCCTTGGGCGCGGCGGCCTCGGCCGCGGGAGCCTCGGCGATGGTCACCACGGCGGCCTCGGCACCCGCGGGGGAACCGGCCGGCGCGGACACCTTCCGGGTCGCCCGACGGCGCGTACGGCCCTTCGGCGCGGCCTCCTCGGCGGCAGGAGCCTCGGCAACCTCCACCTGCGGCTCCGCCGGAACCACCTGGTCCTCGGCGGCCACCGGCTCGGCCAGGGCCTCGGCGGCGGTCTCCGGCCGTACCGGACGCGCGGCCGCCTCCTCGGCGGTGACGTCCTGCGCGGTCGGCACCGCGGCGGCGGCCTCCTCGGCCTCGGCGGCCCGGGCGGCCCGCTCGGCGCGGTCGGCCCGCGGGGCCTTCTCCGCCCTCGGCGCACCCGCCGGAGCGGACGCCCGGCGGCTCGCCCGGCGCCGCGTACGGCCACGGCCGGCCGCCGCCTCCGCCTCGGCGACGCTGTTGTACAGCTCCTCGTCCGGCGCGAAGTCGGGGGCGGGCAGCGAGACCGGCTCGGCGATCTCGGCGGCCACCTCGGCGGCGGACTCGGCCTCCGGCTCGACGGCCTCACCGGTCTCCACGGCCACCGCAGCGGTCTCGTGCACATGCACGTGCTCCGGCTGCTCCGGCGCCTCGCCACGGCCACCGCGCTTCTTGCGCTTGCCGCCGCCGTTGGCGCTCGGCTGCTCCATGTGCACGATGACACCGCGGCCGTTGCAGTGGACGCAGGTCTCGGAGAAGGACTCCAGCAGACCCTGGCCGACCCGCTTGCGCGTCATCTGCACCAGGCCCAGCGAGGTCACCTCGGCCACCTGGTGCTTCGTACGGTCGCGGCCCAGGCACTCCAGCAGGCGGCGCAGCACCAGGTCGCGGTTGGACTCCAGGACCATGTCGATGAAGTCGATGACGACGATGCCGCCGAGGTCGCGCAGCCGCAGCTGGCGCACGATCTCCTCGGCCGCCTCCAGGTTGTTCCTGGTCACGGTCTCTTCGAGGTTGCCGCCCTGACCGGTGAACTTGCCGGTGTTGACGTCGATGACGACCATCGCCTCGGTCTTGTCGATCACCAGCGAACCGCCGCTGGGCAGCCAGACCTTGCGGTCCAGCGCCTTGGCCAGCTGCTCGTCGATCCGGTAGGTGGCGAAGACGTCGACCTCGGAGGTCCACTTCGACAGCCGGCCGGCCAGGTCGGGCGCGACGTGCGCGACATAGCCGTGGATGGTCTGCCAGGCCTCGTCACCGCTGACGATGACCTTGGAGAAGTCCTCGTTGAAGATGTCGCGCACGACCCGGACGGTCATGTCCGGCTCGCCGTACAGCAGCGTCGGAGCGTTGCCGCTCTTGGCCTTCTTCTGGATCTCCTCCCACTGCGCCTGGAGCCGCTCGACGTCGCGGCGCAGCTCGTCCTCGCTCGCGCCCTCGGCGGCGGTGCGCACGATGACGCCCGCGTCCTCGGGGACGATCTTCTTGAGGATGGACTTCAGCCGGGCCCGCTCGGTGTCGGGCAGCTTGCGGCTGATGCCGGTCATGGAGCCCTCGGGCACGTACACGAGGTAGCGGCCCGGCAGGGAGACCTGGCTGGTCAGACGGGCGCCCTTGTGGCCGATCGGGTCCTTGGTCACCTGCACGAGGACGGACTGGCCGGACTTCAGGGCGGCCTCGATGCGGCGCGGGCCGTTGGCCATGCCGAGCGCCTCGAAGTTGACCTCGCCGGCGTACAGGACGGCGTTGCGGCCCTTGCCGATGTCGATGAAGGCGGCCTCCATCGACGGCAGCACGTTCTGGACCTTGCCCAGGTACACGTTGCCGACGTACGAGGTCGACTGCTCCTTGTTGACGTAGTGCTCGACGAGCACCCCGTCCTCCAGGACGCCGATCTGGGTGCGGTCGCCGTACTGGCGTACCACCATCACCCGCTCGACGGCCTCGCGGCGGGCCAGGAACTCGGCCTCGGTGATGATCGGAACGCGTCGGCGGCCCTGCTCACGGCCTTCGCGGCGGCGCTGCTTCTTGGCCTCCAGACGGGTCGAGCCCTTGATGGACTGGACCTCGTCGGACGGCTCGGCGGGCTTGCGCGGCTCGCGGACCTTGACGACCGTACGCTCCGGGTCGCCCTCACCGGGCTCGGTGTCGACGGAGGTGTCACCGGCCCGGCGACGGCGCCGGCGGCGACGACGGCTGCTGGCGCTGCCGGACCCGGCCTCGCCGAGGGCCTCCTCGGCGTCCTCTTCCTCCTGCTCGGCGGTGTCCTCGGCGTCCTGCTCGGCCTGCTCGGCGGCGAGTTCCTCGGCCTCCGCGCCCTCGCCCTCGGCGAGGTCACCGCGGCGGCGGCGACGGCCGCCCCGGCGGCGCCGGCGGCGGGACCCGGACTCCTCGAAGCCCTCGGCCTCCTCGGAGTCCTCGCCGTCGGCCAGGTCCTCGGCCTCGGCCGGCTCCTCGGCGGACTCCTCCGCCTGCACCGGCTCCTCGGCCGGGGCGGCCTGCGTCTCCTCGGCCTGGGCGGCGCCCCGGCGGCGACGGCGACGGCGCGAGCCGGCCTCCAGGCGTTCCTCCACGCGCTGCTCCGAGTACTCCTCGGTCTCCTCGGGCTCCTCCACCTCGGCGGCCTCCGCGGCGGCCTCGACGGCGGCCCGCTCCGGGGTCTGGAACCGGGGCTCGGCGAACACCGGCGCCCGGAACACGGCGACGGCGGGGCGGGCGGGCCGGCGCGGGCCCTCGCCCTCGTCGGCCGCGGACGCGGACTTGGCGGGCTCGGAGAAGCCGAACGCGGGGCGTACGGCCCGGCGGCGGGCGCGGCGCGGGGCGGCGGCCTCGGCGGCGGGCTGCGCGGGCTCGGCGGCCGGGGCCGGCCGGGTGGCCGTGGCGGGCTCGGTGGTGGGCGTGGTGACGGGGACCTCCGGGGTCTGCGTGCCGGCCTCGGCGACGGGCTTCTCCTCCTCGGCCTCGGCCTCGGCGGCGGGAGCGCCCTCGGGCGCGGACACGCGTCGGGTGGCCCGGCGCCGGGTACGGCGCGGAGCGGCCTCCTCGGCAGCGGCGGCGACGGCGGGAGCCGCGGGCTCCTCGACCGGCTCCTGCGCGGCGGCAGCGGCGGCCGGGGCCTCCTCGGCGGCGGGCTCGGCGGCCTTCGGCGCACCGGCGGGGGCGGAGGCGCGGCGGCTGGCGCGACGACGCGGCCGGGCGGCAGGCGCGGCCTCCTCCTCGACAGCGGCAGCCTCCTGCTCAGCCACCTCGGGCTCAGCAGCGGCAGCAGCCGGTACGACGGTCTCGGCGGCCTCCTCGGCAGCCACCGGCGCACCGGCGGGAGCGGAGGCACGACGCGCGGCCCGACGACGCGGCCGGGCGGCAGGCGCGGCCTCCTCCTCGACAGCGGCAGCCTCCTGCTCAGCCACCTCGGGCTCAGCGGCGGCAGCAGCCGGTAC
>NZ_JBHXVE010000058.1:0-7698 GCF_042672505.1 Streptomyces sp. NPDC127190
CGCCTCCAGGCCATCGAGCGGGACACCGACGTGGCCTGAGCTGTGGTGCACACAACTTCGTACTCGGCGGTGCACTCAGAGGAGTACCTGGACAGTCGGCAGCCGCAGCAGGCGGCAGGCGGAGTCGATGGCGGCGTCGGCGGCCTGCTCGGTCAAGCCTCGCTGGCGGGGCAGGGTCATCGTGCTTCTTCCTCTCGGTGGTCACCGCCGCTTGCGCGGCGGCGTCGGAGCAGCTGGTCGTAGTGGGCCACCGAGGGCAGCGGCCTGGTTTCGGGTGGAAGGTGTGCGAGGCGCCACTCGTGCAGGGACGTCACCGTCGCCGTCGACTGGCCGGGCACGCGGGGATCCGGTGCGGGCTCGGTCTCGGCCTGGGCGGCCTTGCGGGCTTCCAACGCGACCGCGTCGGCGGTCATGGCCCCGGCCCGAAGGGCCGCTGCCAGGCCGGCGACGACGTGCTCGTGCGGCATGTTCCTCCCGAGCAGCAGGACCTCGATCAGCGCACGGGTGCCGTCTCGCTCACCATGGATCTTCATGGCCTGGGTCCACCAGGCGTCGTGAACAGGAGTGAACTTCCCTGCCGAACGGGCCTGTTCAAGTGCGGTGGAGCCGGGGAAGGCTCCGGGTTTGCGGACGAGGACCTCTAGGTAATGGTCCAGCTCCAGGCGGACCGCGCCCTTGGCGATCAGGCGCTCGTGCCGGGCGACTTCCACGTTCTGGTCGTAAACCACCAGGTGAGAGGCGTGAAGGATGACCCGGACCCGTTTGCCGATCAGCCGGATGGGGACCGAGTAGCGGTTCGTGCGGACCGGAATCTGGCCATAGCGGTCGACCCTCGGGGTGAAAAACCTCCCGGTCTCGAACGGCTCCTCCGGCAACGGCATCAGCAGCGGCTGTTCGAGCGCGAACTCTTCGGCGATGGTCCTGGACCTGGAACCGATCCGGCGGGCGTCGTCCTGCCGGTCCCACTGCTCGACCATCTCGTTCAGCTCGGCGAGCGAGGACACCTCCGGGATGGGGACGAAGTGATTGCGGCGGAAGTAGCCGATCTGGCCCTCGACGCCGCCCTTCTCATGGGCGCCCTCGACGCCTGGGCGGCAGTAGAAGCTCTCGATGCCGTAGTGCGACTTGAACGCGATCCACCGGTCGGCCTCCACCCTGGCCCGGCTCAGTCCGAGTACCCGGGCGACGGCGGCCTTGAGGTTGTCGTAGCGGACCTTGCTCCGCGGGACACCGCCCAGCGTCCGTAGCGCGTGGACGTGGCCTTCGAAGAACGCCTCCTGGCCGCAGGAGGCGAACACGCGATGGACGGCCTTGCCCGTATACGACAGGCGGAAGGAGAACAGGTAGCAGGTCACCAGCTCGCCGGCGAGGCGGATCGTCACGTCGCCGAAGTCGACCTCCGCCTCGTGACCGGGCTGGTGCGTCTGCGGGACGAATACCTCCAGTGGGGCCTTGCCGGACTCGACCAGGATCTCGGGCCTCCGGGCTGCGATGTAGTAGCGGACCATCCCGTAGGAGACGTTGGCGCCGTGTTCCTCGACCAGCCGGTGGAAGATTCGGGTGACCGTGTGCCGCTGCTTGCGCGGCGCGACCAGATGCGCCCGCAGGATACCGTCGATCACCGGCTTGTACGGATCGAGAGCCGATGCCCGCGGCGGCAGCTTCTTGCGCGGCTTTGGCCAGGCCGAGTCCAACGCTTTCCGCACCGTCCGCCAGGTCACCCCGTGCGTGCGCTCCAGCTCGCGCATCGACATGCCACCGCGGTGGTCACGCCGGATCGCCGCGTACAGCTCGACCTTCGACATACGCGGCATGACCAGCACCTTTCACCAGGAGCACCTCGATGCTGCCCCGGCAAGAACCTCAGTGCCTCCCAAACTCGTCGACATCACCCATCCGTGAATCCGGGCGCCTCCCAAACCCATCGACAAGTGACTTCACTACTGCTCGATAAAGCCAGCCGGTGGGTGTATCGAACTTCCAAACCTGGTCGGTCTGATCGCCACAAGGCCACTGGATCAGGCCGATGCCGTCGTCCGGAACTCCGCCGGGAATGGTGAGGCACATCTGACTGTTGAGGTTCTTCAACCGGAAGCCGTACCGGTCCTCCATGAGCGCCCAGTTGTGGTCGGGAAAGTCCCCGCAAGGCCACTGGATCACCGGAGCGCCCGCTTCCTTGCTGCCGCCCTGGACCGCGAGACACTGCGCGCTGTTGCCGTTCAGCACATGGTTGTAGACGACGGACCCCTGAGTAACGGTCGGCACCGCCTTCCAAAGGTGGTCCACGAACGGCCCGCAGGGCCACTGAATAATCTGGGTACCACCATCCGTACTGCCGCCCGGGACGGCCGCACACTTGCCCGTCCAGGCATTATGCAGCCACTTGAAGTCCGTGGGCGGAGTGGTGCCTGCCCATGCACTGGATGCTCCAAACACCCCCAGCAGCAGCGCTGTTGCAGCGGCGAGGATCCCCGCAGAGCGAAGGCGTAACTTCATGTTCCCTCACTTCAGATTCTGGCGTCTGTCGCGCGACAGCACGCTACAAGCGACATACCTGTGATGTACAGATATCGGAGTGTCCTTCGCGACGCCGCCATAAGGGTTTCACTACCTGCAACAGATGTTCCGCATAACGAGTTGGTGCGTGAAGCGGGTGAGGTGTGTTTGCCTTGCTCACAGCCGTCTTCAGATGTTCGCCGTGCGGTCGGAGACGAGTCCGGCGATGGCGCGGTAGGTGTCGGGCAGGCGGTCGCGGCGATGGGTCCAGCGGGTCAGTTGCTTCCAGCGTTTGTGGTCGGCGAGGGCGTGTTCGACGGTGATGCGGTCGGATGAGTGGCCGTGGCGGTCGCGTTCCCACTGTTCGACTCTGCCGGGAAGTGCTCCCGGCCGGGGCTTTCTCGGCGGTGTGATCGCTTGCCCGCGGTGGTCGCGGCTCAGCCCGAGGTAGCCGTCGTCCAAGAGGACCCCGACGTCGGGGAAGTGCCGGAAGCAGACGGCGATGCCTTCGTTGCGGGCGGCCGTGGCGTCGTGCATACGCCCAGGCCGCAGGGCATCGGCCCATAACGTGCGGCCACGCCAGTCGGCGACAACGGTGGCCTTCATGGTGTCTGCTTCTTCTTGCCCGAGACGAACGCGCGTCGTCCGCCGCGGTCGGCCGGTGGCCGGCGGACCTGGATCTCGGTGGCGTCCAGGCGCAGCTCAACGCCTTCGGCCTGGGCATAGGCAAAGACATCCGTCAGCGTTCGAAGCCGCAGGCCGGGACGGTCGGGAACCGCGCAGCCCCGCCCCGCCAGGAACGTGCGCACCTCTCCGATCGCCCGGGTGACGGTGGACCGGTTGACGCCGAACATCAGCCCCAGCACCGAGTGCGGCAGGTCGTGCCGCAGATGGCTCAGCGTGGCCACCAGCCGGTCAACGAACACCAGCTGATGACGGGCGCCGGCACCTTCGGCCCGCCTACGGACCCCGCCTCGCGCAGCATGGCGACGCCCCTCAACCCCGGCCTGCCACGGCTCGGCCAACTCATCGCCCAAGCGCGCAAGATGACGCCGTGAGAGCCCCGTGCACAGCCGATGCGTCAGCACCGTCCGATTGACCGTGATCACCACAGCGGGATCATGCCATCCACCTGGCATGAGACCTCACCCGCTATCACGCACCAACTCGTTAGTCAGCGGTTGCCAGGGCTCAGCAGCGTGGCGGCCGCGGCGATGAAGGTCGTGGTTGCTTCCTTGGCCGCGTGCCGTCGGGTGTCCAGGTCGGTCCGGTCGGTGGCTTTGCGCAGTGCGTACGTGGCATCAGCGGCCTGCTGGGCGGGGTCGGCCAGTTCGGGCACCAGGATCTGAAGGCGGATGTGAGGCGCGGTGATTGCCGCCCGGGTGTCGTGGGACCTGGTCTGGGCCTCCAGCTGCTGCTCGGTGCCTGCTTCGGTCAGGACCAGACGCTCACGGTGGAACATCGCCGAGCGATGCGCGTCCAGGGCGGCCGCGAAGTCGGTGACCGCAGCGAGCTGGTCCTGGCGATGGCTGTCGGCGCGCTCCTCGGCGCGTGCGGTGCGCGCCGAACGATGCTGGAGGAGTCCCGCCGTCACGGCACCGGCGAGGGTGCCGAGTACGGCAACGATCGAAGGCCATATGGACATCAGGTGTCGAATCCTACCGAGTAGTCGGTTCGGTTGTGAGGGCGTCGCACAGCAAGGCCCGCGGCGGTGCCTTCGGCGGCGGCTTATGCCCAGTGAGCTTCGCAGCTCCCCGCGGTTCAGGGTGGGACGCGCTGCGCGCTCGTGGCGGTGGCGGTGGAACCAGGCATGGGGATCCCCGGGACTGCCGCAGCCCGCGGCAGCCGCGGGACGAGTTGCACCGACAGTCGGCTGAGCCAGGGATCAAGCGGCCAGGAGGTCCCGCAGCTGGCGGACAGCGGGCTCGTGGTGGTGCTGGGCGGGGATGGCCTTGTAGAGGTCCTGGGCGCGGCGGCGGACCAGGCCGGTGCGGTAGCCGTCCGGGAGCGTGGTCAGGGCGGCGATGGTTTGGCGGCAGGCTTGTTCGCTGTCGCCGTCGTGATGGGCGCAGGCGGCTGCGTCGATGTGCAGCAGAGTGCGTGTCATGGTGCTGGTCGGCGCGGACAGCTCCAGGGCACGCTGCTGGCTCTCGCGGGCTCGGCGGGTGTCCCCGAGCGTGGTGAAGGCGTGGCTGAGGTGGACGTGGTGTTTCTGCTCGCCGTACGTCAGCCACGTGTCCGACCGCTCGGGGTCGGGGAGCCGGTTCATGAGGGCGTCGGCGGCCTCGAGCGCGGCGCGGGCCTGTTCGGGCTGGTGGTTGAGGGCGTAGGCACGGGCGGCGACGGCGGCCGCCAGGGTGGCCGCAGCGGTGGGTCGCGGGCCGGCGGCGCGACGAGCCCGGTCGGCAAGATCGGCCGCTGCCTTCGGAGCGCCGTAGTTGAGCGGGACCATCGCCTCGCGGGCGAGAACCCAGGCGTGCAGCTGGTCGTCGCCGGATTCGGCGGCGGACCGGGCTGCGGTGGCGAACCATGCGCGCGATTCCCGGCGGCTGCCCAGGTCGTGTAAGACGATCGCGGTCATCCCTGCCATCTGCCCGGCCGTCCGGCACAGCCTCGCCCTCACCGGGGCGGGCTGCGGGACGGTGAGCAGCGGGCGCAGGGTCGTGAGGTCGGTGAACAGGTCGGCCAGGACGCGGGTGGGCTGCTGGCCGTGGTAGCCGTACCCGTAGCTTTCGGCTGCGGCCTCCAGGTCGGCCAGGTCCTGGGGGATGTCGGGGGAGAGGGTCTGGTCGACGTCGGTCCGGGCGGCGGTGAGAGCGGCGAGCGCCGGAGCGGTGAGGCCGGCGGCCAGCGCGCCACGCAACAGGTCGCGGCGCTTCATCGGGTCTTCTCCATCGTGGGACTCCGTGCTGAGGACGGCGGTGTCCTCCCAGGGTTGCGCAGCAAGCCCCAGGAGGGCACCGGGAGTGCGCAGACCGCCGGCGATTCGCTCGACAGTCGTCAGCGCGGTGACAGTTGCGGTGCCGCGGGCGATCTGGCTGACACGCTCGGGCTTGAGCGCGCACGCCTCCGCGATCCGGTTGAAGGAGATCCCCGCGTCGTGGGCCATGGCGAAGACCACGGTGAAGTCCCGTCGGCGCAGCGCGCGCAGGAAGGCGTGGTCGGCCAGCAGGCGGCGCGGAAGCCGGGCCGGTGACGGCGGTAAGTCGTCCACAAGTCACCCTGAAGCTCGTGGAATGACGAAGCGTCAGCCCCACGACCATACCCACCTCGGGGCCCCCACGACGGGGTTATCGCGAGCCGCTCGGGTGGCTGTACTGGCGGGTGTTCGCGGCCGTGCCGGTCAGGATGCGGCCGCGATCATCAAAGATCGTTGCTTGCCGTAGCCTTGCATGTGATCTGACGCATGTAGGGAGGAGCGGCGAGTTGCTGTGTGGCTGTGGCGGAGACATCGCCGAGCACTTCGCCTTCTGCCCGCACTGCGGGATCGAGCTTCGCTGGTCCGCCGAGGCGCGCCGCAACGCTTCTTCATCGGCTGGCTCCCTGTGCCGGACGCTGCGTTCCTGCGCAACGAGGACGTTTGAGCGTCTGGCTGATGACCATTTCGCCGGGCCGGTGCCAGATGAAGAGTCCTACACCAAGTTCAACCTGCAAGATATCTACCGTCTCCACAGCGACCGTGTGGTGATCCGCGAGTTCCAGCGAAGCGATGAAGCCCTCAACGGGGCCGACTGGGAATGGTGGTTCCACTCGGGTGGCCACGGCTTCGGGATGCGGGTTCAGGCCAAATGCGCGAAGCGCGGCGGTGGCTATGCCCTTGAGCACATCGTCCGTCGGACCCGTGCCCGCCAAAGTGAGCTGCTGGTCCAGGACGCACAGGCCGCCGGCTGCTTTCCTGCCTACGTCCTGTATAACCATCGCAACTGGGTAGCGGCATCACAGCTTGGACATGTGACCGACTGCCGTCACGGGCGTGGCGAGCAGGCTCAGTTGGGCTGCACCCTCGTCTCGGCCTTGACTGTGCATGCCGTTTTGCGCAGCCGTCCCGTGAGAGCAGCCTACGTACGGGACCGCAGCGTTCCGTGGCATCGCATCCTGTGTGACGCTCCTCGCGGCAAGCAGACTGGGCTCCACATGGCTCATACGGCGACCAAGCACCTCCATCAGCAGGGTCTGAACGACCTTCGTGCCGCAGCCCGCGCCGAGGCCCACTGGGCGAGAAACCAGGACCGCTATGGGGCTGTCGCCCGATACGGGCCCTGGGACGAGCTGGAGGAAGCGGGTGGTGACGGCCCGATGGCGGAGCCCGATGTACCCGCCCCGGACTTCCAGCATGCTGAGCACGAGGTACTGGGCATGCCGATCTACCGAGACGTCGGCGAGATCCTGGAGCGCCCGCTCTCCCCATTGCCAGACCGGGTGCAGGCCCTGATCGAAGGCGCCGTCACCGAGCCACCCGACGAACGCGCGGCTGGCGCCATACTGATCGACCTCACGGACTACTGATCTTTTCGTTGGCCCGTTGACGACGCCATAGCCAGGCATGGGTCCTGCGATCGTCGGAGCGGTGCACACACGCCTCCTGGAGCTGGCTGGCCTGGCTCGCACGGTGGGCTCAGGATGCTCCGTCATGCGCGTCATCGTCGACTGGTCGGCGCCGCGCGGCAGGCTGCCTCGGCCTACCGCACTCAGCCCGTGATCAGGGCTGGCCCCGATTGGGACGGGGCGGCCGCTCTGTGGACGCAATGAGGTGCCCACATGGCGCGGGAGCACCCGTGCTTGCCAGCTGCAATAACGGTGAAGTCCGCTGAGCCCGGTAGACGATAGGCCGCGCCGAGCTTGACGGAGCTGCGCCCCTGGCCACGCAGGAGGCATCGGCGCGGGGCGACGCCCAAGGGTGTTGCAATAGGCTTGGTTCCGGGCATTTTGCCTGTATGGGTGGGGTGTTGAGGTCTGAGCCGGTGTGGGTGGAGACGTTCACCGGGTTGCGGATGGGGTGCTTCGAGAAGCTGCTGCGCGTGGTGCGGGAACGGGGCGGCAACGGCCCCGGCGGCGGCCGGCCGTGGTGTCTTCCGCTGGCCGAGCGGGTTCTTCTGGTTGCGGTGTACTAGGGTCCGTCTTCAAACGGATCTTGCCCACAGCAGGAACGACGCGAGGGTGACCGCCGCTTCGTAGGAAGCGGCGGTCTTCTCGTATCTGGTC
>NZ_JBHXVE010000059.1:0-6416 GCF_042672505.1 Streptomyces sp. NPDC127190
AACTCACCCTGCCACTGGTCGACTTCGGCTATCGCCTCCATACCCGGACAACGACAACCACCAGCTCAGGACACGAAATCTGACTGGAGTACTAGGGACTGTCTGCGGTTGTGATCAATCGGTTTTCAGGAGGCTGCTGATCCAGATGGTCGCTGCGCGGAGATGGAGTCCGGCGAGGTAGCTTTCGGGCTTCTTGTCGTAGCGGGTCGCGATGCCTCGCCAGTCCTTCAGCTTGTTGATGGCCCGCTCGACCGTGTTGCGATCGCGGTAGAGATCGGCGCTGTAGGTGACCGGCCTGCCACCCCGCCTGCCTTTCTTTCTGCGGTTGGCTGCCTGGTCCTTCTTCTCGGGGATGACCGCCTCGATACGGCGTTTGCGCAGGTGGGCACGGTTGGCGCGGGAGGAGTAGGCCTTATCGCCGGCCACGGCGGCGGGTCGGGTGCGGGGACGACCGACGGGCAGACGGACCCGCACCTTGCTCAGGACTGGGACGAACTGGGGGCTGTCGGCGGCCTGTCCGGCGGTCAGAAGGAGCACCATCGGCCGGCAGCGCCGATCAGCGGCCAGGTGAATCTTGCTGGTCAGCCCGCCGCGGGACCGCCCGAGCAGGGCGGCCTTGAGCCGGGCCCGCCGTCGTAAGCGGATGCGTCGGCGTTCGGCGCGGACCGGATCGATTTCTCCGTCCTGTCCGCCTTGTTCCTCGGACGCTCCCCCTTTTGCGAGGCCGCCTCTTCGAGCGCGGCCAGGGTCTCTTCACTGACCCGCATGCCGGCTGCGTCGTGATGAGCCCGCGTGGTTGTGGAATCCACGCTGACCAGTGACATGTCGATCTCGTCCCGGCGGGCGGCCTCGGCGATCGCCTCTTCCAGCAGGGCCTGGAAAACGCCCGCCTCCCGCCATCACATGAAGCGGTTGTAGATGGTCTGCCAGGCGCCGAACTGCTCGGGCATCTCCCGCCACTGACTGCCGGTGCGGAACCGCCAGATCACGCCCTCGAACTGATCCCGCAGCCGCTCGGGGTACGGGCCGAACCTGCCGACCGGCAGGAATGGCCCGATGAACTCCCACTCTTCGTCGGTCAGTTGCGTACGCGTCACACCACAGTCCTACCGGATCGGCAGATACCGCCGAACTTGATCACAACTGAAGACGGTCCCTAGCGCGTGTTTTGAAAGTCGGCTCCGTTCCTCGTCCCGTGCCGTGATGATCTCGATGTGGGGCGAGGGGATCTTTCTGATGAACAGTGGGCGGTGCTGGAGCCGTTGCTGCCGGTCGCGGTGTTGGGTCGGCCGTCGCTGGGGCTGCGGAAGCTGATAGACGGGATCCGGTGGAGGGTACGAACTGGTGCTCCGTGGCGGGATCTGCCGTCGGAGTACGGGCCGTGGCAGACGGTCTACGGACTCTTCCGCCGCTGGCAACGTGACGGCACCTGGCCTGTGCTGCTGACCGGGCTGCAGGCTCGGGCGGATGCGGCAGGGTTGATCACGTGGGAGGTCAACGTCGACTCCACGATCTGCCGGGCCCATCAGCATGCCGCAGGCGCCCGCCGTGACGGGCAGGCCCAGAAAGAACCGCCGGGCGGCACCCGCACGGAGCCCGACGACCACGGTCTGGGCCGTTCCCGAGGAGGCTTCACCACCAAGATCCATCTGGCCTGCGAACAAGGCCAACGGCCGCTGTCTTTGCTGGTCACCGCAGGTCAGCGTGGTGATAGTCCTCAGTTCGCCGCCATCCTGGAAGGCATCCGAGTTCCCCGCACCGGACCCGGCCGTCCCCGTGTCCGCCCACTGCGAGTGCGAGGCGACAAGGCGTACTCCTCCCGCGCCAACCGGGCCTACCTGCGCAAGCGGGGAATCCGCTGCACGATCCCAGAGCCCGCCGACCAGGCCGCCAACCGCAAACGGCGCGGGAAGGCCGGCGGGCGGCCTCCGGCGTTCGACCGCGAGGACTACAAGGCCCGGCACGCGGTCGAATGCGGGATCAACCGGCTCAAGCGCAACCGGGCGGTCGCCACCCGGTTCGACAAACTCGCCGTCCGCTTCGAAGCCACCGTTCTGATCGCCGCGATCGGCGAATGGTTATGACCGGCTTGAGCGGTCGGTTCGACGTGCCATGCTGACCGCGACCAGGGTGAACCGGGCGAGGGAGAGGCAACGATGGGGGCTCAGTACTACGGTGCCGACAGCGAGAACGGCGACCGCATCGACGACCCCTCTGAGGACGCGCTGTTCATGATGATCAGCAACCTCAACGACTCCGACAACACCTTCGTGGTCGTCCAGCCCGACGAGGACGATCCAGTGTGGTTCGCCTCAGTGGCCGTCCTGGACGAAGGCGGCTACGAGATCGTCCGCCGCGACGCCTCCCGCCACGAGCACGAGGTCACCACGGCGACGAGCATCAACGACATCGCCCGCGACCTCACCATCTGGATGGCCGCCCGCCACTTCCCCGGACGGCCAACCAGACAGGTCACCGACTTCTAAAACACGACCTAGTCGCCGTCGCCCAGGTGGAGTTTGACTACGACGACGGCGAGGGCGTGGACTTCGAGCCCTACGACGCCTTCGACTCCGCCGAGGAGACCACCGACTGGTTCCGCAACTGGACCGGCAACCATGAACTGGACGGCGGCGCCTACCGGGTCTTCGGACAGGACGGCACCGGCGGCCTCGTCGCCCTGTGGCGTGTGCGCCTGGGCCGGCCCCTCGCCGAACAGCCCGTGGTGTTCCTGGGCTCGGAGGGCGAGCGTGGCGTCGTGGCCGGAAACCTGTCCGACTTCCTGTGGCTGCTGGCCGACGGCCTCGGCCCAATGGAGGTCGTCGAGTACGAGCAGCGCGGAGCGCGACCGAACCCGGCACTGACCGAGCTCGCCGAGCGCCACGCCACCACGGCGCGCCGACCCGCCCGGGACATCATCACCGAGGCACAGGCCGAGTTCCCGTCCTTTTCGGAGGACCTGGACAAGCTCTGCCGCTGACGCAGTCCGCTCTCGCGCTCAGCGCCACTCGACGGCAAACACCTGGCCGTCCGGAGCGTCCGGGCACGTGAACGGACCCCCGAAAGATCACTCGGTGGATTCGGGCTCAGTTGCCGGTGAAGGTGATCGACGTCAGAATCGCCCCGTTAATCTGGTTATTGCACCTGTTTCGATAGAAGTTGTACGTGAATCCGTTAACGTCCGTCACCCAGCCCGTGTAGCTATCCGAGCACACCTGATAGACACCCACGATGTACATCCCGCCCACGTAGCCGGTGGCCTTGTTGCCGTCCCAGACGTAGCAGTCCTGGCCGGCGTTGATATTGACGACGCTCGACAGGTTGCACGTGGAGTTCACGACCGTGGCATTCGCCGGGGTTGCGTCGATGAAGCCGGTGGTGGCGATGCCGGCCGCCATCACTCCTGTTACCAGCTTGCGGACGAGTTGCATATGGACTCCCAAGCTCTGATACCCGCCCCCAGCGGGTAGACCTCGAAGAGCCAACCATCTCCCTGTGCATGCCAACAAGACCGCAGCAAGGACACCCACGGCCTACCCATTTCCGAATTAGGTGATTAAATGACACGAAGTCTCTTTGGCGGTGCCTTCGCGGATGTGGCGGAGGACGTGGACAGCCGACGCGTTCCCGGAGCTGTCGGAACCGTGGGACGGCCCCCGACCGGGGCCTCCCAGATCCTCGATCTCCAGGACACCGCCGGCGCCCCCTGGTCCAGCTCGTCACCGACAGCACCCCGACAAGGACCAGCAGGGAGAGAGAGGGCAAGCCACCGGGCTGTGGAACCCGGCGCACCCCGCAGTGTCACGCGACGGACCAGCTGGTCGTCCGCCCCTTTGTCCAGGAGTTGCTCGGCGCGCAGCCGCTGGTCGTCCGCAGCCGTACCGTAAGCGCCGGTACTGCCGCCGGCATCCTCCGTCATTCGCCGGTCACGGCTACGCTCCCGTAGGCAGTTCGCTGCTGTCGACATAGACGACCAGCGTCTGTTCCGGCTGTTCGGCCAGGTGAAAAGCGGTGTACGCATAATCGGTCGCTCCCCGTTGCGGGTGTCGTAGCCGTTTGCGACCGCTGTGCCGGGCCTGCACCTCGTACTGCGGCCACCAGTCCCGCACCTCCGGGCTGCCCTCGTTCAGGTCCTCGATCAGTCGGGTGTACCGCGGGTCGCCGCAATGGCGTGCCGCTAGCGTCCGAAGTCGGCCGAGCAGGCCGCGTGCTTCGGGTTCCCAGTCGACCAGAACGTCCCGGGCCACCGGTTCGAGGAACACCCAGCGGGCGAAGTTGGCGGGCCGGTCCGCCTCGGTGATGAGCCTCGGGAACAACTCGTGGGCTGCCTGGTTGTGACTGAGGACGTCATAGTTGCCGCCGATGATGTATGCCGGGTTCGGCTGGAGCAGCAGGGGGACGGCACCCGCCGCGGCGGTTAGCGGCTCGCGTTCCTCGGCTTCGGCCGCAGGCGCGTGACCGGCAAGCTGGAGAAGATGATCGCGCTCGTGCCGGTCGAGCCGCAGCGCCGCGGCCAGGGCGTTGAGTACCTGTTCGGAGACGCGGATCTTTCGCCCCTGCTCCAGGTAGGTGTACCAGGTGGCGCTGATTCCGGCCAGCAGTGCCAGTTCCTCTCGGCGAAGTCCCGGAGTCCGACGGCGGCCGGTCTGGGGCAGGCCCACCTCATCAGGAGTCAGGCGCTCTCTCCGGCTGCGCAGGAATTCACTCAGCTGCCGGCGTTGGTCCCGGTGCGCGGGCATGATGGCACCTTCAGTTCCAGAATAAGTACGGTCTGGATACCAGGCTAAGGCCATCGGAGACTGGTGTGCGAGCACGGGCCGCAGCATGACCGACGGCCTCACACGGTCACACCGGCACCCGGCTGTCCGGTGCGCAACGGCTTGGCGGACGCTCCTCCAGGAACCGCTGCCGCCCGGCCCCGGTGCCGAAGACGGAGAGGACAACTCATGTCCGCAATCAAGGGCAAAGTGGTGGCGATCACGGGAGCCAGCAGTGGCATCGGCGAGGCGACCGCGCTGCTGCTCGCCGAACGCGGCGCGCGACTCGTCCTCGGCGCACGCCGGTCCGAACGCCTGGCGGAACTGGTGGCCCGGATCGAGAAGGCAGGTGGCACGGCCGTACAGATCCGCACCGACGTGACCCGGCGGGACGACCTGCATGCCCTGGTCGCGCTGGCCAGTGAGTGCTTCGGCCGACTCGACGTACTCGTCAGCAACGCCGGAGTCGGCACCATATCGCCTCTCGACGATCTGCGCGTCGAGGAGTGGGACCACATGGTCGACGTCAACGTGAAGGGCGTGCTGCACGGGATCGGCGCCGCGCTGCCGGTCTTCCGGGCGCAGGGAACCGGCCACTTCATCACCACCGCCTCCACGGCCGCGTTTCGCATCGTGCCGACCATGGCCGTCTACGCCGGCACCAAGTTCGCCGTCCGGGCCATCTGCGAAGGACTGCGCCAGGAAGCCGGCGAGTCCTTGCGGGTGACCACCGTCTCACCTGGTGCGACTGCGACCGACTTCGCCGAGGCGTCAACCAACAGCCAGGTCAGAGCAGAGATCACGAAGATGCGGGACGACATCGCGATCCCGCCCGACGCGATCGCCCGTGCCATCGCTTTCGCGATCGAACAGCCTGCCGCGGTCGACGTGAACGACATCGTCGTCCGGCCCACCGCCCAGAGCTGACCTTCCCTGGCAACAAAGGCCCGCTGGCCGGTGGGGCCCGAGTGGAAACGACGGTGCGGGGCGGCGTCGATGTCGACGGCAATGGCCCGGCCGTCCGCGCTGATGCCGATCAGCGCGGCGGAGGCGAGCAGCACCTGAAGCTGCTCGCGCAGGCCGGGGAGGTCAGTCGAGGTCGGTGGTCCCCAATGCGGCGCGGGGCCGGTTGCGGGCCCACTTCTTGAGGTCGCCGACGCGGTAAAGGAGTGCGGTGCCGCGCTTGTCGACCGGCTAGGGGAAAGTCCGGTCGTTGGCGCGGGCGTAGCGCAGGGCGGCGATGGTGATGTCCGGCAGGTGGCGCTCGTAGGCCTCGCGGAGTCCCACCGCCTGGTCGTCGTCGACCCGGGCCGTGCCCGGCCGTGACGTCGCCGCCGGCGAGGCGTCACCCGGGCCGGCGGCCGCAGCCGGGAGCGAGTCGGGCGCGGCCGTGGTCGGCGTGGTGCTCCAGGCGTCCGCGAGGGAGTCCGGGGGCGCGGCAGCGGGCTTTGTGTCTACCCTGGGGCCGTGACCACGCCTTCCGACGACGCGGCCTAGGGTCCGTCTTCAAAGATCCTCAGATGGTGGATCATGGTTGAGTGGTACGCCGTCACGAACTCACCGATCAAGAGTGGGAGTTACTCGCTCCGCTGATACCGCGGGCTGCCACAGGGCGGCCGCGGGTGGAAGACCGGCAGGTCATCAACGGGATGGTCTACA
>NZ_JBHXVE010000060.1:0-5191 GCF_042672505.1 Streptomyces sp. NPDC127190
GAGGACTCCACCGCGGTGGTGAGCTGCGAGACGGCCGTTCCGCTCGCGGGCACCTCCAGCCGGATGGTCATCGAGTAGGAGACGCTGGGCGCCGTAGCCATGGACGGGTTACTCCTTCGGTGCTTCATATCGTGTCGTTGCCCGCGGCCCGCCGGCCGCCCGGCATCAGGCGGCGGTCCCGGCGACGTTCTCCGGGCGCAGCAGGTCGGCCAGCTTCTCGGCCGGCAACAGGCCCTTCTCCAGCACGAGTTCGGCGACGCCGCGGCCGGTGACGAGGGCCTCCTTGGCGATGTCGGTGGCGGCGGTGTAGCCGATGTGCGGGTTGAGGGCGGTGACCAGGCCGATGGAGTTCTCCACGGTCGCGCGCAGCCGCTCGGTGTTGGCGGTGATGCCGGACACGCAACGGTCGGCCAGGGTGTGGCAGGCGCGCTCGAGGTGGGTGAGGGACTCCGACAGGGAGTGCAGGATGATCGGCTCGAAGGCGTTCAGCTGGAGCTGGCCGGCCTCGGCGGCCATGGTGATGGCGACGTCGTTGCCGATCACCTCGAAGGCGACCTGGTTGACGACCTCGGGGATGACCGGATTGACCTTGCCCGGCATGATCGAGGAGCCCGCCTGCACCGGCGGCAGGTTGATCTCGCCGAGACCGGCGCGCGGCCCGGAGGACAGCAGCCGCAGGTCGTTGCAGCTCTTGGAGAGCTTGACCGCGATCCGCTTGAGCACCCCGGACATCTGCACGAACGCCCCGCAGTCCTGGGTGGCCTCGACCAGGTTGGCCGCGGTGACCAGCGGCAGGCCGGTGATCGCCGCGAGGTGCCGGCGGGCGGCCTCGGTGTATCCGGCCGGGGCGTTCAGGCCGGTGCCGATGGCGGTGGCACCCAGGTTGATCTCGTGGATCAGTTCTACCGCCTCGGCGAGCCGGCTGCGGTCCTCCTCGATCATCACCGCGAACGCGGAGAACTCCTGGCCCAGCGTCATCGGGACCGCGTCCTGGAGCTGGGTGCGGCCCATCTTGAGGACGTCCCGGAACTCCACGGCCTTGCCGGCGAAGGCGTCCTGGAGGACGGCCATCGCGCGGAGCAGCCCGCGCACCGCGAACACCGTGGCGATCTTCACGGCGGTCGGGTAGACGTCGTTGGTGGACTGGCTGAGGTTGACGTCCTCGTTGGGGTGCAGGTGCCGGTAGTCGCCCTTGGCGTGGCCGAGCAGTTCCAGCGCGCGGTTCGCGACGACCTCGTTGGCGTTCATGTTGGTCGACGTGCCGGCGCCGCCCTGGATGACGTCCACGACGAACTGCTCGTGCAGCTTCCCGGAGCGGATCTCGCGGCAGGCGGCGACGATCGCGGCCGCCTTCTCGGGTGCCAGCAGCCCCAGTTCCTCGTTGGCGAGCGCGGCGGCCTCCTTGACGGCGGCCAGGGCGTCGATGAGGTGCGGGTACGCCGAGATGGGGGTGCCGGTGAGGGGGAAGTTCTCCGTGGCGCGCAGGGTGTGGATGCCCCAGTAGGCGTCGGCGGGTACGTCCCGGTCGCCGAGCAGGTCGTGCTCGCTGCGGGTGCGGACAGTCATGGACACAACAAATCCTTGTGGGAATGCTCGGAAGCCGAGAACACCGGAAAGCCGCGCGGGACGCGGTGGCGCACCGTGGGGTGAGGCGGCGCCGGCCAGGGCCGCCGCGGTCACGGGAGACCACTCTGTACGACCGGGACTTTTAAATCCATCGGGGTTTTGCGGGATGCGCTGTGAAGCTCCGCTTCACAGGGAGGGCGGGCGCCTGGTGTACTTCTCCTGTGATTGATCCGCGCAGACTCCGGGTGCTGCGGGCGCTGGCCGAGCACGGCACCGTCACCGCCGCGGCCGAGGCCCTCTACATGTCCCCCTCGGCGGCTTCCCAGCAGCTGGCCGCGCTGGAGTCGGAGGTCGGGCACATGCTGCTGGAGCGACGGGGGCGGACGGTCCGGCTGACCCCCACGGGCGTGGTGCTGGCCACCCACGCCGGCCGCATCGCCGCACAGCTGGAGCAGGCGGAGGCCGACATGGCGGCCTGCTCGACCGGCCTGGCCGGCGAGGTGGCCATCGCCGCGTTCGCGAGTGCGATCACCGAGGTGGTGGCACCGTCGATGGCCCGGCTGCGGAACCGCGCCCCGCAGGTGCGCATCCATGTGAAGGACGCCGAGGGGCACGCGAGCCGCCGGCTGCTCGTCGACGGCGCGGTGGACATCGCCCTCGCCGTGGAACACCGGGACCTCGTCGGCCAGAGCGGGGAGCAGCTGCTGCTCGAACCGCTCTACGCCGAGCCCTTCGACGTCGTACTGCCCTCGGGGCATCCGCAGGCGGCCGCACCCGAGCTGGCCCTGGCCGAGCTGAGCGAGGATCCGTGGGTCACGCCCTGGCCGGGCAACCCGGTGCACGACGTGGTGCTGCGGGCCTGCGAGGAGGCCGGATTCCATCCGCGGTCGGAGTGCCTGGCCGACGACTCCCGGGCGGTGTGCGCCCTGGTGGCCGCCGGTGCCGGGGTGGCGCTGGTGCCCCGCTCCGCGCTGCACGGCATCACCTTCAAGGGCGCCGCCATCCGCCCGCTCAGCGGCGTCCGCCCGACCCGGCGGGTGTTCGCGGCTGTACGCAGCGGCAGCGAAGGTCATCCGCTGCTGCAAATGGTGCTGGACGCACTCCGCGACCAGGCCGCCGCCCTCGGCTCCTGACCCGCCCCCCGCCTCTCAGCCGCCGGTCGCGGCGGCGTCCAGCAGCGGGCCCAGTTCGCGGGCCGCCGTGGTCAGTGGCCGGACGTCCGCCTCGGCCCGGGCCAGGAGGAGCGCGCCCTCCAGCGTGCTGATCATCAGCGCGGCCAGCGCGTCCGCACGGCCGGCCGGGACACCCATACCGGTGAGCGCCTCGGCCAGCGGAGTCCGCCAGGCCGCGAACGCGGCGGCCACCGCCTCACGGGCCGACCCGTCGGAGGCCGCGCACTCGACCACGGCGGCGGCCAGCGGGCAGCACGCGACGAAGCCGTCGGCCGTGTACTCGTCGGTCCACTGGTCGGCCATCGCCGCGAACAGCGCGCTCGGGGTCGGCTCCGCGAGCCCTTCGAGAAGGCGCCCGATGCGCTGGCCGGCGTACCGCCCGGCGAAGCCGACGGCCTCGTTGACCAGCTGCTGCTTGCCGCCCGGGAAGTAGTGCTGGAGGGAGCCGCGCGGAGCGGCGGCGTGCGCGGCGACCTCGCGCATCCCGGTGGCGGCGACGCCGTCGCGCCGGATGAGCTGGGCCGCGCTGGAGACCATCCGCTCCCGCGGTCCCCGCCGCGTCTCCCCCATGGCCGACCTCCGCTTTCTCGCCGCCTCCACTCTAAGTGCCGTTCCGACGGGGTGCGCCGGTTCCTCAGCGCCGCGGGACGCCGTAGACGCGTTCCACGCGCAGTCGTACCACCAGCCGCCGGTCGCGGACCATCGCGGCCCGGAAGTCGTCCCAGTCGGGGTGTTCGCCCTGGACGTCCCGGTAGAGGCGGACCAGTTCCTCGACGGTGTCGTCGTGCGGGTCGCGGGCGACCGGGGTCAGCTCGGCCGTGCCCTCGGCGACGGTGTACGCCCAGCGGTCGGCGCTGGTGACGTGGTAGGAGGCGCGGGGGTCGCGGCGCAGGTTGCGGGTCTTGGCGCGGTCGTCGGTGACGGAGATCCGGATGGTCCGCTCGTCGGGGTCGTAGGCGTGGCTGACGTTGGACAGCTGGGGCCGGCCGTCGCGTTTGAGGGTCACCAGGATGCCGGCGTGTCCGGCGGAGAGCAGCGGGAGAAGGGCGTCCTGTGAGGTGTCCTGAGTCATAAGGACGTCAACGGCGCCGCGCCGCCCGCGCATTCCCCGCACCTCACCTCAGTAGACAGTGTCTACTCCCTCTTGGTAGACACTGTCTATGCATGAGGACGACACGGGGCTGCGGGCTCGGCTGGTCGAGGCCGGGGTGGCGTTGCTGGCCACCGAGGGCGCGCAGGCGCTGACCCTGCGGGAGATCGCCCGGCGCGCGGGGGTCTCGCACGGGGCGCCGCGCCGCTACTTCCCGACCCATCTGGAGCTGCTGTCGGCCATCGCCCGGCGGGGCTTCGCCGAGCTGGCCGGGCGGGCCGGGGCGGCGCTCGACCGGGAGACCGGCGGACCGCGCGCCCGGGTGACCGCACTGGCGCGGGCCTATCTGGACTTCGCGCTGGACCGCCCCGGCATGTACGAGCTGATGTTCCGTCACGACCTGCTGGAGAGCGGCCGTCTGGGGCTGCGCGAGACGAGTCTGCCGCTGTTCGGCCTGCTGGCCGGGCTGGTCGGCGAGGTACGGCCGGAGGGCGACGCCCGGCGGGTGGCGGGCGCGCTCTGGGCGAACCTGCACGGGCTCGCCCAGCTGTGGCGCTGGCGCAGCCTCCAGCTGGCCACCGGCCAGGAGGACCTGGCTGCCCTGCTCGACAGCGTGCTGACCGCCCATCTCGGTCCGCGGGAGAGCCGGTGACGCCGCGCTGGACGCTGACGAGCAGCGTCGCGGGCGCGGTGGTCGTCGCGCTGGACGGTACGGTCCTCACCGTCGCCCAGCCCAGCCTGCAACGGGAGTTGCACGCCTCGTACGCCCAGGTGCAGTGGACCAGCACCGGGTATCTCGTGGCGGTGGCGAGTCTGCTGGTGTTCGCCGGGCGGCTCGGCGACCGGTACGGCCAGCGTCGGGTGTTCGCGCTCGGCATGCTCGGGTTCGGCCTGGCGTCCGCCGGGATCGGGCTGGCTCCCGGGGTGGGCTGGGTGATCGGACTGCGGGTGGTGCAGGGCGTGTGCGGGGCGCTGCTCCAGCCGGCCACGCTGGGGATGCTGCGCGCCGCGTACCCGCCGGAGCGGCTCGCGACGCCGCTCGCGGTGCGGACCGCCGCGATCGGGCTGGCGGCGGCCGCGGGTCCGCTGCTGGGCGGGGCGCTGGTGACCGGGCTGGGCTGGCGGGCGGTGTTCTTCCTCAACGTGCCGCCCGCGCTGCTCTTCGGCCTGCCCGCGCTGGTGCGGGCTGGGGCCTTTCTTTCGGATCAGGTCGGCTGTGGCGCCGGCGCCATTCCGGCCGACCCGAGCGGGGTCATGGGGGTGCCCCCTGCTCATGGGGGTCCCCCCGCTCGAGCGGAGCCGAGAGTGGGGGAGGAGTCGAGAGCTTGGGGGAGCGTGCAGCTGCAAGGCGGACGACCGAGTC
>NZ_JBHXVE010000061.1:0-1384 GCF_042672505.1 Streptomyces sp. NPDC127190
CCCTCGGCCTATTAGTACCGGTCACCTCCACCAGTTACCTGGCTTCCAGATCCGGCCTATCAACCCAGTCGTCTACTGGGAGCCTTACCCCATCAAGTGGGTGGGAGTCCTCATCTCGAAGCAGGCTTCCCGCTTAGATGCTTTCAGCGGTTATCCCTCCCGAACGTAGCCAACCAGCCATGCCCTTGGCAGAACAACTGGCACACCAGAGGTTCGTCCGTCCCGGTCCTCTCGTACTAGGGACAGCCCTTCTCAAGACTCCTACGCGCACAGCGGATAGGGACCGAACTGTCTCACGACGTTCTAAACCCAGCTCGCGTACCGCTTTAATGGGCGAACAGCCCAACCCTTGGGACCGACTCCAGCCCCAGGATGCGACGAGCCGACATCGAGGTGCCAAACCATCCCGTCGATATGGACTCTTGGGGAAGATCAGCCTGTTATCCCCGGGGTACCTTTTATCCGTTGAGCGACGGCGCTTCCACAAGCCACCGCCGGATCACTAGTCCCGACTTTCGTCCCTGCTCGACCCGTCGGTCTCACAGTCAAGCTCCCTTGTGCACTTACACTCAACACCTGATTGCCAACCAGGCTGAGGGAACCTTTGGGCGCCTCCGTTACCCTTTAGGAGGCAACCGCCCCAGTTAAACTACCCATCAGACACTGTCCCTGATCCGGATCACGGACCCAGGTTAGACATCCAGCACGACCAGACTGGTATTTCAACGACGACTCCACCCACACTGGCGTATGAGCTTCAAAGTCTCCCAGCTATCCTACACAAGCCGAACCGAACACCAATATCAAACTGTAGTAAAGGTCCCGGGGTCTTTCCGTCCTGCTGCGCGAAACGAGCATCTTTACTCGTAGTGCAATTTCACCGGGCCTATGGTTGAGACAGTCGAGAAGTCGTTACGCCATTCGTGCAGGTCGGAACTTACCCGACAAGGAATTTCGCTACCTTAGGATGGTTATAGTTACCACCGCCGTTTACTGGCGCTTAAGTTCTCAGCTTCGCCCACCCGAAAGTGAGCTAACCGGTCCCCTTAACGTTCCAGCACCGGGCAGGCGTCAGTCCGTATACATCGCCTTACGGCTTCGCACGGACCTGTGTTTTTAGTAAACAGTCGCTTCTCGCTGGTCTCTGCGGCCACCCCCAGCTCGAGGAGCAAGTCCCCTCACCAGGCGTGGCCCCCCTTCTCCCGAAGTTACGGGGGCATTTTGCCGAGTTCCTTAACCATAGTTCACCCGAACGCCTCGGTATTCTCTACCTGACCACCTGAGTCGGTTTAGGGTACGGGCCGCCATGAAACTCGCTAGAGGCTTTTCTCGACAGCATAGGATCATCCACTTCACCACAATCGGCTCGGCATCAGGTCTCAGC
>NZ_JBHXVE010000061.1:1481-5075 GCF_042672505.1 Streptomyces sp. NPDC127190
GGCCTACACCCTTACCCCGGGACAACCACCGCCCGGGATGGACTACCTTCCTGCGTCACCCCATCACTCACCTACTACCAGCTCGGGCCACCGGCTCCACCACTTTCCATTCCCCGAAGGGTCCGGAACGGCTTCACGGGCTTAGCATCACTGGATTCGATGTTTGACGCTTCACAGCGGGTACCGGAATATCAACCGGTTATCCATCGACTACGCCTGTCGGCCTCGCCTTAGGTCCCGACTTACCCTGGGCAGATCAGCTTGACCCAGGAACCCTTAGTCAATCGGCGCAAACGTTTCTCACGTTTGTATCGCTACTCATGCCTGCATTCTCACTCGTCAACCGTCCACAACTACCTTCCGGTGCTGCTTCACCCGGCAGACGACGCTCCCCTACCCATCCATACAGGCGTTGGCCCTATATGTATGAATGACACGACTTCGGCGGTACGCTTGAGCCCCGCTACATTGTCGGCGCGGAATCACTAGACCAGTGAGCTATTACGCACTCTTTCAAGGGTGGCTGCTTCTAAGCCAACCTCCTGGTTGTCTGTGCGACTCCACATCCTTTCCCACTTAGCGTACGCTTAGGGGCCTTAGTCGATGCTCTGGGCTGTTTCCCTCTCGACCATGGAGCTTATCCCCCACAGTCTCACTGCCGCGCTCTCACTTACCGGCATTCGGAGTTTGGCTAAGGTCAGTAACCCGGTAGGGCCCATCGCCTATCCAGTGCTCTACCTCCGGCAAGAAACACACGACGCTGCACCTAAATGCATTTCGGGGAGAACCAGCTATCACGGAGTTTGATTGGCCTTTCACCCCTAACCACAGGTCATCCCCCAGGTTTTCAACCCTGGTGGGTTCGGTCCTCCACGAAGTCTTACCTCCGCTTCAACCTGCCCATGGCTAGATCACTCCGCTTCGGGTCTTGAGCGTGCTACTGAATCGCCCTATTCGGACTCGCTTTCGCTACGGCTTCCCCACCCGGGTTAACCTCGCAACACACCGCAAACTCGCAGGCTCATTCTTCAAAAGGCACGCAGTCACGAGAATGTGCAAGCACATTCCGACGCTCCCACGGCTTGTAGGCACACGGTTTCAGGTACTATTTCACTCCGCTCCCGCGGTACTTTTCACCATTCCCTCACGGTACTATCCGCTATCGGTCACCAGGGAATATTTAGGCTTAGCGGGTGGTCCCGCCAGATTCACACGGGATTTCTCGGGCCCCGTGCTACTTGGGTGTCTCTCAAACGAGCCGCTGACGTTTCGACTACGGGGGTCTTACCCTCTACGCCGGACCTTTCGCATGTCCTTCGCCTACATCAACGGTTTCTGACTCGTCCCACGGCCGGCAGACCGTGGAAGAGAGATCCCACAACCCCGCATACGCAACCCCTGCCGGGTCTCACACGCATACGGTTTGGCCTCATCCGGTTTCGCTCGCCACTACTCCCGGAATCACGGTTGTTTTCTCTTCCTGCGGGTACTGAGATGTTTCACTTCCCCGCGTTCCCTCCACACTGCCTATGTGTTCAGCAGCGGGTGACAGCCCATGACGACTGCCGGGTTTCCCCATTCGGAAACCCCCGGATCAAAGCCTGGTTGACGACTCCCCGGGGACTATCGTGGCCTCCCACGTCCTTCATCGGTTCCTGGTGCCAAGGCATCCACCGTGCGCCCTTAAAAACTTGGCCACAGATGCTCGCGTCCACTGTGCAGTTCTCAAACAACGACCAGCCACCCATCACCCCAAACCCATACAGGTTCGAGTGCACTGGGGCCGGCAACTGAGGAAAAATCCATTCCCTCAGACACCCAACAGCGTGCCCAGCCCAGAACCCGTCCGGAGATCATGCGTTCCACACTCTTACGAGCAGTACTAGCAGCCCCCGACCCAGAATCCAGGCCGAATAATCAACGTTCCACCCATGAGCTGACCGTGCAGAACATTTGCCTGCAATCGGTACTGTGCTCCTTAGAAAGGAGGTGATCCAGCCGCACCTTCCGGTACGGCTACCTTGTTACGACTTCGTCCCAATCGCCAGTCCCACCTTCGACAGCTCCCTCCCACAAGGGGTTGGGCCACCGGCTTCGGGTGTTACCGACTTTCGTGACGTGACGGGCGGTGTGTACAAGGCCCGGGAACGTATTCACCGCAGCAATGCTGATCTGCGATTACTAGCGACTCCGACTTCATGGGGTCGAGTTGCAGACCCCAATCCGAACTGAGACCGGCTTTTTGAGATTCGCTCCACCTCACGGTATCGCAGCTCTTTGTACCGGCCATTGTAGCACGTGTGCAGCCCAAGACATAAGGGGCATGATGACTTGACGTCGTCCCCACCTTCCTCCGAGTTGACCCCGGCGGTCTCCTGTGAGTCCCCATCACCCCGAAGGGCATGCTGGCAACACAGAACAAGGGTTGCGCTCGTTGCGGGACTTAACCCAACATCTCACGACACGAGCTGACGACAGCCATGCACCACCTGTACACCGACCACAAGGGGGACCCTGTCTCCAGAGTTTTCCGGTGTATGTCAAGCCTTGGTAAGGTTCTTCGCGTTGCGTCGAATTAAGCCACATGCTCCGCCGCTTGTGCGGGCCCCCGTCAATTCCTTTGAGTTTTAGCCTTGCGGCCGTACTCCCCAGGCGGGGAACTTAATGCGTTAGCTGCGGCACCGACGACGTGGAATGTCGCCAACACCTAGTTCCCACCGTTTACGGCGTGGACTACCAGGGTATCTAATCCTGTTCGCTCCCCACGCTTTCGCTCCTCAGCGTCAGTAATGGCCCAGAGATCCGCCTTCGCCACCGGTGTTCCTCCTGATATCTGCGCATTTCACCGCTACACCAGGAATTCCGATCTCCCCTACCACACTCTAGCTAGCCCGTATCGACTGCAGACCCGAGGTTAAGCCTCGGGCTTTCACAATCGACGTGACAAGCCGCCTACGAGCTCTTTACGCCCAATAATTCCGGACAACGCTTGCGCCCTACGTATTACCGCGGCTGCTGGCACGTAGTTAGCCGGCGCTTCTTCTGCAGGTACCGTCACTCTCGCTTCTTCCCTGCTGAAAGAGGTTTACAACCCGAAGGCCGTCATCCCTCACGCGGCGTCGCTGCATCAGGCTTTCGCCCATTGTGCAATATTCCCCACTGCTGCCTCCCGTAGGAGTCTGGGCCGTGTCTCAGTCCCAGTGTGGCCGGTCGCCCTCTCAGGCCGGCTACCCGTCGTCGCCTTGGTGAGCCATTACCTCACCAACAAGCTGATAGGCCGCGGGCTCATCCTTCACCGCCGGAGCTTTCCAACCCGAGAGATGCCTCTCAGGCTCGTATCCGGTATTAGACCCCGTTTCCAGGGCTTGTCCCAGAGTGAAGGGCAGATTGCCCACGTGTTACTCACCCGTTCGCCACTAATCCCCTCCCGAAGGAGGTTCATCGTTCGACTTGCATGTGTTAAGCACGCCGCCAGCGTTCGTCCTGAGCCAGGATCAAACTCTCCGTGAATGTTTTCCCGTAATCGGGATGAACACCACGAGAGCGGTGCGAGAGGAGGAATAGTCCCCTCGCACACAGCGTCCTCGCTGTGTT
>NZ_JBHXVE010000062.1:0-3726 GCF_042672505.1 Streptomyces sp. NPDC127190
GCCCGCGGGCGCCGTTCAGCGGGCGGGGGGCCGCGACGTCGTCCCCGCGTCCGCGGGGGTGGCGCGCCCGCGACGGGCCGGCACGGCATCTACGCGGGGTCGTCCCCGCGTCCGCGGGGGTTGCTCCGTGCTGCGCCCAGGCACCCTCACCGTTGTTGCGTCGTCCCCGCGCCCGCGGGGGTTGCTCCATCTCCCAGGCCACCGGCCTGACCTTCGAGGAGTCGTCCCCGCGTCCGCGGGGGTTGCTCTCCCGCCTTGACCGATTCCACTACCCGATTCATGTCGTCCCCGCGGCCGCGGGGGTTGCTCCCCGCCACAGCCGAGGGCGAGCTCGTCGACCACGTCGTCCCCGCGTCCGCGGGGGTTGCTCCCAGGACGGCGTTAACTCTCAGGGCTACGTGGGGTCGTCCCCGCGTCCGCGGGGTTGCTCCTCCGACTCGGCGTTCGTCATGAGCAACGGCAGGTCGTCCCCGCGTCCGCGGGGGTTGCTCCCCCCCCAACGCGCGGCGGCTTCAACGAGGGTGCCGTCGTCCCCGCGTCCGCGGGGGTTGCTCCTCCCGCCATCCCCGGTGTTCTCCGCCCCGGCCGTCGTCCCCGCGCCCCCGGGGGTTGCTCGCCGACCGTCGTCGTTCCGAAGATCCCTGTGAAGTCGTCCCCGCGCCCGCGGGGGTTGCTCGCCCAACGCGACCGTTGCCCTCACCAGCCTGCCGTCGTCCCCGCGCCCGCGGGGGTTGCTCGCTCACGCCGATGGACGACCGTCTCAACGGCGCGTCGTCCCCGCGCCCGCGGGGGTTGCTCGAACTCCCACCCCCCGACCGAGGTGTCCGTGGCGTCGTCCCCGCGCCCGAAGCTGATCGCAAAGCACAAGGAGGTGCCTGGTCGCTGGAGCTTCTGGGTTGTTCGGTGACCGGCGAGGCGGCACCGATGCCCGTCGGCCTGCGCCGGGCCGGGGTCCCGTGCCGGCGCTGCTCGAGGTCAGGGTTTCCAGGTGCGTAGCAGGGAGGCGATGTGGGTGCTGGTGGAGCGCGGGTTGTTCAGTTCGTGGGCGAGTGCGGTGAGCTGCTCGCGTGTGGGGTTGACGGGGATGTTGCTGGCTTCGAGGTACATGACGGCGACGGCGCAGGCGACGGTGAGGTTGGAGCGCTCGAGCCAGCGGCAGCGGCCCAAGGTGTGGACCAGGGCGGCTGCGCGGGCGTAGGGGCCGTCGTAGACGGGGTGGTCGAGGAGTTCGCCGCGGTGGCGGGCGATGGCGGCGATGGGTACGCCGTAGTCGTCGGGTGCCGGGTCGTGGTGTCCGGCCCGTTCTGCCACTTCCAGGATCCAGGATTCGTCGACGTGCAGGATCATGCGGCGGCGCCCGGGTGGGGCTGGTCATAGGGGGCGTCGAGCTGTTGTTCCAGATCGTCCAGGAAGGCACTGTGCTCGTCGATGAGCCGCTGGGCGGCTGTCATGCCGGCGGCGCGGGCACCGGTGGTGTCCTCGATGATGAGCCGCTCGACGTACTTGTTGAAATCCAGTCGGCGCGCGCGTGCGGCGGCTTTGCCGGCGGCCAGCACGTCCTCCTCGAGCCTGACCTGCGTCTGCTTCTTGATTGAGGTCACACGGCATGGTAGCAAGGTGGTAGCAGGCAGTCTACGGAGTCGAGCACTGCTCCCATATCGCAGCCGTACCGCGAGCAGGTACTCGGCCGTGCACTGCCGGGCCGCGGGCCGCGTCGGCGGCCCTCGCCGCCGCGACGGCATCCACGCTGTTCGAGTTGTGTTTGTGCCAGCGGCGCTTCTGCTCCCTGGCCTACGCCCGGGGGCCTCGACTTCAACCTCCTCGATCCGGCCCAGCATCGCCAGCGCGGTGCGCCCGTGCTCCGGCAAGTGCTGCTCCACGGTGTGGAGCCGGTAGGCGGGCTCCGACGCGGTGCCCACTGGGTCGGCCCCTTGGCTGGCCGGGTCCTGGCGTGCAGGTAGGTGGCGCAGTACAGGCCAGCGCCAGCCGACGGTCCTGCCCACAGCCCTCGCACGGCAGGGCCACCGGAGCCTGGCGCTCGCGCTCCGCCCGCTCTTGGCCAGCCGCGCCAGCGACATCACGGTGACCCTGCCCTGCGGGATGAGCCAGTACCCCCGCGGGTGCGGGGATGAGCCCGAAGGGCGTGGTCTGCCACCTGCCGGGGAAGCTCCTCACACCTCCCGCTGGGCGGAACACCACCTGGCAGGTCGTCGATCACCGATGTGAGAAATCAGAGTGGAACCCAGGTGAATGAAAAACCCAGTTCTTGGTAGCTTCACCCCAGCTCAACAAGTGTCGTCCCCGCGCCCGCGGGGGTTGCTCCCGGGATGCGCCTGCCCTGTACGTCCACGCCGGGTCGTCCCCGCGCCCGCGGGGGTTGCTCCCTCCCCTCTGAACCCCCCCTCCTGGCGGCCGCGTCGTCCCCGCGCCCGCGGGGGTTGCTCGTGCGGGTGGCCCGGTCCGTTTCCGGCACGTGCGTCGTCCCCGCGCCCGCGGGGGTTGCTCTCCGACAGAGACGTGTCCGGGGCCGGCGCGGCGGTCGTCCCCGCGCCCGCGGGGGTTGCTCGACCGACACCCCCCCCCCCCCGTGAGCGGCGGCGTCGTCCCCGCGCCCGCGGGGGTTGCTCGCATCGGGCCGGCGTTCAGCCGGGCGGCGACCTGTCGTCCCCGCGCCCGCGGGGGTTGCTCCCCGTACGGGGAGGGCAGACGCGCCTCCTTGACGTCGTCCCCGCGCCCGCGGGGGTTGCTCCGGCGAGCGTGCGCCATCCTCCGCTTGGTCGACGTCGTCCCCGCGCCCGCGGGGGTTGCTCCTGAACGTGAGCCGTCCCAGGCCGGAGTGGCCGGTCGTCCCCGCGCCCGCGGGGGTTGCTCGGTGACGGTGATGATGTCATCGCCGGACAGGCCGTCGTCCCCGCGCCCGCGGGGGTTGCTCCGGCACGGCCGCCGCCACGGGCCATCTGCTGCTGTCGTCCCCGCGCCCGCGGGGGTTGCTCCCCGACCGCCGCGATCAGGCAGCGCAGCACCTTGTCGTCCCCGCGCCCGCGGGGGTTGCTCTCGGGGCACGCCTGTCATTCCTCATGAAGCGGGGTCGTCCCCGCGCCCGCGGGGGTTGCTCCCAGTCCAGGCCGTCCTTGATGTGACCGACGGTGTCGTCCCCGCGCCCGCGGGGGTTGCTCCGTCCCCTTGGCCATCAGCTCACCCTGACCTTGGTCGTCCCCGCGCCCGCGGGGGTTGCTCCTTCTAGATACACGAGCTGGAGCTGCCTCGATTGTCGTCCCCGCGCCCGCGGGGGTTGCTCCGGGACCGCGGCCGGGACCCGGGCCGCGCCGGCGTCGTCCCCGCGCCCGCGGGGGTTGCTCCTCAGTGGACCGCCTGCATCCACGAGTAGCCGTGTCGTCCCCGCGCCCGCCAGCCGCGGCTTCGGCGCGGGCCTTCGCCGCCGCCTGCCGGGCGCGGACCTGCTCCCGCTCGGCCAACGCGGGCCCATGCTCTGGCCGTCACGTGCTGGTGGAGCTGCTGGGCGATGGCCGCCCGGCGCTCGTCCTCGGCGGCGTGCGGCAGCGCGGCCTACACGTCGGCCGCGACCTTTCGGCGCTGCGCACGGCGGTCTTCCTGCCGGTCCTCGCGGCGAGCAGTCATGTCGACCCCGCTCAGCTCGGTGCTCATGCGATCACCGCCCCGGCCGTGTCGCCGTCCAGCGAGCGGGCGGCGAGTTCGGGCAGCCGG
>NZ_JBHXVE010000063.1:0-3268 GCF_042672505.1 Streptomyces sp. NPDC127190
CTCTAATACTCGTCTTTTAAACGATTCCATCCGTTGATGCTCTGTGTCCAATACACCAAGTCTTGACCTCAATTCCTTAGTTTCAAGCATTGATACTTTCCCAGTGCTACGCCATGCAATTAGTAGTTCATATAAACGTATGGCATAGGCACTCGTTAGGCTACTTACCTGCTCCAGTTCATAACTGGTGAAATGCTTCTCTAGGTTGGTGATCAGTGGCACAACATCATCTGAAAACCTGATACGGACAAGGGCTTCATTTTCAACATAGGACACACGCTGTACCCATCGGCTCATAACATTCTCAAGATTGCCTTTAGCCGTTAATTTTTGGTAACTAAAGCGACGCTCAAACAAGTTTTTGCAAGCATCCTTTAAGACTTTGTAGGCGGTGTTTCTATGGACATTGAAATGGTTAATGTAGCTTTCTGCATGGATAGTTAAATCACGGTCACTAGGGATATTAGACTCCCTCGCCTCCAGTATTGCTAAAAGGATTAGGCGTTGTTCTGCAAGGTCTAAATTATAACTGGCATTGATCAGCGCATTATCCTTAACGACTAGGTCTTTTTTCATACATAGCAACTTATTCGAATTTTGTTGTTATAGCAACATTATATAACAATGTTGTAATATGCAAGATAAACGTTGCTATATTGCAAGATAAACGTTGCTATATTGCAAGATAAACGTTGCTATATTGCAAGATAAACGTTGCTATATAAAGTCTGAAACCATTGCTATATAAGGATTTCAGTCACCCTAAAAATTAAAAAAAATAAAAAAATTAAAAAAGAGGGGAGGGGTCAAAATTGCCCTATGTACTCGCTAAAGCTCGTACTTTATTGAAGCTCGCAAGCTCGCTTCGAGGGGCAATTTTTCGGTTAATCCTGTTTGTGAAATCTAAAAGCAAAAGCAACTATGAATTCGCTTCGCTCATAAGGCTTTATGCTCGCTTCGCTCGGTCTAGGTGCAGATTTCAACATGAAAATATAGATTTTCTAGGGTTCAAGTCATTTAAAAGCGGTTTTTCAGAGGGTCGAGGGTCGAATATTGCTAGTTCGCTCGTAGACACTCGCTCTGTAAAACCATGTATTGTTTAGATAATTTTAATAAACACCAAAAAGAATAGGTATATCTATGGTGCAAAATCATATATTTTGCACCATAGATATACCTATCTTGAACGTGGTCTATTCCGCTTTTCGGCTTCAATCATCTTGTTGGCTTCTTCATGCTTACCTTGTTCACGCAAGGCTTTACGTGCAAAAAATGCCTGTTTTTCTTGTTCTTGTATGGCTTTGGCTTCTTGTTTTCGTTTTTCCTGTTCGGCTAACTTCCGTTGTTGTTCTCGCTCAAGATAATTTCTTGCTCGGTCATATTTAGCTTTTAGGTTTGGATTAGCCTTGTTTACAGTCAGTTTTGCCCGATCTGTATAGCGTTCAGGCTCAAATCGAGGGGAGTTATTCCTCAATTCTCGTTCTTGTTCTTCCAGCTGGTTCAACTGCTTCTGAATTTCAGCATTTGCTGTATCCCATTTTCCGCCAAAAAACAGGGGTCTTTTTCCTAGTTCTTCTTTTTGGTGTTTAATATCGCTTTTAGATAGCTCTATTTGCTCCAAAACAGCGTTTATTTGCTCGATTTCTGTTTTTTGGATAGATGACGCTATGTTTTTCGCTTCTGTGGCTATAGCGTCGTTATATTGCGAAATAACGCTATATGCAATTTTGGTTAATTCTTCAGGGGAACGTTGTTCCTGGTCTTTTTCTTTTTGGCGTTGTTCCTGGTCTAAATTTTCCCTGGTCTGTTCCAAGTCATGAACAAGGCGTTCTGTGGCTAAAATTTCTTGCTCAAGTCCTTTAATTAATTGGCGTTCTGTATTTCTAGCCTTAATCGCATCGTTACTTAAACTGATTTCAGTGTCCTTGCCCTGTCTGCGAAGTTGGGTAATTGTAGAACCCTCATGCTGTGTGGCTTCTAAATCTAAACCTTGCTCTTTGTAGCTGCGGTGATCGACACGCTCATGGCTGCCAACCTGTTCAAGAAATTGATTGCAGAGTTCCGCAAACTGTTGTCTCCAGTGTTCGACTTCTTGTTTGCCGTTGTCGTTAAATTCTCTCGTTTTTTTATCAAGGTCGCCTTGTTGGTTAATGCTGCGTGTAGTGAGCATGATGTGGGCGTGATAGTTGCGGTCATCACTTCCGCCTGCGGTATGTGGGGCATGAATGACTGCATCAACAACGACCTTATGACGTTCTACAATTTTTCCGCATAGCTCATTGAGCATCTTCTCTCGTTGTTCTTGGTTTAATTCACAAGTAATTGAAAATTCAAATTATATTGATAATTGAGTTTTTTTTCTATTTTCATTGGTTTCGACCGTATTCCAAAGCGTTTCCCGATCTAATAATTCTTTTTTGGTGTTTTCAGGCGCATAGATATTTTTAAATTCTATGCCTGTTTTCTTCGTGTAATCCTGCTCTTTTCCATAGCGTTCATCTTTCAATTTTTCCCCTGATCTATATGCAGCACACGCAACAGCACTTCGACCATCTGATCGACTAATATTTTTTACTGAAAAGTGAAAAATAGCCACGATGTAAAGTCCCATTGACAAGTGTTTTTAAAAAAAAATTGAAAATTTTTTTTCGGGGTTAAGGGGTGTCCCCTTACGCACTCCAAACTTTAGTTTGGGAAAGTGCGCCCTTCGGGAAAACCCACAACAATCATATAGCAACTTGAAAGCAATGTTCAAGTGCGCTTATGATTTAGGGGGATTTCCTCTATTTGAAAGGTATGTTAAAGATGAAAATTGAGTCATTGGAACAACAAATTTCTAAGCAACAAGAGCGGTTAAAACAGTTAAAAGCTCAAAAACAAGCTGCTGTAGCTCGTGAACGTTCTAAGCAAAAAGAGTTAGAACGAAAGAATGATACAAGACGTAAGATTTTAATCGGCTCTTGTATGTTAAAAATCGTCGAAAATGACACTGTTGCTCATGAAAAGTTAATGGCTCAACTCGATAAATACTTAACCGAAAATCGAGATAGAGAATTATTTAATCTTCCATTAAAGGAGTGAGTGATGCCTGATTTAATTCAGTTAGAATATCTACAAGAAAAATTACAGCAGCTTTTAGCGGAATCATTATTTGCAATTTATCTTTATGGTTCAGCTTTTTACTTTTTTTTAGGTCCAGAAAGTTATCTTTATTTACTGTTCGTTTTCACTCAACCATTAACTTATGATTTAAGTGATCATATTGCCA
>NZ_JBHXVE010000064.1:0-2932 GCF_042672505.1 Streptomyces sp. NPDC127190
ACCATCCCAGACCATTCGTCTGGACGAAGACAGCCGACGAGATCCTCGACAAAGTCGCCGCCTACTGCCGACGAATCTCTGACTCAGGTCACTAGCGTCCGGCTGGCGGATGTGCGACTCCGGCCTCCGCTATCAAGGCCGCTGGCCACCAGACACCGACTCGGCAGGAAGACCGTGAAGGTGGAGGCCATGCCTGAACGGACGCCGGCCGAGGTGATGGAGGCGCTGCGGCGCGCGGCCGTGGAGGAGCAGGAGGCTGTGGGCCGGTACGCGGAGGAGATGGCTCGGCTGGCTGAAGAGGAGAAGTAGGGGCCCGCCCGGAGTCGGTCTGGCCGGGCCGTGGCCGGGGGCCGGGTCTCCGGGCACGGGTCTGGTGGTATTGGCCTTGTGGTGGTGCCGAGTTGGGCCCGACCTCCTTGTTAAGGCAGGGCCCGTTCGTCACCTGGACGAGCGGGCCCTGCTTCGTGGCCGCGGCCGCCGCCGGCTTTGGTGCTTGTCGGGGTTCAGTCGGCGGTTGTGACGGTGACGGGGACGTCCGGGCAGCGGCTGAGGACGTCCGTGAGGGCGGCCTGCTCGGTGGGATCGATGGTCAGGGACCAGCGGGTCTTGTCCGTGACCCAGTCGGTGACGTACTGGCAGCGGTAGCCCTCGGCCGGCAGCAGCCACGTGCTGGGGTCCTGGTCGGCCTTGGTCTGGTTCGATGCGGCGGACACGGCGATCAGCCCGGTCGTCGCCCAGATCGTTGGCGTAGTCCTCCCGCTTTGCCGGCGTCCACGCGGATGCACCGGAGTCCCAGGCTTCGGCGAGCGGGACGAGGTGGTCGATGTCCAGCCCCCGGGGCCCGTCGAGGTAGCGGTCGTCGTAGGGCGAGTACCACTGGCCTCCGGTCAGCGTGCACTTCTGCCCCTGGTCCGGGGCGATGACCGCCTCGTTCTTCAGCACCTCGGCCCGGGTGTTGCAGCCGTCCTTGTCGGCGTCGATCCAGTGTCGGAATTTCGTGCGCTCATACCCGGTGCGGTCCTCGTCGCGGACCGGCAGCCGGTCAAGGAGGTCACGGACAGGAGCGGTGATGGTCTCCCCGGCTGCGTGGGCAGCCGGTGCTGCGGCGTGGGCGGTTGTCGGGACAAGGAGCGCGGCGAACACAGCGGCCACCGCGGAGGTGCGGGCAAAGCGCCTGGTCTGGCCTCTCGAAGATCACGGACATGGTTCGTGATCTTCGTAGCGGCCAGGGCCGCCGGTCCGCGGGGAAACCGGAGGTGGCTCCACCCGATCGGACGGCAAGTCCGATCATCAGCAGGTCACCTTTGGGCTCGGTGCCGGCGGCAGAGGTGACCGATGAGCTGTTCCTGCTGCCGCTGATGCCGCCGCCCCTTCCGGCCGGCCAGGGGATCTTGGACATCCTGGGGCGCTGGTGAGCGGTGTCACCCAGGCCTGTCGATGAGTTCCCGTACACACGCAGGTTCGGACGGCACTCGCTGGCGCGCACTGTCGGGCACGGATGCGAGGTGCCGGGGGAGTGATGGCGGCTTGGGTCCGGGGGTGGGGGAGAGTAGGGGTCATTGGCTGATACGCCCTGCTGTATCCCATGTTCCAGATCTACGGTCTGGTGTCACACAAGGCTGCCCGAGTGGTTGCCAGTTGAGGTGCAGAAGAAGGTGAGGCTGTTCTATGCGATGAAGGTCCCTCGTGAGTGTCTTCGTCGTGAGTGTGGCGTTGGTGGCTACCGGTGTTCCTGCGGCTCTGGCGGTTCCGCCGCCGAACGCGGCTCCGCCTGAGGTCACGGTGACGGCGCAGGACTCGGACTCTGCAGGGGAACGTGAAAGCCTGCGCAGGTCAGTTGGTGCCCGGCCGCGGGTCTTGCACTCGCTGGAGAGAGGAACCACTGTGACCTCGGACCCCGACACGCTATGGCGTCGCTGCGCTCACCTGGGCCGTGTCCTGCTGCCGCTGGTGGACCAGGAGCCAGGGCGGCAGGCTGACCGGCACGAGAACCTGCGGACCTGGGGCATCGACACCGTGATAGGCGAGCGGCTGATAGAGATCTTCACCGCCCTCGCCGCCCATGCCGTCGCCGTTGACGCCGCTGTGTCGGCCGCGCGATTCGACGCTCTGCCTCTGAGGACGGTAGCTGACGCGGCGACCGGCAAACGGGACTTCGAACTGCTCGCTGGGCTCCCGGACAGCTTCGCCGATATCCGCGACGAACAGGCCGTCCAGCTCTTCCGCCTGTCCGCCTATGAAGGCGGACAGGCCAGCCGCCGCCTCTTCCAGCTGAGCAGAGAAGGACGTCACGCGCTGATCGTGCTCGTCGAACACCCGCTGTTCCCGTGTCCCACGTGTGGAGACGTCTTCGGCCGTGCAACCGAAGCCAATCTGCCTCGATGATCCCCAGGCAGGCCTGGCGGGTGCAGGTACCGAAGCCTCTCGCCTCACGGACCTGCGCAGCCGTCCTCCATCCCGTCGGGAGACCGGGAAAAACGACGCGGCCCAGGCCAGAGTGACCTGGGTGAGCCAGGGCGACAGCCCGTCAACCTCCTAGCTGCCCTCGCCCCCACCCTCACCGAAGCCGCACGAGCCGCCTCGACGAAGGCGTACGTGATCCTGACAGGGCCCTCCTGCCCATCGACCGAATCGCTGCCGACCGTCCGTTCAGCTCGGGAAAACACAAGAAGCACGGCATGAACGTGCAGGTCATAGCCGACTCTAAGGGGCGTCTGATGTGGGCTTCCCCAGCCTTGGCCGACGCCGTCCACGACGTCCGAGCCGCGCGCGACCCCCCCGTTCATGCAGCTGTTGCCGAACGTGGCGTTGCCGACGCTTCATGATCACCGGAAGTCGTGCCTGCCTGCGCGTCAGCCCCCGCTGGCCACCCTCCAGTCGTGCCTCAGTTCCTGAAGCCCCATCAACCGGGATGCACCGCTGGAATGACGCC
>NZ_JBHXVE010000065.1:0-2844 GCF_042672505.1 Streptomyces sp. NPDC127190
CCGGCTGCCCGAACTCGCCGCGCGCCCGCTGGACGGCGACACGGCCGGGGCGGTGATCGCATGAGCACCGAGCTGAGCGGGGTCGACATGACTGCCCGCCGCGAGGACCGGCAGGAAGACCGTCGTGCGCAGCGCCGAAGGGTCGCGGTGGACGTGTAGGCCGCGCTGCCGCACGCCTCCGAGGACGAGCGCCGGGCGGTCATCGCCCAGCAGCTCCACCACGACGTGACGGCCAGAGCATGGGCCCGCGTGGCCGAGCGGGAGCAGGTCCGCGCCCGGCAGGCGGCGGCGAAGGCCCGCGCCGAAGCCGCGGCCGCGCAGGTTCCCGCCGTCCAGGCCGCGCCGGTGGCGCCGGTCGTGGTGCCCGCCCCACGTACGGTCGCTGCGCCCGTCCCGACCGTCGACGACGTCGACCAGGAGCAGAAGCTCGTCCTCGAGGCCCTGACCCGCGACAGGTCCTCGACTGGCGGGCGCGCGATGAAGGACCCTCAGCTGGTGTTCGACCACATCGACCGGTACGGCGAGACGTCGGCCCGGCGCCTGTTCACCGGGCGGCTGGTGGACCAGGTGCAGCGGGTGGCCAGCCTCGGTCACCTGAACCTCGGCTACATCCCTTGGGGGCAGGCATGAGCGGCGCCGAGACATCCGGCGTGGACCTGGCCCGCCTCGCGCTACGGGCCGCGACGGCGCAGGCCCGGCAAAACGGGGTGGGCAGAAAGACGAAGCCACGGCCCGTCCGTACCGGGCCGTCGGGACGGGGGCGAGCCGATGGGCCTGGAAGTCGCGATCGCTCGCTGGTCACCGAGCGGGCCTGCGAGCTCCCGGCCGCCGGCGCCTCGCTACGCGAGCGGTGGGCAGCCATCGCCCTGGAGCTGGCCGGGCACGTCGCCGCAGTCGGCGACGACGCGTTGCGGGGTGGTCCGGCTCGCATATGAAAGGAGCAACCCCCGCGGGCGCGGGGACGACGTCGAGTGGAGCGTCGGCGCCAACCAGTCCTACGAGCAACCCCCGCGCCCGCGGGGGTAGCTCGCTCGGGCAGCGGTGGATGCCTGGAGGTGGGCTGTCGTCCCCGCGCCCGTGGGGGTAGCTCCGTGTACAGCGGCTCACCGTGAGCCTGCGGCATCTATGGATGATCGCGACATTCCCCAGGCGGGAGTTCACGTAATTCTCCAGCTGCTGACGTGAGCCGATCGTGAGGCGGCTGGCGTCAGTCCCACCAGAGCACGACGAGAAGCTGCCGTTGGGATGCACCACGGTAGAACTCGCACAGGGCGTTGAAGTGCCGCAGCAGGTACTTCTTCGGGCCATCGACGATCTTGTCTGCGCCGTGGCCGATCAAGCAGGCGGCCTCTGCTTCGTCTGTCGGCAGGGCGGCCAGCAGGGCCGGAAAGTCAATCTGCCCGAGCAGTTCCGCAACGCGAGCCACTTGCGCCGCTGAGAGGGCCGTGGGGGCTGGCCCGAAGGGGGCGATGGCATGCGGATGGGTGTTGAGGAAGGCTAGGTCGATGGCAGTATCGCCGTCGAGAGCCTGCCGGAGAGCGTTCCGATGGATGGCGTCGAGACCTCCCAGCTCGCAGACCCGTTCAAGCAGGAACGGTGCCCAGTCCAGGTCGAGGACGTCCGTCGGCAGTGGATCCCAGGGAGGATCTCCATCCGGCGAGGCGTCGGCTGACTGGCGGCAGGAGGCGAGATACTTCGCCGAGATGCGGGCGAGTTGCTGAGTGACGGCCATGACGGCAGTATCGCGATGACATCTAGTGGTTTTCCCTCCTTGGTCTTGGCGGTGGGGTTTCTGGGCCGCTTGCCCTGACGCTGCCGTTCCACCAGCACCTCACCGAGAACTGCATCGGCCAGGTCGTCACCGTTTTCGGCCAGGCCCTCAAGACCGCGGGAGCTGCATCATGCGCTAGGTCTCGACTGTCTGCCTCGGCAATCAGTGCCGCAGCCCGTTCGCTGCGCTCGCCCTCGCCCTCGCCCGGCGCGGTGCGGCCCAGTTGGGGGTCCGCTCGGCCGGGCTGACGGGAAGCGGGAAGGCGAGTCCGTCAACGAGTAGATGATCGAGGCTGCCCGGCGGCTCGGCCTCGACCTCAGCGGCTACCGCGCCCGGCAGCTCACTGGGGAGATGTTGGGCTGGGCCGACAGCGTCCTGGCGATGGATGCCGCCGTGCTCGAAGGCCTCCGCGAGATCGCCAAGGACGACGTTCAGCCCGAGATCGCCCTGTACTTGGGCGACAGCGACGTCGCCGCCCCGATGGGCAACGACCAGGACGCATTCAACGCGTGCGCCGTCCTCATCGAGGCAGGGACGGCTCTCCACGTCGGCCGCCCTGACCGGTGACCGGCCGTCCCGCCGCGGCCGCTAGGACTTCGTCCACGAGTCTGTCTGCCGCGTCCGGACGGCCGTATGTACGGGCCCGCTCCGCCATGCCGCTCCAAAGCTGGGCGTCGGCGAGGAGCGGGCTCACTGCCTTCCTGCAGCTGGGCCGCCGTCACCTCACCGGTGAGCGCGACCGCTGCGCCGGCCTGCTCCGGATGCCGCGCGTTGTGCGTCTACTCGTTCCCCGCCGACGACGTCAGCGGCACGAAGATCGTCGGCTTGCCCAGCACGGTCAGCTCCGCCAGCGTCCCCGCACCGCCCCGCGACACCACCACATCCGCGAGCGCCAGCACGTCCGGCAGCTCACCCTGCTGCTCGTCCGCCGCTCCGACTTCGGGTCCTTCTGGGCGGGCCGGGCCGCCGCGAGCGACACCTAGTGACCTGAGTCAGAGATTCGTCGTTGGTCGGGCATGAGTCGTCCGGGTCCGAAGATTCCGCCGTTGTCGGTCACTGACGCCCAGCGGGCT
>NZ_JBHXVE010000066.1:0-2366 GCF_042672505.1 Streptomyces sp. NPDC127190
TGTCGGCGTACAAGCGAACGTGCGCCACCTCGTACGGATGAAAGTGCACCATTTTTGATGCGGTGACGGGGCGTCGGCCGTGAGTCTGCTGCTGTCGGTTCGGGGTGGCAGGGAGGCGGCTGACGGTGGTCTTGGATCCGCATCGCTGGCTGGAATTGAGGCGGTTTCGTCCGCTGTACGAGTCCGGTGCGATGAGTCTGCGGGAGATCGCGAAGGAGACTGGGCTGAACCGCAGGACGGTCAGCAAGTACCTCAAGGACCCCGCATCAGTCGCGCCGCCGAAGAGAGAAGCAGCAGATCAGCGGCCTCGGCGGGTGGTGGACGAGGTCGCGCCGCTGATCGACGCGATGCTCAGGTCCGAGATCCTGCTCAAGGGAAGGGTGATCCACGAGCGCCTGACCCAGGAGTACGGGGTCAGCATCAACTACCAGCGGGTGAAGCTCTATCTGCAGGAGGCCCGGCCCCGGATCGCGGAGGAAATGGGCATCAGCCCAGGTGAGTTGGCGGGCCTGCACCGGCGCTTCGAGGTCGTTCCTGGTGCTCAGGCCCAGGTCGACTGGGGAGACGAAGGCAAGATCCTCGCCCATGTCGGCATCCCGAAGGTCTACTCGTTCCACATGACTCTGTCGTACTCGCGCGACCCGTTCTGCTGCTTCACTACCAGCCAGGACCTGGCGACGTTCTTCGACTGCCACCGGGCCGCGTTCGCGCACTTCGGCGGGGTGCCGATGAGCATCGTCTATGACCGCACCAAGACGGTCGTGCGCCGGCACGTCGCTCCCGGTGAGGCGGTTCCGCTGCACCCGGAGGCGGTCGCCTTCGCCGGGCACTACGACTTCGACATCGACGTGCTGGCTGCCTACCGGCCGCAGGGCAAGGGGCGGGTCGAGCGGCAGGTGAACATCATCCGTGACCACGTCCTGGCCGGTCGGGCCTTCTCTTGCATCGAGGAGCTGAACGCTGCCTTCGCCGCCTGGGTGCCGCTGCGGCGGGCGAAGGTCCACGGCACCCACGGCGAAGTCATCGGACACCGGGCCGTGCGCGACCACATGGCCCTTCGTCCGCTGCCGGCGACCCCGTATGTGGTCACGCAGCGGCACCTGCGGCACGTCGGCAAGGACTGCCTGGTCGCCTTCGACGCGAACCTCTACTCCGTTCCCGCCCGCAAGGTCCGCCCCCGTCAACTGGTCGAGATCCGGGCCACGAAGTCGCAGGTCAGCCTGCATTCAACCGCCCCCGACACAGGTGGCCAGACCTTGTTGGCCGTCCACCCGCGGGCCGTTGGCCGAGGCGCCCGCATCGTGGATGAGACTCACTGGGACGGCCTTCCCACCGGCGCCGGCCGCCGGGTCACCACCGGCGACGCTCTGCCCTCGCCCCGCCGCGACCAGGCAGTCGGGCCCGAGGCCGGACCGCTGCAGGCTCTGCTGAACCGGGCCGCCGCCGCGAATGTCGAGGTGGGCCGCCGTCCGCTGTCGGTCTACGACGAACTGACCGGCACCCGCCCCTTCACTGCCAACTCCGCCAGCAAGGAAATCCGTTGAGCGAGCTGACCAGCACCCGCATCCGCACCACCGCCGCCAAGCTCGGCCTGCCACACCTGGCCGAGGCCCTGAACCAGTACATCCAGCGGGCGGATGAGGCCAAGATGGGCTACCTCGACCTGCTCGATCTGGTGCTGTCCGAGGAACTCGCTGTCCGCGACGACCGCCGCTTCCGCAACGGCCTGCGGTTGTCGAAGCTGCCGCACCACAAGACGCTGGAGGACTACGACTTCTCCTTCCAGCCCGAGCTCGACCCACGCAAGGTCAAGGACCTGGCCACCCTCTCCTTCGTCGAGGAGAAGGCCAACGTCGCTCTGCTCGGGCCGCCCGGCGTCGGCAAGACGCACATCGCCGTCGCCCTGGCCGTCGCGGCCTGCCGGGCCGGCTACTCGATCTACTTCACCAGCCTCGACGACATGGTCCGTCACCTCAAGGCCGCGGAGGACCAGGGCCGTCTGATCAGTAAGCTCACCAGCTACCTCCGGCCCGCCGTTCTCGTGGTCGACGAGGTCGGCTACCAACCGCTGGAGCGGGCCGAGGCGAACCTGGTCTTCCAGGTGATCTCCAAGCGTTACGAAAAGGGCTCGATCATCCTGACCTCGAACAAGACCTTCGGCGAATGGGGCCAGGTCTTCGGCGACGAGGTACTGGCCACCGCGATCCTCGACCGGCTCCTGCACCACTGCGAAGTCGTCCCGATCAACGGCAACAGCTACCGGCTCAAGAACCGCCTCCAGGCCATCGAGCGGGACACCGACGTGGCCTGAGCTGTGGTGCACACAACTTCGTACTCGGCGGTGCACTCAGAGGAGTACCTGGACA
>NZ_JBHXVE010000067.1:0-2021 GCF_042672505.1 Streptomyces sp. NPDC127190
TTGCCTGTTTTCAACTGTTGCATTAGGAAAAATAGAATTAAAACATCCCTGCCAAATACGTTCTTCATAATTAGCCATAAGCATCTTTTGCCAGAATACAAATTTAAGCTCAGGGATCATTTTACTAGGCGAATCTGGGAACTTCTCTTTAGCACTATCAAACATACTTTTAGGGCTATACCTCCCTCTACGGCTAAGGCTTCGAATAAAAGCTTCATTTTCATGCCAACTATTTGTTTCATTACACCTAAAAGATATTTCTATTGCCTGAACAACAGCATTTCTCAGAACAACTTCAAAATAATTTAATAAGTAAAAAAACTTATTGGAAATTATTAAATTACGTTCATAAAGCATCAATACATCAGATTTTTCATATGGTTCACCTTTATCTTTATAGAAATTTTCATACTTAGATAAGCGTGGTATAGATAAAGCCTGCTCTATCTTAAGCACTGCATCATTTGACAATTCCACCGTATATACCCTAATATATAGTTGTAAGTTTGAGAGACTGCGGATCTAAGATCTTCCCTCCCAAGCGCTAAGATTCAAAAAAGCCTTTCATTAACGTGAAAGGCTTTTTTCTTTTTTTGGTCAATTAAAAGCTTACATATTGATTGTAATTGAAATATTTTCTTGAGGGACATCAAAATAATTAGCTAATAGTCTCTTAGCTTCAGGAATAGATATTTTATCCAGTGTTTTAGAAGAATTATCTTCATTTAATTTGGTAAATTTCAGCTCATTCAAATCGATATTCATCTCTTCTAATGAACTATAAGAAACTGGATTCCGATTACCATCCCACATATTGGGAATAGATATATCAGCATATTCGGAGATATTTATTATCCATCTACCATCTGCATCTTCTTCTTGAGATTGGCTGATACTAGATATTTTGCCAACTAAAAATGCAGTGTGATGATCAGCCTCTGGTTCTCCCCAAGATTGTTTCCTATTTTGCACACAAACTAGATAATCGCACTTTCCTGCATTATGAGCATTTAGTCTCCAAGACTGACTACCACCTTCTTTTAAAATTCTAGTCTTTCCACGAGCAGTTAGTACTACTACACAGTTATTATTCATAACACCACCAAAATATATAAACAAGCCTATACTACATTCAATATAGCTAAATTTAAACATTAGTACAAGCTAATACTAAGAAATAAACACCAACATACCAGAAAATAATTACATCCCAAAATCCATACCTCGATCTTGCTTAGGTCGAGGTTTTTCTATCTCTTGTTTACGCTCATTCATCTGGACGAGATTTTTTTCAATATCTCGGATGTTTCGAGCAAATTCTGCTGCGCTTTGGCTACTTCTGACGAGACAGAATGCTGTGTGGTTGAGATTCTCTCCAGAATTTCTTCGTTGTTGGCTGTGATAAGGCTCATCTCTCGGACTTTGCCATTGATCTGCTCGGTATAGCTTGCTGTACTTCGTTCTAGCTCGTGAAATTGCTTCTGCATTGTCGCTAATGATTTCTGTGCTTGCTGTAAGCTTTGCTGATCGCTCTTGATTGTCTTTGATTGTGCTGACAAGGCTTGGATAATTTTGGTTTGCATTGTGTCTAAAGCTTGCTGTTGCTTCTGCAATTGCACTTGTTGTTGCATTAATTGTTGCTGTTGTTCTTCGATGATTCTCAATAATTGTGTTTCTAATTCGGTCATCGTTTAATACCCCATTGGAATCATGTAGCCGTTCTGCCATTCGCCTGCGTTATTGTTGATCTGAATACATAGGCGCTGTGCTTTGCTGTCTGGTCGATTGCATGTGCTGATCGTCAAACTGCCTCCCGATCGGTTCAAATGGTCGACCCTCATTTGCTTCTCGTTGATCACGGTATTTAGCGTCTGCATCTCGCTGTACTTGTTTTTGGTGACGAGACCAAGCGAGAAAATTGCTATAAGCAAAATAACTGCTACTGAAATCAGTCCCATATTCAAAGTGGTAAGTTTTTTCTGTACCGCTTGATTCTGGGCTTGTTGTTCTTGGCTCTGTAT
>NZ_JBHXVE010000068.1:0-1992 GCF_042672505.1 Streptomyces sp. NPDC127190
GATCCCCGCCGAAAGCCGGTGCCATTCACCCGGTTGCATGGCTATGCAGTCGGGTGAAATTTATCTGACGCGGAATGCGCGATTTAGTGGGGAGTTTACTGCCGGTTTTACCGGGCTGACGCCGCTTTCGCGCCGAACCCGCCCTGAGGCGGTGCCGGAAAGCACTGTTATGGTAAATGCGGAGTTAATGCATGCTCTTTTGACGTCACTTTTAAACTAAATTGACGTCCTGACGTCTAGTTAGTATTATTATTTTATACAAAAATACTGGATTTATAAACATGTCTTTGGCTCCTGGTGTTGTTCGTGACTCGATAATTGAATGTTTTTTAAGGCTTGGAAGAGAAGCTTCTATTGAGGAGATAACCAACGCTGTTTATTTGAAAATTGGAGAAATTTCAAAATCTTCTGTACGTTCATATCTGAGTTTAAATACCCCTGGTCTGTTCGAACGAGTAGATCGCGGTGTCTATCGCTTAAATGGTGATGCTGGTATTACTCCCTCCTTAGATTTGACGTCTTCACCTAAGGCTGTTGGGAAATCGACGATTTTTTTTGATGATGCAATTGAATGGTTAAAAAGGCAAAAAGATAATTCAATTCATGCAGTTGTAACCGATCCTCCTTACGGATTAGTCGAGTATACAAAACAGCAGACTGAGAAACTAAGGGCAGGGAAAGGTGGTATTTGGAGAAAGCCGCCTTCCTTTGATGGACATAAGCGTGCGCCATTACCTCGCTTTACGGTTTTGCGGGAAGAAGATCTTAGAAATATATCATTATTTTTCAAAGAACTATCCTCGCAAGTCGAAAGGGTGGTTGTTCCTGGCGGGAATATAGTTATCGCATCCAACCCTCTTCTATCGCATATAGTCGCGGACTCTATGTCTACGTCTGGCTTAGAGCTACGAGGTTACATCGCGCGTCAGGTTATGACCATGAGAGGAGGGGATAGGCCCAAAAACGCCCATGATGAATTTGGAGATGTTTCTGTCATGCCACGTTCTCAATGGGAACCATGGATAGTGCTGAGAAAGCCTCTAGATGGAAGGGTTCAGGATAATCTACGAAAGTGGAAAACAGGTGGATTCAGGAGAATTTCAGCTGACAGGCCATTTGGCGATGTCATTAAATCTCATCCGACGCCAGCACATGAAAAAAAGATAGCGCCACATCCGTCATTAAAGCCGCAAAATTTCATGAGGCAATTAGTGAGGGCAGTGCTTCCTTTAGGAGAGGGGATTATTCTCGATCCATTTATGGGGGGCGGCTCCACATTAGCAGCTGCAAACCATATAGGTTATGAGAGCATTGGAGTTGAAATAGACCGGGAGTTCTTTGATTTGGCGGAGAAAGCTATCCCCGCGCTATCAGCCCTTCCAAGCAAGGAAAATAACTAAACTAAATCCTTGTAAACCCAGCTTTCTCTGAGCTTCTTCAACCCTTCTTTGTGAAGGGTTGCTGTTCTGGTTCCTAATGCACCACGATCATTACGACGGAAGTCATTTTCATCAACGTGGCAAAGATATACCTCGGTAAATTTCATCGACTTTCTGTCTGAGGCCGGTTCAGTCTCATTATCTACATTGTAGACAAATACGCACATCCATTGAGATCTTGCCCCATGAGTATCGACGGCACCCCCATTTTTCCTGGTGGTTTTTATTTCAATGCCGTCTTCCCCTGAGGAGATACTGTCATTCGGATACTTGCCTCTAACAACTAGGTCTGGATGTCCATTGAAATGCTTGTTTTCAACAAGTGATCTTGAAAATTTAGCGAGGGAAGCTGTGATCATATCTGAAATGAGGCCAGACATAGCTGCTGGTCTCATCATGTCATCAAGCCTATGCAATCCTTTGTTTGATAGTAAATTGTTCACATCATGGAAGAAGTCATAAATATCTTCCATTGCGTGCTCAAAATCACTAATCCTTAGCGAATACGGCAGATCGAGCTCTGGGTTAAACCCCTGTCGATTAACTACTGACC
>NZ_JBHXVE010000069.1:0-1569 GCF_042672505.1 Streptomyces sp. NPDC127190
GGTGTATTGGACACAGATCATCAAGGGATGTAATCTTTTAAAAGACTATTTTTAGAGCCTGATATTCAAAAAATAAACGACCATACCGACATTAAGGCAGAATACGAGCAACATAAGCGAGGACGTTCAATCATTGGGTTTTCATTCAGCTTTAAACAGAAATCCAAGCCTAAAACAATCAACCATGAACGAGATCCAAGCACGGTTGATATGTTCTGCAACTTGTCAGACAGTCAGATAAATACTTATAGCTCAGTATTGTCTAAAGTCCACAGTATCAGCGACCTAGCAGGGAATAAGGACTATCAAGCATTTGCAATATGGATTGCCAATATTTTACGTGACCCGTCCAGTGTGCGAGAAGAAACGGCAAAACGCATATTCAAGGCATTGCGAACAGAAACAGATTTTAAAGGTTAAATGGGAGTATTACTAATGACTGATTTATCAAAACTAAGTGAAACCGAGCTATTAGCTATCTGGAATAAAGATAATTTTGGACTGAAAGGTCAACTATACAAACTAGAACAAGAGTACATCGAAGCCAAAGAAATATTGGATAACTGGCAGAATAAAGACCACCCACTTTATGAACGTCATCAAAGTTGTGTGGATGGTCTTATTACAAGGATTGAGCGTATAAAACAACAACTAAACAAATGCGAATAATCAGAAAAAATCTGTCTCGCCCTATGAGATAGTGTTTTCATCCTGATTGCTTTTAGATCGTTTTGACCGTAGCTCGTTTGCTTTATTCATCATCGAGCCAGCCATACGTCCACCAGTCGTAGAACCACTTAAACGACTACCAAGGTCACTTTTTAAAGCAGAACTCATATTCATGGCCATATTACCAGCCATAAAACCAGCTTTACCCATTGCACTCGATGGGCCTGTGCCAGTTGCTTGAGCCGTGTTTAGCTGTTCACTTGCCAACGCTCCAGCGCCTTTTGTAGCCATAGACGCACCAGCTGCACCAGCAGCAGCGCCAGCTGTCGCAGCAGCCACAGCACGTAGGGCAGAAGTTAAAGCAGCACCACTTCCAATAGATGAACCGTTAATCACACCTTGGAGCATATCAGGCACAATTTTGGTTAATGCCAGCAGTACCACACTACAGCCAATCATACCCACCAAACTTACATTGTCTTCAACATTAAAGCCCGTAGCCCACTCTTGGATAAAAGTAAGTCCAAGACCTGCAATCAATTGTAAGATAAATATTTTTGCACCGACTGAAACAGCATATTGAATAGTTTTCAAGGCATAGTCTTTCGTCCATTGCGAACCTGCAAACCCCATCATTAAGACACTAGCTGACACCACGATATACATTTCAACCAACGCCAAAACCAAGAACGCACAAATCAAGGCAAATGCAATCATGATAATGATTGAAGCAATCAGCATCCCCAATGAATCAATAGGCGACCAAGCACTTACCGAGTTTAAAATCTCTTGGACGATCTTCCAGCCGTTCACAAAAAAATCTGAGGGTGTAAGCAGACTGTAGCCACTGGCGGTAGATGCAGCCTGCCTGAAGCTATTTACAATCGCTTCAGCGAACGT
>NZ_JBHXVE010000070.1:0-1487 GCF_042672505.1 Streptomyces sp. NPDC127190
CTCACCCCGGAGCCGTTCCACTTCCCTCAACCTCATGCAGGAAAGCTGCCCACCACCAGGCGAGAACACCCGACGTAACGAAGCACTACTAGTCCTCTCCGAAGGACTGGCTGTCCGCGACTGCCGCCGCTTCCGCCAGGGCCTGCGACTCTCAAGGCTGCCGCACCAACAAAACGCTCGATGAGTACGACTTCTCCTTCCAGCCCGAACTCGACCCCCGCAAGGTCAAGGACCTTGCGACGCTCTCATTCGACGAAGCCAGGGCGAACGCCGCTCTCCTGGGACCGCCCGGGGTGGGCAAGACGCATATCGCCGTTGCTCTCGCGGTCGCGGTCGCGGTCGCGGCCTGCCGGGCTGGCTACTCCGTCTACTTCACCAGCCTCGACGACATGGTCCGCAACCTCAAGGCCGCCGAAGCAGCCGGGCGTCTGGCCAACAAGCTCGGCACCTACCTGCGGCCGGGCGTCCTCGTGGTCGACGAGGTGGGCTACGAGATCCTCGAACGCGGAGAAGCGACCCTGGTGTTCCAGGTGATCTCAAAGCGGTATGAAAAGGGCTCGATTATCTTGACCTCGAACAAGACCTTCAGCGAATGGGGACAGGTGTTCGACGACGAGGTCCTGGCCACCGCCATCCTCGACCGGCTCCTCCACCACTGCGACGTGATCTCCATCAACGGCCCCAGCTACCGCCTCAGAAACCGCCTCAAGGCCATCGAGCGGGACACGGACGTGGCCTGACAGGGCACGTCCAGTCGGCTGCCAGGGGCCTGATCAGTCGTCTTCGAGTCGCTGGAAGACTGGGGAGAACTCGTCGGTCTCGATCAGTCCGGCGATCACCTGAGTCATGCTGGCGACACCGGGATCCCGGACGATCAGGCCGTCTGAGACCCAGAAGTAGCGGCCGCCGAGAGCCTCGCCGCATTCTGCCCAGACATCCACCAGGCGTTCGACTTCTGCGACCGAGAAGACAGTCGCGGTCCACCGGGAGCCGTCCTGGAGGTTCACGAAGACATCGACGTTGCAGATCGAGTCCAAGTCCTCGCCCGGGCTGGGCAGGAACGATGCCTCGAATGCCTCCGTGCGGACCCGGTACCAGGGCCCATCCCAGCCTTGTTCCACTGCCCCGGTGGCCGACGTGCTCTGTCTCATCGTGCGAGTGTCCCTGGGGCAGGAAGTCGGTCTCAACCCGAATCTGCCAAGCCGGACCCGCGAACGTAACTGGGGGCGTTCATCCGTACGCGGTTGGGGGAGCTCGGGTCGTACGCCGACAGCGCATGCCGTTCGCGTAGCGCGAGCAACCCCCGCAGGCGCGGGGACGACCGGACCCACTGACCGGTGGCCTCCTCCGGCGCCGAGCAACCCCCGCGGGCGCGGGGACGACCGCAGCAGGCCGCCGAACGTGCTCATGCGCTGGGAGCAACCCCCCGCGGGCGCAGGGACGACACCACGCCGGCATCGACAGCGGGAAGGTCACCGTCGTCCCCG
>NZ_JBHXVE010000071.1:0-1148 GCF_042672505.1 Streptomyces sp. NPDC127190
GTCTAATATCGAGTGATTTAGGCTTTCTGTATTTGTATTAATAAAAATGCATTTTTCAAATGTGCAATTTTTAAAGCGACAATCTCTAAAAATAGCAGCATAAAATACGCACTTTTTGAAGTGAACATTCGTAAACCTATTCTTATTTAAGATTACTCCTGAAAAATCAGATAAAACAATTTTTATATTTTTGAATGAACATGATCGTAGGCGGGATCCTCTCAAATTAACATTAAAAAATGTTTTATTAGAGAAACGTACTTTAGAAGAAATAGATTTGGCTAGGAGGCTATTTGAATACTTACGTTTTTCGATGTGCTTGTTATGAAATCTAGGAAGTTTTGACATTAATAGTCCAAAGAATAGGAGTTTCAGCTTAATTCTTAGGTGTAATCAAAAAAAATAATGGACAGGTCTCTTGCGAAATCTGTCCATTAGTTTTAAATTCGATGGGTACAGTTATTTGATGCTTGCAACATCAATTAACGAAAGATCGGCAGAGCTTGCAACTCATACTGATATTCACCTTAAAGGCTAGTACCACTATCTATTTTAAAGAATTAGAACAGTTTGACAAGCCTCAATTTGAAGTCCTTCGTTAATTCAGCAGTTTAAATCATCAAATAAGCACCTAACGGTCGAGCTTTATCTACTTCTGTGCGCCTTTTTTAAGGAAGATATGCGTTGCATGTGGAGGGAATAAGTGTCACTGGTGCATCGTAGCGATAGTCGCAAGGCTAAACCGCTTACAGGGGATCTCACATAGGCGGAGCGTTGGAAGTAGTTGTATAGGTTGGTTAAGTTGCATGTTGGAGTAATCCTCGCAGAGATACCACCATACTTCGACAGGGAGCGCGTGGGAGAAGGTGCAAAACCTTTAGTCCTTGTCTGCATGGTCAGCAAAACCATGTGCGGATACGACCGATGCGTGGCTCCGTCAGCCCAATTACAGGTTAATCGGCAATACTTAAGAGGATATTTGATTTTTTTAAATCAAAGCCTCTTAGGGAAAGTATTGCCGAAACTCTCTCAACGTTCACCATCAGCCCGAGCAAAGCGAGGGATGTGGGGACGGTGAGAAAGAGTTGAGCGCATTTGTTTTTACAAGATTCATGCCAATACCTACTAGAGTTTATATACCGTGTCAT
>NZ_JBHXVE010000072.1:0-1059 GCF_042672505.1 Streptomyces sp. NPDC127190
CCATATTGTTGTACTTCTTATCTATCCAATCCTTTAAAAAGTGTTCAATATGCTTGTATTTCGTATCTAATTTCATATTAATAATATCTAATATTTCTAGATTTGGCATAAATTATTCATCTCCTTTAATGGAGAGAGTATATACACACTTATTTTAGTTTGTCAATAATAACCTGTTATAAACATTTATACTCAGTGCGAACATAAGAGATAGGACATTTCTATCCCTGATACCCAGTTATTTCATATATAATAGGACTTTACATTCAGGAACATGTGTTCTATTATTGGTACAGAAATATTTTCTTCTCCTACCAATATGTCGCATAATGTCGAATCCTTCCTGAAAAAATTCTGAAGAAATTTGTAAAAAGGGGTAGACATGATATATCCCTTGATGGTAAGATAAGGTCATCAAAGGGAACATAAAGGAATCTGAAGCCCTTTAAAGGAAGTGATACATATGTAGAGGGAGGTACGCTTTTTGTCTAGTGAAGAGGTTTTAACAGTTAAACAGGTAGCCGAGATATTAAAAATATCTGAAAAAACGGCTCGCAAAATGCTGAACAACGGAGAAATTAAAGGTTTCAAAGTCGGTCGAGAATGGCGCGTGTCAGCTGAAAAATTCAATGAATACTTAAAACAAAATTAATTCTTTGGGGGAATTTTAAAATGACAAACACTATTAAAAACACTGAAAACACTACTGACGTATTGGCAACTGAGGACATTGCAACAGCATCACCAAGTATTTTTGAACAAGGTACACAACAAATGTTTTCAACTATCCAGGCAACGGACAGAAAGAGCAGCATCAAACTTTACAACGCGGTAAGCAACGCTGAACACTCTCTATCAGACCATATCGGAGAAGTAATTGAAATTACAGACATGGTCGCCCATGCGGTTGAATTAGAGGATGAAGTCACGAAAGAGACAATTCAGGCAATGCGCGTTGTTCTTTTAACAGCAGACGGACAAGGCTATCACAGTGTATCTCAGGGCGTAGCAAGCTCCCTACAACGTATCATTGGGATTGTAGGGCAAGGTCGTTGGACG